>JBCCTH010000043.1:0-15787 GCA_039198835.1 Pseudomonadota bacterium | reverse complement strand
CCCGCCCACTCGCTGCGCTCGCCTTGGGGCGTTGCCCCTTGCCCCCGGGATCGTGTGTTGATGTGGTGTTTCATATGCCCTGTTTTCGGTGATCATGGCGTTGAGAATGATCAGAAATTTGCATGTGACCGCGATGATCGATTGCTTTGGCACCTTCACGTTTGCTCTGATCCTGTCTGAGAAAGCGCGCAGGGGCGGATCGTTTCTCGCTGCGCTCAGGCCTGCCATGTACAGCACGTCGCGCGGGCTTTCGCGTCCGCCGCCGATGCGTCGATTTCCGGTACGCATGCCGCTGTCTCGAGCCATCGGTGCGAGGCCCGCTAACGCATCAAACAGGTCTTTGGACGTTGCGATGCACTGTGAGATGGCGATCTCACTGCTGTCGATCTCGCGCTGCAACAGCCGCAAAACACGCCCCAATGAGGCGCGTGCTATCGTGTCGGATGTCTAGCCCAGGCATATCTCCTCGCGCCTGGCATCCTCGACGCGCTGGCGGCGGCGCGGCTGCAAGGCCTTGAGTTGGCTGACCTCTTCTGTTTCAGGCGGGCATCCCGGCAAATCCAACCGCCTCGCCATCTCACGGATCATACTTGCATCCACCCGGTCAATCTTGGCCAGCCGCCTTAGCGAGGTCGCAAAGGCGCGCCCGGCGCGGATCAATGCGGATCGCCGGAAAACCGGCCTTGGCACGCGCCGCACGAAGCGGCTTTTCATATCCGCCTGATCCTTCGAAAGGGGACCCGTTCGACACAGCGCGCCAGGCGCCTTGCAAAGCCTTCCAGATCGTCATTGCCAACCCGCGCATGCCCATTTGGACCGACCCCATCGACCAAATTCTTCGCTAAATCGACACCAAACACATTTCCCATCGTGCTACCCCTGCTCCAGTCGCACAGGGGCAGCGCCAACTGCTCCAATCAAGTGTGGAGGACAAATCAATGCGGATGGGGCTTAAGCCCGGGGACGATGCATCTGAGAGATAAGAGCAGCCGGATGTTTTGGAGCTCCCGCCCTTAACACTCCTGACACGTCAGCGATGGACTTGATGTTTGGGGCCAGGGGAAGCGGGCGTATTGGGCGCTTTTGGAGGGGTGGCGCGCTTTGCAGTCCGCGTGCGGTGGCACTGATCTTTGACGACTTGATCCCAAGGAACACCGTCTCTCTGATTTGGGTTTGTTGTACGATTGGTTCTTTTCTGACCGCTGGTCGTGTTCCTTTGAGGCGAGCCAGTCGAAGCTTGCGGGCTGGCAGGTGGAGGGCGTGGCCCGCGCGCAAAGCTGGCCTCGCGTGGCGGGCACCGCGCAGGGTGGTCACCCTTGAGGCGATGCTCGGCGGCTCAGTCATGGGCGGGTCAGTGGTTAAGGAAAACGGCAAGGCAAGTGGCGTTCCAACTGGTGAAGGACCAGCGCCAGGTTCGGGCAAATGTGCGTGGGATTGGCCGCGATCTCTCTGGGACGACAGACAGGTATGAAGGCTGAAATGGCCCCCAAAGCCCATCGCACGGCAAAAGAACGATAGCTCGGCCTCTGATCGGGCGCAGCGCGGGCGGGATAATGCCAATCATGCATCTGGCTTTCGATAGCCGGGCACCGCCTTTCTCAGGGCCGGTCACATCAGCGACGATACGAGACGCAGAGTGTGGCGCAGCGATCAGCCCAAGAGCGCCTCTCGATATGACTTGCGGCGCTGGAGAGGCTGCAATCGCCTTGCGATCATGCCAGGTGGGCCCAAGGTTTCATGACGTTTGATGATGTGTTTATACAGGTGTCCGGGGCGTGCTCTCGACGGCATTGTCTTGCTCTGCGCTTTCCCTGGTGCGGTCGATCACTTCCCTTCCTGAGCCGTGCCGCGGCCCCGCGGGCAAGTGCGCGCGCATGCTTTTAAGCGCTTTGCCTATGCCCCCGGCACTGCGCTCACCCTCGTTTAGACGCGATTATGCCCCACTCCAGGCTTGCGCCCTGATGCGCTTATAAAATCCCAATGATCTCTCTGTCGCCGAAAAGGCGGCGCTTCACCTCCCGTCTTCCCGAGTGAAAAGCCGAGTAACCTGAGATCTGCGACGCCCAAGAGCCCCTATTGATCATTTGCAGCGGCATTCGAGGACGTATTTATCTGGCTCTGTCAGTGATTTCTCAATGTCCTGAACGGGGGTAGACAGGCAGTCCTTCCCGTCCTTGCATTTGCCCGCGCAGACCACGCGATCGTTATCTGATCTGTCGCGATAGAGGCGGCAGGGGCCTTTGGGGTCTTTTGGCAGATCAGGCAATTGACTGGCTTTGATCATCAGGTCTGCCAGATTGCAGGCCTCAATGCGCTTTCCCGCCGGGTCATCTTTTGCGCCGCACGGGTTCGGGGCCCTCTCGAGTTTCTCTTGCTCGCGCTTTGCAACGGTTTTTTCGATCTCGTCGAGTTTGGCTTTCTCCTCGGGCTTTGGCGGCGCGATACATTCTCCATAGAGGGTGCCTTCTTGCGTGACGATGAACGTGATTGTTTCAACGCCGCCAACGAAGGAAAGAAAGCTGATCACCGAAGGCGGCTTTGTGACCGCCACGCGCCCCACGCAGATATGCCCTTTTGGGCATGTGCTGCCTGTGGCCACCGCGGTCATATCGGTGACGGCGTCAAGCGTGAGGAGCTTGAGCGCATAAAGCGCGCCTGCCACATCCCCGCTCATGGGGGCTGAATTTATGCGTGTGGCGCTGACGGTTGATTTGCAGGGGGTCATTTTCAAAATCCTTTGAGGTGAAATGCCAAAGCCTAACCCCGCCCATGCCCCGCTTCAAAGCGCAGAAAAGAAAAACGCCCGGCGCGAGACCGGGCGTTTTCATTTTGTAAAAAGAATTGCCGGTGCCTCAGTTCGGGATATCGCCGCTCAGGCCCTCGATGTAAAAGCTCATGCCCGCGAGCGCGCCGTCATCGGCCACTTCGCCTTCGGCCAGCCAGACCGTGCCGTCCTGCTTGTTGATTGGGCCGGTGAAGGGCTTGTATTCGCCCGATGCGATGGCTGCGATCATGGCTTCGGCTTCGGCCTTCACGTCAGCGGGGACGCGGTCGGTGATGTCTCCGATCTTCACCATGCCGGTGTCCATGCCATCCCAGGTGTCGACCTGCCCCCACGTGCCCTCCATCACGGCCGCAGTGCGTTCGATGTAGTAGGGGGCCCAGTTGTCGATCATGGAGGACACGCGCGGCCCATCGGCGAATGCGGCCATGTCGGAAGCCTGACCGAAGCCGATGACGTTCCCTGCCTCGGCAGCGGCTGCGAGCGGCGCTGTTGAATCGGTGTGGCTCAGTATCACGTCCGCGCCTTGGTCAATGAGGGCGCGGGCGGCGTCAGCCTCCTTCGCCGGGTCGAACCAGGTGAAGACCCAGATGACATTGAACTCCACATCCGGGTTCACCTTGGCGGCGTGCAGGTAGGCGGAGTTGATGCCACGGATCACTTCAGGGATCGGGTAGGAGGCGATGTAGCCGATCTTGTTGGTCTCGGTCATCTTACCCGCGATATGGCCCTGCACGGCGCGGCCTTCATAGAAGCGGGCGGAATATGTCGAGACATTGGGATGCTCGCGTTTATAGCCCGTGGCATGTTCAAATTTCACATCCGGGAATTTGGCGGCGACATTGTTGGTCGCGTCCATGTAGCCGAAGGATGTCGTGAAGATGAGGTCCGCGCCTTGCAGCGCCATCTCTGTCATGACGCGCTCCGCGTCGGCGCCTTCAGGCACATTCTCAACGAACACGGTTTCGACGGCATCGCCGAAATGCTCCTCGACGGCGAGACGGCTCTCATTATGCTCGAAGGTCCAGCCGCCATCGCCGATGGAGCCGACATAAACAAAGCCTACCTTTGTCGTATCGGCGAGCGCGGGGCCTGCTGTGGCAATGGCGAGGGCCGCCAGGATTGATCTCAGTTTCATGTATTCCCCCCTGAAAGGTTGCGGTTGCTCGCGCCTCCTCAGCGCGATGCGTGAAAGGATTGGCCTAACGCGGCGGGCGCGCCCAAGGCGCGGGCGCGGCCCGCCGAGATGATGACCAGCACGGCGATGGTGATGAGATACGGGCTCATCGACAAGTACTCCACCGGAATTGCGACGCCTGCGGCCTGCAAGTTTAGTTGAAGCACAGTGACGCCGCCGAAAAGATAGGCACCGATCAAGACTCTGCCGGGGCGCCATGCCCCGAAGACCACGAGCGCCAAAGCGATCCAACCCGCGCCCGCCGTCAATCCATCGACCCATGTAGGCACGCGAATGAGTGAGATATAAGCCCCGCCAAGCCCGGCGCAGGCCCCACCAAACGCAATCGCCGCCATGCGGATGAGTTTGACCTTGTAGCCCAGCGCATGGGCGGCTTCGGCATTTTCGCCGCAGGAGCGCAGCACAAGGCCCGCCCGGCTATATTTCAAAAACACCCAGACCGCGACCACCCCCGCCAAGCTGAGATAAACGATGGCATCGTGGTTAAAGAGGATCGGGCCCAGAACTGGGATGTCTGATAAAAAGCCCATATCAAGCTTTGCCGTCGAGGGCGGTTTCACACCGCCGTAATTCTGGCCCAGAAGAGAAGAGAGCCCGATGCCGAAAAGGGTCAGCGCGAGCCCGGTGGCGACCTGATTTGACAGAAAATAGAGCGTGATGACCGCGAAAACGAGGCTCAGCGCCGCGCCGCCCAAAGCGGCACATAAAAACCCAAGAGCGGGCGAGCCTGTTTCGACTGCGATGATGAAGCCGCAGATCGCGCCGGTGATCATCATCCCTTCGACGCCCAGATTGAGGACCCCCGATTTCTCGACGACGAGTTCGCCGATGGCCGCGAGGAGGATGGGCGTGGAGGCGATCATGAGCGCGGTCACGAGGAGGACGGGGTTGATGCTGCTCAGGTCCATTGCAGCCTCTTTGGCGCAGTGGGCGACCCAAACACCAGGTGCGAATGCGCCCTGCCTGCGCTCCCCCCCGGGAAGGCAGTTTCCGATGCTTCAAGTTGACCTGCCATTCCGCCCGTTGTGAGGGTGGTCGCAGCACGGAAAGAGGATGCCCAGCCGAGCTCGGGCAGGACGCATGCGCGCCTCATGCTGCCGCCCTCGTCAGCCTGACGCGGAACTGTGTCAGCAGATCGAAGGCCAAGAGAAAGAAGAGCAGCATGCCCTGGAAGGCCTGTATCGCCGCACCGGGGAGGCCGATGCCCGCCTGCGCTGCATCTCCGCCGATGTAGGTGAGCCCGATGAGAAGCCCGGCGAAGAGGATGCCAATTGGGTTAAGCCGCCCGAGGAACGCCACGATAATCGCCACAAAGCCGTAGCCGACATTGAAGCTGTCGGTGATTTGGCCCGAAGGCCCTGTGACCTCGAATAGCCCAGCGAGCCCCGCCAATGCGCCGGAGGTGCCCAGGCAGAAGAGCACCATGCGCTTGCTGTTGACGCCGGAAAACGCAGCCGCTTTCGGGGCGACGCCCATGAGGCGGATATCAAACCCCACGCGGTGGCGCGACAAAAGGATGGCGGCCATCAGCACGGCGATGATCGCCGCCACGACCCCGTAATGAATGCCCGTTCCCGCGAAAAGTTCCGGATTGCCCGAACTTTCCCACCGCGCGAGGTTGCGCGATCCCGGAAAGCCCTGTCCATCGGGGTTGCGAAGGGGGCCGAAGGCCATCATCGCCAAGACCTGCTCGGCCACATACACCAAAAGCAGCGAGACTAGGATCTCGTTCGTGTTGAACCGTGTCTTGAGAAGCGCGGGGATCATTGCCCAAAGAAAACCACCGAGTGCCCCGAAGATCACCATGAGCGGAAAAATCAGCCATCGCGCCTCAAGGGGATAAAAGGCCAGCCCGATCGCCGCGCCGCAGATCGCGCCGATGATATATTGCCCCTCGGCACCGATGTTCCAGATGCCTGCGCGAAAGCCCAGGGACAGCCCGATCGCAATGAGAATGAGCGGGCCGGCTTTGATCAAGAGCTGCGTGCGATAATAGAACGCGAATTCACCAAAGAGTGGATCCCAGAAAATGAGCTTGAGCGCCGCAAATGGGTCTTTTCCGAGTGCGGCAAACATCGCGCCGCCTGCAAGCTGGGTGGCTAAAACGGCGAGGATAGGGGTCGCATAGGCCCAAAACGACGATGGTGTCGGCCGCTTCTCGAGAACGATCATGCCGCCGTTCCCTCGCCTTCATGCCCCTGAACGCCCCCGAGCATGAGCCCGATGTCTTCCATCGTCAGATCGCCCATGGGGCGCGCCGCGCTCAGCCGCCCTTCATTGAGCGCGGCGAAGCGATCAGCGATCTCGAAGAGTTCATCGAGGTCCTGGCTGATAACGATGATCGCCGCGCCTTGTTCTGCCATTTCAAGCAGCTTCTGGCGGATCGAGGCCGCCGCGGCGGCATCGACGCCCCAGGTTGGCTGGTTGATCACCAGCGCCGCGGGGTTTTGCAGCATCTCCCGGCCCATGACGAATTTTTGCAGATTTCCGCCGCTAAGCGACTGGGCCGCCGCTTCAGGACCCGGCGTTCTGACATCGAAGGCGGCAATAACCTTTTCAGCATAAGCCCGCACGTCTCCCCAATCGATAAAGCCTCTCCGGCTCAGCTTTTCGCGGGTGTCGGCGGTTAAAAGCGCATTTTCGACGAGCGAAAGCGCGGGCGCTGCGGCGTGGCCCAGCCGTTCTTCGGGGCCCACGCAAAGGCCCGCGGCGCGCCGTGCCCGGGGCGCGAGCGCGCCAATCGAAGCGTTCCCAAGCCTGATGGCCCCCGCCGCCGTGCGCCGTTCGCCAGAAAACGCGGCCAAAAGCTCATCTTGCCCGTTGCCCGCCACGCCACCGATGCCAAGGACTTCGCCTGCCGCCACACTCAGCGACACATCTTTGAGCGCCGTTCCAAACGCGGATGCGGGCGGCAGGCTCAGATTTTCGACGGCCAGAACCGGTACGCCCGTTTCGCGCGCCTTGCGTTTGGCGCTCGCAAAGCTTTTGCCCACCATCATCTCCGCCAGCGCGCGCGCTGTCTCCTCGCGCGGGTCGCATGTCGCCACAACCCGCCCGCCGCGCAGGATCGTCGCGCGTTCACAGAGCGCGCGGATCTCTTCGAGCTTGTGCGAGATATAGAGGATCGCCGTGCCTTCCGACGACAGCTTGCGCAAGGTGCGAAAGAGAATGCCGACTTCCTGTGGTGTCAAAACCGAGGTCGGCTCATCCATCACAAGCAAGCGCGGATTTTGCAGCAGGCATCGGATGATCTCAACGCGCTGGCGTTCTCCGGCAGAAAGATCACCGACCGTGCGATCAGGGTTCAGGGGCAGGCCATAGGCCTCGCTCACCCCACGGATGCGCTCCGACAAAGCGCGCGGCTTGGGCGGCTCTTCCATGCCAAGGGCGATGTTTTCAGCCACCGTGAGAGCTTCAAAAAGCGAAAAGTGCTGAAAGACCATGCCGATGCCGGCAGCGCGCGCGGCGCGGGGATCGCTCGGTTCATAGGGCGCGCCTTCGAGCATCATGCGGCCTGCATCTGCTTTGACGAGGCCATAGATCATCTTGACCAGAGTGGATTTGCCCGCGCCATTCTCTCCGAGTAGCGCATGCACCTCGCCCGCGCGGATCGTGAGAGATACCTTATCATTGGCAACGACGCCTGGATAAGCCTTGGTCAGCCCCTCAAGCGCGAGAAGGTCTTGCGTCACCCAATGTATCTCCCGCAATTTCTGCGTTCGAGAGTAGGCGATGCGCCACTGAGACCGCAATGGCTTGCGGATGCTTCCCGAGGGCCGGATCGCCGATCGGGCAAGCGATGCGAGAAATTTCAGCAGCGCCATGGCCCATGGCGGCGAGGCGGCTCCTGAAGCGCGCCCATTTGGTTTTTGATCCGATGAGGCCGCAGCTCGCGAAACCCCGCCGCAAAGCCGCGTCGCACAGCGCCAGATCAAGGGCGTGCGAATACGTTAAAATGAGGTGCTCGGCATGGCGCGGCGCATGCGCCATGAGGCGCTCCGGCCGCGCTGCGCTGATCCGCGTAACGTCGCTCTCGCCCTCGCCCTCGGAGGGCGCGCCCGGAAATCGGTCGTCGGCGATGTCGACCCAGGTGATCGCGACATCGGGAAACGGGCTGATGACCCCGACGAGCGCGCGGCCCACATGGCCCGCGCCCCAGATCCAGAGGGCGCGTGTCGGTTCCTCCGGGGTCTCTATCATCCAGCCATCTATGAGGGAAATGCGCGCCCCAGCGGTGCCATTGCGGTGCGCGGCGCGGGCGCGTTCGACGGCGAGTGTCGCGGGCCTTTCGCCCAAAGCGACCGCCCGGATGCCGCTTGCCGGCGCTTCATGGAGCACCTCGGTCACCAGCGTGACCGCCCCGCCGCAACACTGGCCGAGATCCGGCCCGAGAGCATGTTTCGAGAGCTGCGCACCGGGGCTAAGAAGACGCGCGCGCGCGCGCTCAGCGGCCTCATATTCCAACGTGCCGCCGCCGATTGTGCCCTGCTGGCCTTCCGCGAAAACCCACATTTCAGCGCCGATTTCGCGCGGGGCCGAGCCTTTGACCTCAGCCACGATCACGCGGGCAACCGGCCCTTTGCGCAAGGCTTGCTTGAGCTTCATGGCCGCTCCAATGTGGTCAAGAGCCGCTCGGGCGTCGCGGGCGCATCGAGATGCGGATAGTCTTCGCGGCACTGCGCCACCGCGTCAGACAAAGCGAGAAAAGCCGAAATCCCGTGCATGAAGGGGGGCTCGCCCACGGCCTTTGACTTGTAGATTGTATCAGAAGCGTTTTCGCCTTCCCAAAGATGCACGTTGAAGATCTCGGGCCGGTCGGCACAAGCGGGGATCTTGTAGGTCGAGGGTGCATGGGTCTTTAGCGCGCCTTTGGTGTCCCAGACGAGCTCTTCCATGGTGAGCCAGCCCGCGCCCTGCACGAAAGCGCCCTCAACCTGGCCCTTGTCGAGGGCGGGGTTTAAGGAGCGCCCCGCATCATGGATGATATCGGTGCGCAGAATGCGATTTTCGCCTGTCAACGTATCGAGCACCACCTCAGAAATGGAGGCCCCGTAGGCGAAGTAGTAAAACGGGCGCCCATGGCCTTTGATCCGGTCCCATTCGATATCGGGCGTCTTGTAAAAGCCCGTCGCCGAAAGCGAGACCCGCGCCTGGTAACAAATCTGCGCGGCCTCAGCGAAGGGGATCTCATCGCCGCCCGCGCGAACAAGCCCGCCCTCAAAGATGATCTCTGTGGGTTTGCACTGGTAAAGTTGAGCGAGATGCTCGGCCATCCTGTCTCGGATCGTGTCACACGCGTTTTTGACAGCCATGCCGTTGAGATCTGACCCGGAAGATGCGGCGGTTGCCGATGTATTGGGCACCTTGGCGGTGTCGGTGGCGGTGATGCGCACCGCCTGCATGGCCACGCCAAAGCGGTCTGCGGCAACCTGCGCGACCTTCTGAAACAGACCCTGGCCCATCTCTGTCCCGCCATGATTGAGATGGATCGAGCCATCATTGTAGACATGAACGAGGGCGCCCGCCTGGTTGAGATGCGTCAACGTGAAGGAAATGCCAAATTTCACCGGTGTGAGCGCGATCCCCCTTTTCAGCACTGAATGCGAAGCATTCCATGCACGAACCGCCGTGCGCCGGTCATGATAGTGCGCTTTCTGCGCGAGCTCGGCAACGAGCTCTTTTATGATGCTATCGGTCACCTCCATGCCGTAGGGCGTTACTCCCTTCCGTTCGCCAGACATTTTCCCGCCGGAGGCATAGAAATTGCGCTGCCGCACGGTGAGCGGGTCAAGCGAGAGCGTGTGGGCGACATGGTCAAGAACCCGCTCTATGCCCACCATCCCCTGCGGCCCGCCAAAACCTCGAAACGCGGTGGCGGATTGGGTGTTTGTCTTGAGCCTGTGCGAGGTGATGCGCGCGGCGGGAAGATCATAGGCATTATCGGCGTGTAGCATGGCGCGGTCAGCCACGGGGAGCGAGAGGTCTTGCGCCCAGCCGCAGCGGCAGAAATGCGTGAAATCCACCGCGCTCAGCCGACCGTCATCGTCGAAGCCCACGTGATATTCGATGCGGAAATCGTGGCGCTTGCCGGTGATGATCATATCGTCGTCGCGGTCATAGCGCATCTTGCAGGCGCGACCGGTCTTGCGCGCCGCGATCGCGCAAGCCACGGCCAGCGCATTGCCCTGGCTTTCCTTGCCGCCAAAGCCTCCGCCCATCCGCCGCACTTCAACGCGCACATTATGCATGTGAACGCCGAGCCCCTCGGCGACTTTGTGCTGAATCTCGGTGGGGTGCTGGGTTGAGCAATGAACGATCATGTCCCCGTCCTCACCGGGAAGCGCGAGGGCAGCCTGGCCTTCCAGATAAAAATGCTCCTGGCCGCCGATCTCGAAGCTGCCCCGCACTTGATGCGGGGCCTCTGCCAGGGCCGTCTCGACGCAGCCCTTTGAATAGATGCGCGGCCCTTCCTCGAACCGGCTCTCGGCCGCGAGCGCCTGATCGATGGTCAGGATCGGCTCTTCTTCGTCATAGCGCACCCGCGCCTTCGTCGCGGCATAGCGCGCCGCGAGATGGCTCTCGGCGACCACCGCGAAGATCGGCTGCCCGAGATAGTGAATGTCGCCTTCCGACAGGAGCGGCTCATCGTGGATCGAGGGCGACACATCATTGGCAGCCGGCAGGTCGTCGGCTGTGAGAACGCAAACAACCCCGGGTGCCTGGCGGACCGCGCGCAAATCAATGTCGGTGATACGCCCGCGGGCGATCTTTGAGATGCCAAACGCCAAATGGAGCGCTTGCGCGGGCGCTGGCACATCGTCGGTGTAGCGCGCCGCACCTGTCACATGGAGATGCGCGGCGTCATGGGCGAGCGGTTTGGCGACGCTCACGGTCGCACGCCCCTGACATCGAGCACATCTGCGCCATCTTCCAGGAACGCGCGGCGCAGCATGTTTTGCGCTGTCTTGAGACGATACTCAGCCGAGGCGCGCATATCGCTGAGAGGCGTATAATCCGCCGCCAGCGCTTTTGCCGCGCGCTCAACTGTCTCGTGCGACCAAGGCCGCCCTTCAAGCGCGGCCTCTGTCTGGCGCGCGCGGGCCGGTGTCCCCGCCAGGCCGCCAAAAGCGATGCGCGGCGCGCGGATGCGGCCCGCTTCTACAGGGATGTAGAAGCTTCCGCAAACCGCCGAAATGTCCTGATCGAAGCGTTTGGAGAGCTTGTAGACGCGCAAGATGTCTGGCCGTTTTGGCACCGTGATGGCCTCGACAAACTCGCCCGGTGCGCGGTCTTGCTTGCCATAGGCGATAAAGAACTCTTCAAGCGGGAGGCTGCGGCGGGTGTCGCCCTTCCTGAGATGCAGCGTTGCGCCGAGCGCGATCAGCGGCGGCGGGCTGTCGCCTATGGGGGATCCGTTGGCGATGTTGCCGCCGAGCGTTGCCGCGTTGCGCACCTGATGCGACCCATATCGGCGAAACATGCCGTGGAGCTGTGCGTAGGGAAGAGCGGCCATGGCGCGCGTGATTGTCACGCCCGCGCCGAGCCTGATTTCGCTTTCCGTCTCCGCGATCTGCTGAAGATCGTGGCAGCCATGGAGAAAAGCGACCTCTCCGAGTTCGCGAAACTGTTTTGTCACCCAAAGGCCCACATCCGTGGCCCCTGCGATGATCGTGCCTTGCGGATTTTTCAGCGCCCAAGCAGCCAGTTCGTCGGAGGACGCGGGCAAGGCTGGGCCGGGCGTTGCGCTAAGCTCCGCGCCCGCAGTGCTGCGCTCTGATTTGGGGGCGCTGCCGCCTGACCCCTCGGAGCATTCTGGGCCAAGCGAAGGTGGCGTGTCGCGCATATGATCGGGGATCGGTGCGGTCTGTGCTGCCTGGGCGGCCCGAACGATCGGGGCGTAACCCGTGCAACGGCACAGATTGCCTGCCAGTGTCGCATCATGATCTGTTGACCCGTTGAGATGGTCAGTGGCCATGGAAACGACAAAGCCTGGCGTGCAGAAGCCGCATTGCGAGCCGTGGTGCTCTATGAGGGTTTGCTGCACCGGGTGAAGCGCGCCGCAGGGGGCAGCGATGCCTTCAACGGTGCGCACGGCCTTGCCGTGGAGCTGTGGCAGAAAAAGGATGCAGGCATTGAGCGCTTTCGCGCCTTCATGGTCTGTCACCATGACGGTGCAGGCACCGCAATCGCCTTCGTTGCAGCCTTCTTTTGTGCCGGTGAGGCCGCGCTTTTCGCGCAGCCAATCAAGGAGCGTGCGGGTGGGGCCTTCGTCTTTCACGCTCACGTCGCTGCCATTGAGGCGGAAGGAAATGTCCATGTCGGTCAAATGCCGCGGTACCAGGTTGCGGAATGCCGGCGCGCTCGATGCGGCGTAGAGCACGCGCCCGTTTGGTTAATCCATAGCGGGCGCGGGCAAAAAGCAAGTGTTTTGACCGCCGGTCCACGGCCATCTCACAGGAGCTTGCCTTATTTTTTGGCAGCGTGTCGCGCCCTGGCAGGGCCGGGCCGGGCAGGGCGGGGCGGCGCGAAGGCGCGGGACGACCGTGGGGGGCGGAGGCCGCCAGACGAAGGGGCCTCAGCCCTTGCGCCTCAAGCGGGCGCGTTTTCGGCTGCGGCAAGCTTGACGAGACTGGCAAGCCCGCCTTCCCACCCCCCTTGCACTTCGCCGATCATGCCCTCCTCACCGAAGGCTGTCACAGCGACGGTCACATCGAGATCAGTTCCACTTTCCGTCTGCGAGAGGCCATAGGTGACAAGGCTTGTGAAATGGCTCTCTTCGCCGATCAGGAGCGTCTCGGAATAGCACGCCCCTTCCTGATCAACGAGCTTGTACCACCGCGTCTCGATGATGAATTCAGGGTTCTCCTTGGGTCCGCAGCGATGCCGCTCAAAGCCACCTTCGCGCAAGTCCGACACTTCCATGTGGAGCACCATGTCTTCGCTCGGGGCGCCCCAGGCTTCGCGCATTTCACCGTCGGTCAAGAGATGCCAAAGGCGGGATGGAGAGATATCGAAGCTTCGCTCAAACTTCAGTTCTGCTGTGTGGAAGGTCATGATTGCGGTCCTTTCTGCTTGGTTTGGATCGTGTAAATCGAGGTCACTTTGTGTCCGAGAGCTTTGCAGCCAGACGTTCAAGGCGGTCGAGACGGCCTTCCCAGATGTCGCGCTGTTTTCCGAGCCAGTCTTCCACTTCCTTGAGCGGCGCTGCCTCGATATGGACAATGCGGACACGGCCTTTCTTTTCGCTCCGCACGAGCCCGGCTGCCTCGAGTTTGCTCAAATGCTTGAGGAATGTGGGGAGGGCCATGTCATGGGGGGCATGGAGGTCTTTGACCGGCGCTGGCCCGTTTGTCAGTTTTTCGATGACGGCACGGCGCGTCGGGTCTGCGAGGGCGGCGAAGTATGTGTCTAGATAGTTAGTCATGTGGCTAACTAAAGCGATTCTCGCTCTCGGGTCAAGATACTTAGCCAAGTGGCTATCTTTTTTCGGATGCCCATGGTGGCTGGCGCATGGGCAAGACGCTAGATACGGTCGTGCCCATGGCCGATCCTCGATTCATCCACTTGCGGGTGCATACTGAATATTCGCTTCTCGAAGGCGCTGTGCGCCTCAAGAAGCTTCCCGAGATGGCGGCGAAGGCCGGGATGCCCGCTGTGGCGGTCACCGATACCAACAACATGTTTTGTGCTCTCGAGTTTTCGGAGGCGGCTTCGAAGGCCGGGGTTCAGCCGATCATCGGGTGCCAGATTGATCTGTGCTTTGATCCCGCGCAGCCTGGTGAAAAGCCGCGCGCGCCTGCGCCGCTCGTTCTTCTGGCGCAATCTGAGGCCGGGTATGAGGCGCTCATGGCGCTCAATACATGCCTGTATGTCAAAAATGATCGCGGGCTTCCCCATGTTTCGATCGAGGAACTTGGCGAACATAGCGGCGATGTCATCTGTCTGACCGGCGGCCCTGACGGCCCTGTGGGGCGGCTCCTGCAACTGGGGCAGATACCCAAGGCGAGAGCGCTCATGGACCGCCTCGCCCTGGTTTTTGGCGACAGGCTCTATGTTGAGCTTCAGCGGCATCCCGGCGAGGCGGGCGCGCCCGAGGCGGAACAAAAGACAGAGCGCGGGCTCGTCGAGATGGCCTATGAGATGGGTCTGCCTCTCGTGGCAACCAATGATTGCTACTTCCCGGATGCAGCGATGTATGAGGCCCACGACGCCCTCATCTGCATCGCCGAGGGGGCCTATGTCGACCAACAGGAGCCGAGACGCAGGCTTACCGCACAGCACTATTTCAAATCCGCAGAAGAGATGGCAGCGCTTTTTGCTGATTTGCCCGAGGCGCTCGAAAACAGCGTCGAAATCGCGAAGCGCTGCGCGTTCAAAGCCTATAAGCGCGATCCCATCCTGCCCAAATTCGCCGATGACGAGGTCAGGGAGCTCAGGCGTCAAGCCAACGATGGGCTTGAGGCGCGTCTGGCCGTCATCCCCCATGCGGTGAGCCGCGAGGACTATGCCGCGCGGCTCGAATTCGAGCTTGGGATCATTGAGCGCATGGGCTTTCCCGGCTACTTTCTGATCGTCGCGGATTTCATCGCATGGACAAAGAAACAGGGTATTCCCGTGGGCCCGGGCCGTGGCTCGGGCGCGGGATCGCTCGTTGCCTATGCGCTCACGATAACTGACCTTGACCCACTGCGATACGGCCTCCTCTTTGAGCGGTTCCTCAACCCCGAGCGCGTCTCGATGCCCGATTTCGACATCGATTTTTGCATGGATCGGCGTGAAGAGGTCATTCGCTACGTCCAGGAGAAATATGGCCGTGACCGTGTCGGCCAGATCATCACGTTTGGCGCGTTGCTTAGCAAGGCGGCGGTGCGCGATGTCGGGCGGGTTTTGCAGATGCCCTACGGCCAGGTCGACCGGCTTTCCACGATGATCCCGGTTGAGGGGGTCAAGCCGGTGAGCATCGAAAAGGCGCTGGCTGATGAGCCGCGGCTGCGCGAAGAGGCCAAAGCCGAAGAGGTTGTTGACCGGCTCTTGCGCTACGGTCAGCAGGTCGAAGGGCTTTTGCGCAATGCCTCGACCCATGCGGCGGGCGTTGTGATCGGGGATCGGCCGCTTGATGCGCTTGTCCCGCTTTATCAAGATCCGCGCTCCGAGATGCCCGCGACGCAATTCAACATGAAGTGGGTTGAGCAGGCCGGCTTGGTCAAATTTGACTTTCTGGGCTTAAAGACCCTCACTGTCATTGAAAACGCCCTGGATTTGATCAAAGCCGCCGGTCGCCCGCTTCATATCGCGGCGGATGGCAGGCCGCTTTATGAGCCTGCGCAAGGGACCGAAAACGAAATCAACGCGATCCCGCTTGATGATGAAGCCTCTTACAAACTCTACGCGTCGGGCAAGACGGTGGCCGTCTTCCAGGTGGAAAGCTCGGGTATGATCGACGCGCTCAAGCGCATGAAACCTGATTGCATCGAAGATATCGTTGCGCTCGTGGCGCTCTATCGTCCGGGCCCCATGGAGAACATTCCGAAATATTGCGAGGTCAAGAACGGGCTTAGCGATCGCGAATATCTGCACCCAACGGTGGATCACATCCTTGATGAGACCCAGGGCATCATCGTCTACCAAGAACAGGTCATGGAGATCGCGCGTCAGATGGCGGGCTATACTCTGGGCGGAGCTGACATGCTCCGCCGCGCCATGGGCAAGAAGATCCAAGCGGCGATGGATGCCGAAAAGCCCAAATTCCTGGCGGGCGCGGCCGAAAATGGGGTCGACAAGGCAAAAGCCGAAGAGACCTGGGCGCT
>JBCCTH010000042.1:0-15875 GCA_039198835.1 Pseudomonadota bacterium | reverse complement strand
CTTCGACTTTTACTTGGGTCAGGCAAATACGCGCACGCTCGAACCCCGCCATTTGGCGCGTGGCAGGGGCAGCGCGCAGCCCACCATCCTGCTCATAGGTCCAGGCGTGATAGGGACAGACAAATACCCGCGTCCGCCCTGAATCCTGCACCAGCGTGTGTCCCCGATGCTGGCAGACATTGTAGAAGCATCGGATCTTGCCGGCCTTCCCGCGGCTCACGAAAAGACGCTCTCCCAGCAGTTCAAACGCCAGATAATCACCCTGCTCCGGGATCTGACTTTGGTGGCAAACGTAATGCCAAGCCCGATCAAAGATGCGATCGCAGGTGCGCCGATACATCTCGGGATCCGTGTAGTAACGGCCGTCAAGCGCTTGAATTGGCAGCATTTCGTTCATGCGAACACCCTTACCCGGTACGCGGCAGACGGGGTGGATCTTCGTAGATCCCGCGCGTTTGCCGACGGGCGTGAAACTCTTCGATTCGCGCCCTTGCGGTCTCGCCTGCCCGCGCCACGCATGTCGCAGTCAGGCCTTCAAGAAGGGCCGTAATCGCGACATTGGAGACAAAGAACTGCGGCGTATGTGTCGGACCCGACAACGTCTGTGTTGCCAACCGGGTCAGCGGCGACGCCGGGCTATCGGTGATGCCCAGGACCTCTGCCCCCTGATCCAGGGCTTGCTGAGCGCCCGCCAGCGTTTCGCTGCGATACGGCTGGAAAGTCATGGCAATCAGCAAGTCACCCGGCCCAAGCCATTGAATATCATCAGTTTCTACGGAAGCACGGCTGGGAATGGCACGGACATGACCAAACGCCATGCGAGCCACATAGGCAAACTGGTTGGCCAAGCTGTCGGCGGCGCCAAGACCCAAGACCATGACCTGCCCTGCACCCAGCAAACGGTCCGCAGCCGCATCCATCGCGCCCGGATCATTCCGCGTCCAGAGGTCCTCCAGGTTGGTCATTGTTGCGGCAGCAAGCCCAGCAATAAGCTCGGAAGTGCCGCCCTCCGCCTCTAGCCGCTGCAGAAACCGGGCCCGCTCGGCAATCCCGCCCAAAGCACCCGTTACAACAAAATCGCGAAACCGTTCGCGCAGTTCTTCATAGCCTTCAAACCCGATCGCTTTGAGCGCTTCGGCGCTTTCGGCGCGCAAATCCTCTTCAAGCCCGCCTTGCTGAATGCCGAAAAGCGCGTGGCCGGGCCTCTCGCCAAACGCCTCGCGCGAGCGCGCGGCCCAACGCATGGAAAGGCGCATGCTCTCTTCCAGGCGCGAGCGCTCGGCGGGCAGCGCCGGACATTCGTCAAAGCACATCACAATGTCGGATCCCAGAAGCCGCTGGATTTCCATCGAGCGCTCCGGCGTCAGCGTGTGGCGCGAGCCGTCGATATGGCTTTTGAAGGTGACACCCGTCTCATCGAGCTTTCTGAGCCCCGCGAGCGACATGACCTGAAAACCGCCACTATCGGTGAGGATGGGGCGCTCCCAATTCATGAAGGCATGCAACCCGCCTAGCGCCGCGATCCGCTCCGCCGTGGGGCGCAGCATCAGATGATAGGTGTTGCCAAGTAGAATGTCGGCACCTGTCGCGCGCACGCTCTCGGGCATCATCGCTTTGACGGTCGCGGCCGTCCCCACGGGCATAAAAGCAGGTGTGCGCACCTCCCCGCGCGCCGTACTGATCACGCCCGTGCGCGCGCGCCCGTCGGTTGCGGTCAATGTGAAGAAGGGTTCGGTCATTTGTGTCCTAACGGCAGGGTCTGCGCCCCCGTATCGCCAGAGCGCTGCCATGCCAAGCCACCGTTTGACCGCGCTCAAAGCGGGCGCCGGGAGGCATGAAAGGGCGCAAGGCTTATGGAAGACCGCGCGCGGCACTTCTCACTTTTGTCATGCGCCAAACCCGCCGCCGTCGAATTCGGGCCGCAGCCGCCCGGCTGAACGTGGCTACTCCGGCCCAGAGCCCAACCTCAACCATCCCCTGCGTCGGCATATGCGCGCGCACAGATTTACCAAACACGGGCAAGTGACGTGCGCACATCGCGGATGCACACGATCTGGCTCGTGTCTGCAAAGGTTCTGGCCCTATGTTTGACGCGGTGAAACAGCACCCCAAGGCAGGTGTTTACCCACCGCGCGCTGGCCCCTATATCTCGGGTGATGAGGAGTGCCCCATGACCGATGCCACCGCCCCCGCCCCTGCCCCCGCCCCTGTCCCCACCGAAGACGAGATGATCATCCGGCCGTCATCCACGGATCACGCGCTCTATGATCAGATTGTTGAGGGCATTCGCTCGGTCTATGACCCCGAAATCCCGGTCAATATCTTCGATCTGGGTCTCGTTTACACGATCTCGATCAGCGAGGAGAACGCGGTGCTCGTCATCATGACGCTGACCGCGCCGGGGTGCCCTGTGGCCGAAGATATGCCCGGGTGGGTCGCGGACGCGATCGAGCCGATCCCCGGCGTGAAACAGGTGGATGTCGAAATCACATGGGACCCGCCCTGGGGCATGGACATGATGAGCGAAGAAGCCCGCCTTGAGCTCGGCTTCATGTGAGGCGCGGCCTCACGCACCGGGAGCGGCTGATATGAGCATCTCCGACGAAGATATCGCCTTCGTGCGCGATCTGTTCGCCGAGCTTCCGGCTCTGAGCACGCGCAAAATGTTCGGCGGCCTGAGCATTTACTCCGAAGGCAGGATATTCGCGATCATCGGGCCCGAAGGGCGCATTTTTCTGAAGGCGAAGGGCGCGATGGCGGAGGCGCTCGCCGCCGAAGGCGCCCAGAAATTCACCTTCGAGGGCAAGGGGAAGACGGCCGCGATGGGCTATTGGACCCTCCCCGAGCCCGCGCTCGATGATCCCGCTGAGGCCGCAAGCTGGGCACGGCGCGCCTTGGCGCAAGCCTAGCGCCGCGCAGCCCGTCGCCCCGCCACGATAAGGCCCAGCCAGAGCCTGAGCCGCGCGCGTTTGCGCCTTTGCACGGCCGCTTTCATTTTTGCAAAGGCGTGTTGCTCCTTCTCATATTCCGTATGTATCTCAGAGGGTTGTTCGATCCAACTCGTGTGAAATTTGCGCATCGCGGGGCTCCTTTCGCTCCCGCATACGCTCTTTCAAAAGACCACGGATTGCAGCCCACGCCGCGCGCAACTACCCTTTCAGCGATGCAAGGCTCTTGGGATGATTTCGCGCTTTTTGCCGCCGTCGCGCGGCACGGCACCTTGGCCCAGGCGGCACGGGAGACAGGCGTCTCCGCTGCCACGCTCTCACGGCGCATGACAGCGCTTGAGGCAAGGCTGGGGCGGCGGCTCTTTCTCCATGGGCAAGACGGTTATGCGACGACGACAGAGGGCCGCGCGCTCCTCGAGCGCGCGCGCAGGATGGAGGCCGCCGCCGCCGACATTGCCGCTTGGGAAAACGCGGGCCAGGGCCCCCAGCGCGTGCGCATCTCCGCTGGCACATGGACGGCGCGGCATCTCGCGCAGACCCTGCCCGATTTCTGGTCGCAAGGTGCGCTCTGGATGCCCGAATTCCTTCATTGCAACACCGAGATGGATATCGCGCGCCGCCAGATCGATATCGGCCTTCGCGCGTCGCGGCCCGAGCAACCCTGGCTGGCTGCGCGCAAGCTCGGAGACGTCGCCTTCGCGGCCTATGGGAAGGACGGCGTCACAGGCTGGATCGGGGCGAGCTATGACGCCGCCGCGACACGCTCGGCCGCCTGGTTGAACGCGCATCATGGCGGCGAGATCGTCACCACGGCCAATGACCCCCAGCTCGCCCTCGCGATGGCCCAAGCAGGGATCGGGCGGGTTATCCTCCCCACATTCGTGGGCGATGCGGGCGATCTGCCACGCCAAAGCGACCCGATCAGGGAACTCAGCCATGGGCGCTGGCTTGTCTCCCACCATGAAGGGCGTCACGAACGCGCCATCCGCGCCGCGCTTGATGCGTTGGCCGCGCACCTGGCTACTTGAGGCTGCGGGCAAGAAAATCCCGCGTCTCCGCCTCGCGGGGCCGGGTGAAGAGCTGCTCAGGCGCGGCCTCCTCCAAAACGCGCCCCTTTGACAGGAAACAGACTTTATCGGCGGCTTCTCGTGCGAACCCCATCTCATGGGTCGCCAGCACCATCGTCATCCCGTCGGCTTTCAAGGTGCGCAAGACATCGAGAACCTCGCCCACAAGCT
The DNA here is from genome assembly GCA_039198835.1 of Pseudomonadota bacterium. Taxonomy (GTDB): domain Bacteria; phylum Pseudomonadota; class Alphaproteobacteria; order Rhodobacterales; family Rhodobacteraceae; genus Shimia_B. The sequence continues at coordinate 11,689 of JBCCTH010000042.1, read as the reverse complement.
GAGGGTCAAGCGCGCTCGTGATCTCGTCAAAGAGCATGATCTCGGGCTCCATCGCGAGCGCGCGAATGATCGCCACGCGCTGTTGCTGGCCGCCCGAGAGCTGATCGGGGTAATGCGCCATCCGCTCTGCAAGCCCGAAACGCTCAAAGAGCGCGGTCACGCGCAGACGCAGCGCCGCCGGCGCGATCTTGCGCACCCGGCGCGGCGCGAGCATCACATTTTCCAAGGCGCTCATATGCGGGAAGAGATTGTAGCTCTGAAAAACCATGCCGATGCGGCGGCGCACGGGCTCGGGGTCAAGCCCCGGCACCGAGATATCCTCACCATCGAGAAAGATCGCGCCATCTTCTATGGGTTCGAGGAGATTGATGCAGCGCAGGAGCGTCGATTTCCCCGCGCCCGAGGCGCCAATCAGGCAGACCATTTCGCCTGCCTCAATATCAAGCGAGACACCATCGCAAACCCGATGCGCGCCGAACTCCTTGACGACCTCCGAAAGACGCAGTTTGACCATCAGGAGCGCTCTTTGGCCTGTTTTGAGATGAGATAATCTGCGTAGCGCGTGGCAGGGATTGTGATCGCCAGAAAGATCAGCGCGGCCCCGACATAAGGGGTGAAATTCGCCAAAAGCGATTTGTAGACACCCGCTTGACGAAAGATCTCAACCGGCCCGATGAAGCTCAAAAGCGCGACATCCTTTTGAAGCGCGATGAGCATGTTCATCTGCGCGGGGATCACCCGCCTGATCGCCTGGGGCAGCACCACATAGCGCAGTGTATCGCGTTCGCTGAGGCCCAAAGATTGCGCCGCCGAGCGCTGAGAGGCATGGACGCTCTCAATGCCGCCGCGAAAAATCTCTGCCACATAGGCCGAATAGGTCAGCACGAGCGCGACCGTGCCCCAGATGTAGGGAGAATTCCAAGGTCGTGGCAGACCAAGGCCGGGGATGCCAAACCCGATCAGATAAACCGTCAGGATGACAGGCAAACCACGAAACACATCGGTATAGGCTGCGCCGAATATCCTGAGCGGGAAGAGCACCGGCGCGCGCACATCGCGCATGAGCGCAACCCCAAGCCCCAAAACGGCGATGAGCGGCGCGGACCAGGCGAAGATCATCAGGTTTTGCAGGAAAGCTTCGAGAAGCCCCGGGAATGTGCGCTCAAAGACCGACGCGTTAAAGAAGCTGCGTTGCACCTTTTCCCATCCCGGGGCGAGCGGAATGAGCACGATGAGCGCGACAAAGAACGCCAAGGTCGAAAGACCCGCGATCAAAAGCGAGCGGCGTCGGAGCCGCGCTTCATAGAGCTGGCGACGCGTCAGTTTCGCGGGGGCGGAGCGCCTGGCATTGCGCTCTTGGGCTCTCTCGGGGGCACCCTCTGCCCTGTGCGCCCCCTGCGCGCCTGCCTCTTCGGGGGCCCTCATTCAGCGATGAGCGGTACGCCGGTCGTGTCTTGCAGCCACTGCGCTTCAATCTCAGCGAGTTTGCCGGTTTCTGTAAGCTCCGCGAGAGCGGCATCCACGCATTCCTTGAGCGCGCTGCCCTCTTCCATCAACATGCCGAACTGGTCTGGCGTTTCTGAGCGGTCGGCGGGAAACTGCCCCAGGATCGACGAGCCTTCCAAAACGACGGCTGACAGGAAAAGCGCGGTCGGAAGATCGAACAAAGCCGCATCGATCTGGCCGGCCTGCATTGCCGCGGTAACATCGGCATTGTCCCCGTAAAGCAGCGGGTCACTTTCGGGCTGGATCGTTTCAATGAGCTTGGGCAAGGCTGTTGTGGTGCCCACAGCGCCCCATTTCAGCGTCTTGAGATCGGCGATGGTGGGCGGCGTGGCTGCGGCTTCGCCCACGGCGAGAACGGCCATCGCGGCCGAATAATAGGGCATCGAGAAATCGACCATCTCGTCGCGTTCCGCGGTGATCGAATATTGCTGGATATTGACATCGAAGCTTTTTGCGCCTGGCTGGATCGCTTCATCAAAGGAGGTGCGCACCCAGACGACATCTTCGGGCGAAAGGCCCATCTCCTCGGCCATCGCATAGGCAACAGCCGCCTCAAAGCCCATGCCGCTCTCGGGGTTGTCGTCCATCACCCACGGATAATAGGCCGGGTTGCCGGTGGCCACGGTGAGCTTGCCTTCTGTGAGCGTCTTGCCCTCATAGCAAAGATGACCGCCCGCCAGAGCTGTCGTGGCGGTGAATGCGAAAAATGTCGTGAAAGCGATGGATTTCATAGCGGCCTCCTGTTGCGTTGGGATCAGTATGAACGTGGGGAAGGCAGTGTCTAGGGTGCGCGGCGCGGTTTCGCTCACGCGCGGCGCAGCGGGCGATCTTGCGCCTCAAATCGATCAAATTTGGATCGCTTTCGCGCATGAGCGGCGCGACTTGCCGGGCGTGGGCGCCGGGTGAGACCGCGCGCGGGCCTGGCAGGCTTGAGTGCGTCGCCGCAAAGGCCTACATTGATGGCGCGACCAAGGAGCACGCCAATGTTTGGTATTCCGGGGCAGGCCCCCATCACGATCACACCAAAAGCCGTTGCGCAGATCGCCAAACTCATGGCGAAAGGCGATAAGTATGGGCTCAAGATCGGCGTCAAAAAAGGCGGCTGCGCGGGCATGGAATACACCATGGATTATGTCGATGCGGCCAGCGCGGGCGATGAGATCGTCGAGCAAGATGGCGCGCGCGTGTTGATCGCGCCCATGGCGCAGATGTTTCTCTTCGGCACCGAGATCGATTATGAAATCTCGCTGCTTGAAGCGTCTTTCAAGTTCAACAACCCGACTGTGGTCGATGCCTGCGGCTGCGGCGAATCCATCAAGTTCGATACCGCCGCGGCGGACGCAGCGCGCGCCGGGGCCGTGCCTAAGTTGACTTGACGGCGCGCTGCCTCTTGCGACATTGACGCCTGGGTCACGGAGATCGCCAATGCGCAAACTCGCCGCTGGAAACTGGAAAATGAATGGCATGACAGCCGCGATCGCGGAGGCGCGCGGCATTTCCATCGCTAATCCGGTGCCGAATGTTGATATTCTCCTTTGCCCGCCCGCAACACTGCTCACCAGGATGGCCGAGGCGCTCGCCAATTCATCGGTGGCGCTCGGAGCGCAGGATTGCCACGCCGCCGTAAGCGGGGCGCATACCGGCGATATCGCGGCGCCGATGCTCGCGGAGGCTGGCGCAAGCGCCGTGATTGTGGGCCATTCCGAACGTCGCGCGGACCATGGAGAAGACGACGCAACCGTGAAAGCCAAAGCGCTGGCAGCGCAAGCAGCGGGGCTTTTGGCCATTGTTTGTCTGGGTGAGAGCCTCGCGGAGCGCGAAGCGGGAAAGACGCTCGACATTGTGCGCGCGCAACTCGCGGGCTCGCTGCCCGAGGGAGCCATGGGCGAGACCACCGTCATCGCTTATGAGCCGGTCTGGGCCATAGGGACCGGGAAGGTCGCCACGCCAGACCAGATCGCCGAGGTCCATGGCGCGTTGCGCACCGCTCTGGGCGAGCTAACAGATGACCCAGCCGCGATCCGCCTGCTTTATGGTGGCTCTGTCAAAGCGGGCAACGCCGCTGAAATCTTCACGATCCCAGATGTGGATGGCGCGCTTGTCGGCGGGGCGAGCCTTTTGGCCGATGATTTCAACCCCATCATCGCAGCGCTCGAGGCCCAGGCTTGAGCGAAACGGATTTCGCCGCCGCCCGGCGGCATGAGGTCTTAGCGCGCCGCAGGCCGCGCGCGCTCCCCCTCGGCGCGGCCCTCGCGGCCTCTTTATGCCTCATGCCCATTCTTGCGGTCGTCATCGGGGCGACCTTGGGCGATTTCTCAACGGTTGAGCAATTGGCGAAAACCGTCCTCTGGCGCTATACATGGACAACGCTTGTCCTGGTTGGCGCGGTCGCATTTGGAAGCGCAATCATCGGGACGGCCTGCGCCTGGCTTGTCACCATGACACGCTTCCCCGGGCGGCGCATTTTCGAGGTCGCGCTGGCGCTGCCGTTCGCCTTCCCCGCTTACGTGTTGGCCTATGCCTATACCGATGTGCTCGATCACCCGGGGATCGTGCAAAGCACCCTTCGCGACGTCATGAACTGGGGCCCGCGCGATTATTGGTTTCCTGAAATCCGGTCGCTTGGCGGCGCGGCGCTCATGCTCACGCTCGTGCTTTATCCTTATGTCTATCTCCTGGCGCGGGCGGCCTTTCTCCAGCAAAGCGCGACGGCCTATCTTGCGGCGCGTTCGCTCGGGCGTGGCCCCTGGAGCGCCTTTCTGACGACATCGCTGCCCATGGCGCGCCCGGCCATAATCGGCGGGATGCTCCTGGCGATCATGGAGACGCTGGCCGATTTTGGGACGGTATCGTTCTTTGCGGTCCAATCTTTCGCGACGGGCATTTACCTGAGCTGGATTTCATTCGCCGATAGGCCAGCGGCGGCCCAGCTTGCGCTCTGCCTCCTCTTTTTCGCGCTTCTTCTTGCCGTCATCGAACGCGCCCATCGCGGAAAAGCGCGCCATCACAGCGCGGGCAAGAGGCAAGAGGCGATGGCACCGATGCCGCTCACAGGGGGCGCAAAATGGGGCGCGTTTGTTGTCTGCGGGCTGCCTGTTTTGCTGGGCTTTGTGTTGCCTGTGTTCATATTGGTCACGATGGCGTTCAGCTCTGATGTCTATCTGCAATTCGTTGAAGCCTGGCGCGAAGAGGGGCGTGTCCTCCCTGCGCGGTATGCCGCTTTCATCGCGAACTCGCTCACGCTTTCGAGCATTGCAGCCCTCGCGACCGTGGCGGCCGCGATCCTGATCGGCTCAAATCACCGTCTCTTCCCCAGCCGGGCCTCTCAGGCGGCGGGCCATCTCGCGCGCATCGGCTATGCTGTGCCGGGCGGGGTGATCGCTGTGGGGCTCATGGTGCCTTTTGCCGCGCTCGATAACCGCATCGATGCTTTTTTTGAGCGCGCTTTCAACATTGATACCGGGCTTCTGATCACGGGCTCGATCTGGCTTTTGGTGGTGGCCTATATGGTCCGCTTCATGGCTGCCGCGCTCAATACGTATGAATCCGGTCTTGCCAACATTCCGCCCAATATGGATGCCGTCGCGCGCACCTTGGGAAACGGGCCTTTCGGCCTTCTCAGGCGGCTTCATGTGCGGCTCGCCGGGCCCGCTGTGCTGACAGCGGGGCTCATTGTTTTTGTGGATGTCATGAAAGAGCTTCCCGCCACGCTCATCATGCGGCCCTTCAATTATGACACGCTCGCGGTTCAGGCCCATCGATTGGCCGCTGACGAACGGCTTGAAGGCGCGGCGATCCCCCGCCTGATGATCGTGGCGGTGGGGCTTTTGCCTGTCATTTTGCTCTGCCGATCCCTCGGCAAGCGGGCGCACTAAAAAAGCGCCCCCGGCGCGAGGCCGGAGGCGCTTCACTTTCAAGCGACGCCTAAGAGCCGCTCAGGGAGAGATTATTCCCAACCCGCATTCGTGAGGATCGTGTTGGCCGCATCGATATTGTCAGCGATATCGGCAAGTTCGATCGTGTCCGGGCGGAAGAAGCCGAGCGTGGCTACCGAAGAGGCAAGGCCCACGCCAGGAACGGCCGGATATTCATCGTTACCGGCAGAGAAGTATTCCTGCGCCTGCTCGGAGGCGAGATATTCAAGGAACTTGACCGCGTTTTCTTTGTTCGGCGCGTTCGCGGCCACACCGCCGCCCGAGATATTCATGTGCGCGCCGATGGAGTTCTGGTTGGGGAAGACCCAGCCGATGCCGTCTTTTGCGTCTGCATCAAGGCCGGAGACATCTTTGCGGATCGCGCGCGCGAAGTAATAGGTGTTGGACATGGGGATATCGCACTCGCCTGATGCGATCCCGCGGAGCTGGTCGGTATCGCCGCCCTGGGGGGCGCGCGCGAAGTTGCCGACAACGGCCGTGGCCCAATCTTGGATGGCGTCCTCACCGAGATGCGCAGTGAGCGCCGCGACGATATTTTGCGTATACACATTCGAGGACGAGCGAATGCAGATCATGCCAGCATATTCGGGCTTGGCGAGGTCCTGATAGGTCATCGGCGGGTTTGCGACATCATCTTTGTCATAAAAGAGGATGCGCGCACGCTGCGAGAACCCGAACCACTGATTGTCATCATCCTGAAGATAGGCCGGGATCGAAGCTTCAAGCGCCTCGCTTTCAATCGGTTGCAGCAGGCCGAGATCTTTGGCGCGCGTCAGGCGCACGGTGTCAACGGTCATGAAGATGTCAGCGGGGCTGTTGGCCCCCTCGCTTTGCATTCGCGCGATAAGATCATCGGCACCTGCCTCGATCCGGTTGATCGTGATGCCGGTCATTTCTGTGAAGTCAGAATAAAGACGCGCATCGGTGTCATAGTGGCGCGAAGAGTAGAGGTTCAACTCACCTTCAGCGAAGGCAGCAGGCGCGGCCATGGCGCAAATGAATGCTGAGCCCAGGAGGCGGGCGCGAACGTTGGTCATTGTCTTCTCCCAAGTTGAGGGCGTCAGGATAAAGTCTGACGCAAACAGTCAGATACCTTGCCGGCCCGCGGCGTCAACCGGAATACTGAGTTTTTTTCTTAGGTTTAGCGAACTTTCTCGGCATCACGCAGGCGAAGCTGAAAAGCCTTCACTATCAGGCAGTTCAAATGGAGCTTGAGCGGCCAGTGCGGCGTTGACCAAGATCAACGCAGGTCTGCCAAAGAGAATGCCATGCAGGCGCATTGCCGCAGAAAGAGCCGGTCAAACGAGCGCGCCCCCTGAGCCGAGGGCCCTTCACACAAATGCGCTCAGGATGAGCTCGGCGCGCCTCCCGGCAAAATTTGGTAGCAAATCTGGGCGGTTCACGTAGGGTAACAGAGCCGGTTGCGGCGTGATCGTTTTGTTTATGATTTTTTGCCGCCCAGGCGCACCAAAATCGGCCCGCTTGAGCCAAGCACGGGTCCAAAAACAGGGAAGTCTTTCATGGAACCTTTTATCGCCCAAATCATGCTTTTCGGCGGCAACTTCGCGCCAAGGGGCTGGGCATTCTGCGACGGTCAATTGATGGAGATCAGCCAGAACCAAGCACTGTTCTCGATTCTAGGCACGGCATTTGGCGGCGATGGCCGCACCACCTACGGCCTCCCCGATCTGCGTGGGCGCGTGGCGATCGGCCCGCGCCGTGGCCCGGGCCTGACGGAGCATCGCCTAGGGGAAAGAGGCGGAGTTGAATCGGTCGTTCTGATGGGCTCGCAGATACCGAGCCACAATCACAGCGTTACCCTTCGCGCAGAAGGCAAGATCGCGGCAGACGCCAACCCTACCAACAAAATGCTTGCAGCCGGGCAAACGATTTATGTCGACGATGACGTGAACCAAGAGGTGTCGATGCATCCTAAAGCGATCCAGGAAGCAAATTATGGCGGAAACCTAGCGCATGAAAACCATCAGCCTTTCATCGCGGTGAATTATATCATCGCTCTCGAAGGGAGTTACCCGTCACGTTCATAACCAAAGCAGCTCCGCATCTTCCACTAAAGATGCGGAGCGCGCGCGCGTCCTTAAGTAATCGCGCGAAATGTTATGACCTTAGATCTGTAAAAATCAAGTCTTCGGTTGGCGGAAGAGTTCCCGTTTCCGTTTGGGACAGCTCCAAAACCGTCAGTTCAGGGGCCTCGTAGGGCCGCTTGTCGGAGACCTTTGTCTCAGGACACTCATTCTTCATAATGCCGCCAGTTCAACTTTGAAATTCACAGGGACTGTAACCACAGCGTCAAATTCCGCAAGAACCAATCGCTCATCACTGCCCGAATATCCAGCTTATCGCCGCCGTTCACACCGCCTTTGGATATCCGCAGAAGGCGAGACTGCATCTTTTCAATCGCTTCAAGGTCAACGAGTTCCTCTAAACGGTGGTCTAACTCTAAGTCGTGTCGCCGCTGATCGTTAGAACGTTGCCAAGGCCAAGGGGCGATGCGCTGGCCCCCGTCGTTCTTTTTGAAGGATGTGATCTCATCGGGCAGATATGCCGCGAGCCCCTTCTTGTGCAGCAGGCGGTCTATCCCGCGATGCGCACGGCATCGCTCGGGCGTACGCAACACCTGGATCATAAACTGTCGATCAAGCATCGGGTAGCGAAGCTCCACGCCCTTGAGCAGGGCATGATGGCTCGATTGCTCCATCCGCTCGCACAACAAGAGCGAAAAGTCGAAATGGGCCAGCAACGCTTGGTTGATGGTTGAGGCCTCGTTGACAGCGCATTTCGTGGCCCACAGGCGATCAATGACCCCGAATTCATGCGCCGCCTCGGACCGCAGCACATATCCTTGCAACCAGAACGCTTTGAAGGCCTCTCGCTGTTCCAGCGGGTGCAATTCAGCTAGCGACCATTTCCCAACGCGGGCCGCGCGCAAAGCCGCGTTTCCGCCCGCAAACTCCCAAAGCGCCCTTACATCACCCCGCTTCCTGGCCATGGCAATCGCGTAGCGCGCGACACGCGCTGTCGCGAGCTGGTCGCCGCCATAGCCTGAAAGCACAGTCCGTGATCCCGCTTGCGCACATTCCGCAAACATCCTTTCGTTGTACCCATGAATGTCAGCGGCCAAGCTGACCCCGAGGGTCGGCATGCCTTGACCGGATCGCAAGAGAGGCGCGGCAGACGATTTTGGCAAAGTCTGCACGCGCACCTGATCAACGCCGAAATGCATCGCACTCTGGATGAGCGCATTGCCGTCATTGACATGGTAGGCGTGCCCAAAGGCCAGCAAATCTGTCTCTGGGGATTGATGACGCGTAGACGCAACGATTGCCCCTGAATCGAGCCCGCCGGAGAGCTCTGACGCGACCCGAAACGCAGAGCGCAAGCGCCGCTTCACGGCGAGGTCGAACGCCTCGCGATAGGCGTCATACCACTTTTCTTCATCGCCATCATATGGCTCTGCTTCCTGATCGAAGCGAAAATACTCCTCCTGGCGCAATGCGCCCTCGACGGACCCCTCGAGCCATTGCGCGCGCTTCAGACGCTCAATTTCAAGATACGGCGAGAGATCGGGGTCGGACGCAGCAAAGCCCAGATACTTCGCGATCCATTCTTGATTGGGCGTAATTCTCTTATCGAGAATTGTACGCAGCACAGCCAAAGACGGCGAAAAGATGAATGCCTCTTTGCTCGCGAAAAAGAAGGCCGGGCGCGCGCCAACACTGTCACGGGCGCAAAAGAAGCCGCCGGTGCTCGGGGTATAAATCACGAAGCTGAAATCACCCTCAAACCGGTTCGCGCAGCCCTGCCCCCAGGCGCGGTGGGCGGCGAGGATGATCTGAGGGTCGGTGAGGGTGGGCCGCTCTTCGAGCTTCAAAGCGGCGCAGAGCGCTTCGCGGTTATCGAGCCTGACCCAACTCGCGATGACGCGGCCTGTCTCGGCGCAGACCTCCGGCGCTTTTTCGTGGAGCGACTCCGGCGTGTTGTGCCAAAGCGCCTGCGCGATGATCGCCCGGTCACTTTGCCAGACCCCGGTGACATCGGCCTGCGCGTTGGGCTGCATCGCCTCAAGCAGCCCCTCTCCCGTGCCGTATGTCTGAGGCGCATCACGGGAACCGCGCATGATGATGGCTGCAAACACTTAGGCTTGGGTCTCAATCAGGCCATTTTCGAGCATGTCCCGGAGGAAACGCTCAACGTCGGCGGCGATATCATCGCCGCCCGCAACTTCAAATCGCGCGTTAAGCTCACTGACCAGCTTTTCCAGCGTCGCACCATCTTCGAGCGCCTGCCAGATCACCCCTGCCGTGCCATTGAGCGCGAAATAGGCCCCGCTCTCGACATCCATCATCACCGTATCGCCATCGAGCTCGGTCGAGATCAAAGACGCGTTGCGTCGCAAGAGTGTTGTGTCGTCCATCACGCCCTCAAGTCGTTGTCACCTCATGCTCCAGCTCGGCAAGGGTCGCAAGGAGACATTTCATAAGGCCTTCAATGTCAAACCCCTCTCTTGGCCGGGTGACGCGAAAGATGCGCAACGTTCGGCTGAGTTCGGCAAGCGGTTCAAAGAGCGCCTCTTCAACGCCGAGCGGGCCAAGAAATTCAGGGCGATAAAGGTTGCTGCGCAAGGCGGTGAAGCGCTCAATGGCTGTGAGCTCGGTGGCCGTTATGCGCGCGCCATCGCTCGGCTCGAGAACAAACGCGGCGCGCGGCGGGGCCGGTGCAAGCGCGCCTCGGGAAGCAAGGGGAATGCTGAGTTTAGGGATGTTGCGCGCGACGTGAGGCAACCCGCTCACATTGATCGCCAAAGCATGGGCGGCATCTTCGCAGAGCTTGGCGCGCGCAATGCCGGGAAGCGCCCTGCCCTGCTTGTCAATCACGCAGACATCATCTGTCAGAATGGCCGCGCCCCTTTGGGCAAGGGCCACAGCCGTGGTGCTTTTGCCGCTGCCCGATGGCCCCACGCACATGATCGCGGCCCGGTGCCCCTTGGGGATAACCGCATTTGCGTGCAAAACCAGACATCCGCGCTGCATGAGGAGCGCGCCAAAGGCCGAACCGAGCAGATAGAGCCGGATCGTTTCATCAAGGGCCGCTGGGCTGCGCCAAAAGATGATCTTTGCCCCACAGCTGATCTCAAAGCGCGCAACTTCGGGGATGTCGATGAAGAAACCGCGCGCGCATGCGCCGAAATATCGAGCCTCGGCGCAAGGCTTGGTGGGCTCCATGCCGGCGAGATCCCCGTCGATGATCTCGACATCCGGAGCGCTTTCGCGCGCCTTGTGCCCCGCTGCTGAGAGTTCGGGCAACGGGACAGCACATTCAACACGCAGCCCAAAGGCGCTGTAATCCCACGGCATGCACGTCTCCTTTGGAGCGCTTTTTAACGCGTGGCACGCGCGCGGTCGCCCTATTTCTCTTATGCGCGCGGGGCGCTAAGGGGAGGTATGGCCAAAAACCCAAAAGAAGACCCGCGCAAGAGGCCCCGCGGCCTGGCGCGTCTGGCCGCGAAATCCGCTGCGGGCCTGCGTCTGCCGCCCAAACTCTTGCTTGCCGTGCTCGCAAGTTGGGTTCTGCTTTTTGTGGCCCGCGCGTTGATCATCTTTTGCCCAACACGCTGGCTCGCGCGGTTTTACGGGGTTGATCAAGGCGTCGGTGCGGCGCTCTTGCTCGCCGATCATGGCGCTTTGCGCGCGGCGGCGCGGGTGCGCAAGGCGATCGAAATCGCGCTGCGCTCGTGCCCGGCCTGGGCAAATTGTTATCCTCAGGCCCTCGTGGCGCGCTTTTGGCTCTGGGCGCTGGGTCACCCCCATGTGCTCTTTTTCGGGCTCCGCAAGAACGGCGAGCGTTCGGTTGATGCCCATGCCTGGGTCATGGTGGGGGCGCTGCCCGTGACGGGAGGGGATGGTTTTGCGCAATTCACCGTCGTGCGGTGCTATTCATCGCAGCCGGTCCTTGCGGCTCAGACGCGCAGAGACGGGCCCTAAGGCCCGCCTCCTCCGAAAGCGCGGCGCGCAAACCCGGGGCACCAACAACACAGCACCGCGAGCTTGCGAGGGAGAAGCCGCAACACCCGGCCGAGGAAGCCCCCGAGGAAGAGCTACCGCGCGCTGCGCGCCGCACGCCCGGTCACTCGGGCTGAGGCGCCAAAAGCCCCGCCATCGCGCCGATGATGGTCGACGCAATGATCCCCAGAGTATCCGGCATTTCCACGGCCGGCACGAACGCGCCGG
>JBCCTH010000041.1:0-15948 GCA_039198835.1 Pseudomonadota bacterium | reverse complement strand
CGATGAAACGGCAGTGGCCGTGGCCTGGCTTCTCGCGCATCCGATTGGCATTTTGCCAGTGATGGGGACGAACAATCTAACGCGGATTTCGCGCTTCAGCGATGCGCTCAAAGTCAAGATGGACCGCGAGACATGGTTTGAGCTTTACACCGCAGCGTTGGGCGATGAGGTTCCCTGATATGAGTTATGAAGGGCATCCCACGATGAGCGCGCTAGAGATTTTTGAGCCAACAGGCGCTACGTCGCGCGCGTTTCGGTCTGCCTTGGGCCGCTTTGGGACCGGCGTAACGGTCGTCACTACGGCGTCGAAAAACGGGCCGATGGGCTTTACGGCCAACAGTTTCGCGAGCGTATCGCTCGACCCGCCGCTGGTTCTTTGGTGTCCGGCGCGCGCCTCATCGCGGTTCGAGGAATACACCGATGGGAGCCCCTTCGCGATCCATGTGCTGGGCGAAGCGCAAGAAGATCTGGCCGACGCGTTCGTCAAAGAGCCCGATGCGTTTGACGGGCTGGACTGGTATGCAGATCAAGACGGCACCCCGATCATAAATGATGCCATCGCGCGGTTCTCCTGCACGAGCCACGCCTATCATGACGGCGGCGATCATATCATCGCTGTGGGGCTTGTGCGCGAGGTCGCCTTGCGCGCCGGCGCACCGCTTCTTTTTTCATCCGGGGGTTATGGGAGCTTTACGGCGCGCTGACACCCGCACATAAAGGCATGAGAGGCTGATAAAAGCCCGGGCGCTATAAATGCCGCCCCATGCGATCATAGGGAGGGAGAGCGCCATGGCGCTACTCACAGGGCTGCTTTGGCCCCTTGAACGCTTGAACACCGCGTTGCTGGCTGCGGGCCGGGCGCTGGCGTTGACAGCCTTGGCCCTCATGGTCGCTTTCATTCTCTATCAGATACTGATGCGGCTTTTCTTTTCCGCGCCCAATTGGACAGAGGAAGGCGCACGCTTTCTGATGCTCTGGATGACAGGGCTCATCGCGCCGTTGGCCTATCGCCAGGGCGGCTTTGTGGCCATCGACATGCTCGAACGCGCGCTACCCAGGGTGATCGCGGCCCTTTTGTCGCTCGCCCTGCTCCTTTTGGCGATGCTGGTGATCTGGCGCTGCGCCGATCTCGGGTGGAACAATGTCAACAGCTTCACAGCGCGCGGCTCGTCCGCCTCGCTTCGGCTGCCGCTCGATTGGTTCGGCGGCGAGCGCATCAAGTTCAAGAATAGCTGGTCTTTCGCGTCGCTCTTTGTCGGCTTCGCGCTTTTGGTGTTGGTCAACGCTGAGCTGATCCTCCGGCAACTGATCTCGCTTTTTGGCGGGGCCGCGCGCCTCAAGCCCCTTGCCGAAGCGGGGCCGATAGATTGATGGCGCGCGCTGTCTCCCAGGCTGGTCTTCTGACATCTCGCGCGCGAGGTCGCACCCCATGTTGATCTGGTTCCTGCCCGCGTTTCTCTTCCTGCTCATGATCGGGCTGCCGGTCGTGTTCGGGCTCTTGCTCGCGCCTGGCGCGCTCCTCGTTCTAAACGGGGATGAACGCGATCTCGCGATCCTTTATCGCAATCTTTACAATGGGATAGACAGCTTCCCCTTGATGGCGCTGCCGTTTTTCATGCTAGCGGGCGAGATCATGAACCGCGGCGGGATCACGATCAGGCTCGTCGAATTCTCGCAAGCGATCATGGGTCATCTCCGCGGCGGTCTGGCGCAGGTCAACATTCTCAGCTCGATCCTTTTCGCCGGGCTTTCAGGCTCGGCTGTGGCCGATACATCGGCGCTCGGCTCAACGCTCATCCCCGCCATGGAGAAAAACGGCTATTCAAGGCGCTTTGCGGCTGCGATCACAGCGGCAAGCTCGGTCATCGGTCCGATCATCCCGCCATCGGGGATCATGATCATCTACGCTTATGTCATGGGCGAGAGCGTCGCCGCGCTCTTTTTGGCGGGGATTGTCCCCGGCATCCTCGTGGGCGTCGGTCTCATGGTCATGGTGCGCCTCATGGCCGACAGATATGATCTGCCGCCTGCCGAGCGGGTCGTTCAACGGGATCAAACGATCAGCACGATCGAATATTGGTCTTCGCTCCTCCTCATTCGCGCGACGTTCGGCTTTTTCCTTTTCCGGCTCATCGGCGCGTTGGCGGGGCTTTTCGGAGACGATGCCAACACCCTTCTCAATCTCACGCTCTTTGCGGCATGCTATCTCTCGATGGATCTGCTCTTGCGCAAATACCGCAAAAGCGTGAGCGAAGACTTCCGCATCGTCTGCAAAAAGGCGGTGGCGCCGCTTCTCACGCCGGTCATCATTCTGGGCGGCATCTTGGGCGGGTTCATGACGCCCACCGAGGCGTCTGCCATCGCCGTTATCTACGCGCTTTTTGTGAGCATGTTTGTCTTGCGTTCTATGAAGGTGGCCGATCTCGCGCCAGTGCTCGCGCGCTCTGCGCTTGCGTCATCGGCGGTGTTGCTGCTCGTGGGCGCGGCGGTGAGCTTTAAGACAGTCGTGGCGCTTTCTGGTGCGCCGCAAATACTGGCCGATTTCATTCTGAGCCTGTCTGAAAACCCGCTCATCCTTCTGCTCCTGATCAACCTGCTCCTGTTCATCGTGGGCATGTTTCTCGATGCAGGCCCCGCCATCATCATCTTGGGCCCGATCCTAGGGCCGATTTTCGTCGATCTCGGCGTTCACCCCGTGCATTTCGCGATCATCATGAGCGTGAACCTGACAGTAGGCCTGGCCACACCGCCTATGGGGCTCGTGCTTTTCGTAGCGAGCTCTGTCTCTCGCGAGAAGGTCGAGACGATCGCCAAGGCGATCTTGCCGTTTCTCGCCGTCGAAGTTTTTGTGATCTTCCTGATCACATATTTCCCCTTCATCTCGATGACGATCCCGCGTCTGACAGGGTTTGTGCAATGATCGCCCAGGCCCCTGCCCTCATCCCCGGTTTATTCCGTAGGGTGCGTGCTCTGCACGCACCGCCCCTGACCAAAAGCATAGGGAGGTTACACATGCTCAAAGGTCTCACCAAGGTCGCGCTCACAGCGGCCCTTCTTGCAGGGTCGGCCATGACGGCCCACGCGCAAGATTTCACGCTCCGCGCCACCGCCAACTCCAACGAGAATGACGAAGATTATGACGGCCTCATCGTCTTCAAGAATTATGTTGAAGCGGCCTCGAACGGGGCTATCGCCGTTGAGCTCTTCATCGGCACCCAGCTTTGCGAAAACGGCACGGAATGCCTTCAGGGCGTCTCCGAAGGCTCGATTGACATCTACATCTCCACGTCAGGCGGTGCCGCTGGCCTCTTCCCCTACGTGCAGGTGCTCGATCTGCCATACCTCATGTCCGATGATCGCGTGGCCGAGCATGTGCTCTCGCAGACCGATTTCACGCGCACCATGCGCGACCAAATCCTCGCCGATAGCGATGATACGATCCGCCTGATGACCATTGGCAATACCGGCGGCTGGCGCAACTTCGCCAATACCGAGCGCCGCGTCACAAACCCGGCCGATATGGATGGCCTAAAGATGCGCACGGTGGTGGCTGATCTGCCGGTTCAGCTCGTTGAAGCCATGGGCGCATCCGCGACGCCTATCCCCTGGCCCGAGCTCTTCACCTCGCTTCAAACGAGCGTTGTGCAAGGCACGGCCAACGGTATCACCGATATCATGGGCATGAAGTTCCCCGATGCCGGGCTTCAGTTTCTGACGCTCGATGGCCATAGCTACATGGGCGCGCTCTGGTACATGAACAATCAGACCTTCCTGTCGATGGATGAAAGCCTGCGTCGCGTTGTGGTCGATGGCTTTTATGCGCTCCAGCAGGCCACATTTGCCTCGCCCAAGCGCAAATCGATCCAGGCCTACACAGATTTTGTCACCGGTGGCGGTGATATCTATGTGCCGAGCCCGGCAGAAAAGGCAGCGTTCGCAGCAGCAGCCGAGCCCGTCCTTGGCTGGTTCAACGCCAATGTTGAAGGCGGCCCCGCCATGCTCGAGGCCCTGCAAAATGCCGTGGCCGAGGCCGAGGCAACGCTTGGCGAAGGTCGCATGATGGATCTCAAGTAAACGCCCCAATCTGAGCATTGCGAGAGGGCGCGCGGAAAGGCGCGCCCTTTTTGTTGCCGAAATCGGGCCCTTTGTCTCTTAACGTTAGACAATCGAAGGCAGGTATGATCCACCGCAGGGAAAAGCATGCGTTTTCCGAGGTGACAGTGACTTCTTTCCCCGACGTTCATCAGGCCGAAGCTATCCCAGCGGCGGCCCGCGCCGAGATCGAAGAGTTGATGAATTCAGCAGATCTCTTTCGATACACATCCCAAAACAGCGCGGTCTCGCGCCTCGAAGAGGCCTTCGCCGAGCGCATGGGCGTAAAATACGCCGTTGCCGTGTCATCTTGCTCGGCCGCGCTCTTTATCTCGCTGAAGGCCCTGGGGCTGAAGCCTGGCGCGAAAGTGTTGATCCCGGCCTTCACGTTTGCCGCCGTGCCCTCCTCTGTGGTGCATGCGGATTGCGTGCCCGTGCTCGTGGAATGCGGCCCCAATTACCGCATCGACATAGCTGATTTTCAAGCCAAGCTCCCCGGGGCCGATGCGGTTTTGATTTCTCACATGCGTGGGCACACCTCTGACATGGATGCGATCATGGCCGCCTGCGACGCCGCTCAAATCCCCGTGGTTGAAGATGCGGCCCATTCGCTGGGGACCCTCTGGAACGGCAAGCGCATCGGCACCCTGGGGCGCGTGGGGTGCTTTTCTTTCCAGTCCTACAAGATGCTGAATTCAGGCGAGGGCGGCATGCTCATCACCGATGACGCCGATCTGGCCGCGCGCGCGGTGATCATGTCAGGGGCCTATGAGCATAATTGGAAGAAACACCCTGTTCTCCAAGAGCCCTTCGCGCGCTGGCAAAACAAGCTTCCGCTTTACAATACCCGCCTCTCAAATCTTTCCGCCGTCGTGATCATAGCGCAGCTCGCCGAGCTTGAGCGGCGCTGCGAGCAGGGCAAGCGCAACCATGATCATATGGCCAGCATCCTGAACGCCACGCCCTTTTTCGACGTGCCCGCGCCTTTGCCGAGTGAGCATCGCGCGCCGGATTCCATTCAGTTCAATCTCGTCGATTTCACAGATGATGAAGCCCGCGCGCTCGTCGATGGCCTCAAGGCCCGGCATTTGGGCGCCCAGGTTTTCGGGCTGTCGACCGACAATGCGCGCGCGTTCTGGAACTGGCAATTCTTGCCTGAAGCGAGCATCCCCGCCGGCGATCTGCCGATGACGCGGGCGATGCTCTTGCGCGCCTGCGTCGTGCGTTTGCCCGCGCGCCTCACGCTCGAAGAGGTCGAACTTATCGCCGACGCGGTTATCGAAACAGCGCGCGCGGCCAAGGCCGGAAAGGCAGCACTGGCAGCAGAATGATCGGAGCGCGTCAGTCGGTCAGCGCGCCCTAATAGCGCTTGATCGGTCAACCCTGGCAGGTAATCTCATCTGAACGGGTACATCCAGACCCGGTAATCATCGATGAGGGCATTGGCATGGTCGATCTGATCGGGCGTCATTTTCTTGATGACCTCCTCCATGCTGATCGCCGCATCGGGATCGCCGCCAATGGCGCTGAGAACATACCACATGTAAGCGCGTGTGAGGTCAGGCGCGGGCATGCCGAGGCCGAGTTCATAATACCAGCCAACGCCCGATTGCGCCCCAGGGTGCCCCTTCATGGCCGAGCGCAAATACCACTCGAACGCGCGCGTGTGATCCTTTTCAACGCCGAGCCCGAGCGCATACATCACACCGATGAGTTCCTCGGCGTCGGCATTACCCGAGCGCGCCGCGGGCCAAAACGCCTCAAGCGCTTCTTCAAATCGGCCCGCTTCCATCAGATCGCGCGCCTCTTCGATCTCCGCGGCAGCCGGAAACGCAAGAAAAATAAAGCATATCAGATATTTGCCCATGCCTTTTTCATCCTCTTTTTGACGGGTCCCGCGCTCGCCCTTGATAAACTCATCATCACCGAAGATGACTTTCACAGTTTCGACGCGGATCAAGCCGCCATCGGCCAACTGCTCTTTTACGACAAGATCCTGAGCGGGAATATGAACATCTCCTGCGGCACCTGTCACCATCATACGCTCGCGGGGGGCGATGGCCTGAGCCTGGGGATCGGTGAAGGCGGTGTGGGCGTGGGGCCCGAGCGGATCGCCGATACCGGCGCGGACCGGATCAAAAAGCGCATTCCCCGCTCGGCTCCCGCGCTTTGGAACCTCGGGCACAAATCCGTTCATACGCTCTTTCATGACGGGCGTCTTTCGATCTCAGATATCTATGGCAACGGGTTCAACTCTCCCGCTGAAGAATGGCTCCCCCAAGGGCTTGAAACCATCATCGCGGCACAGGCCGTTTTGCCACTGACCGCGCAATTCGAGATGGCCGGAAACCCTAAGGAAAACGAGGTGGTGGGCGCGGTCCATGACCGCATCGATGCAGCGTGGCCGATCCTGGCGAAACGTGTGCGCGTGATCCCGGAATACGGTGAGATGTTCGTTGCCGCCTTCGATCACATCGAAACGCCGGAGGATGTGACCATCGTCGAGATCGCTAATGCGCTCGGCGCTTTCATCGGGCGCGAATGGCAAAGCTTCGACAGCCCTTATGATCAGTGGCTCCGCGCGGGCAGACCGCTCTCCGACGCGGCAGAGCGCGGGCGGCAGCTTTTCTTTGGCCGCGCCGAATGCGCCTCATGCCATGCCGGGCCGCTTTTCACCAATCAGGAATTCTATGCTCTGGGGCTCCCCGCGTTCGGGCCAGGGCGCACGCGCCGGTTTGATCCGATGCCGCGCGATGTCGGCCGGATGGGTGAAACCGACAGGCTCGAAGATGCCTACCGCTTCCGCACGCCATCCTTGCGCAATGTCGCGCTCACAGCGCCTTACGGCCATAACGGGGCCTATCCCACGCTCCAGGGTATGCTCGACCATCATCGCGATCCACGCGCGGCGCGCGCCGCCTGGACCCGCGACATGGCCCGCCTCCCCGATGCCGCCTGGCTCGAAACCATCGATTTCGTGATCCAATCCGACCGGCGCGAAATGGCGCGCCAAGAGGCAAAGCTCGATCTAGAGGGGATCGCCTTGAGCAACGCGGATCTCGATGACCTGGAAGCATTTCTCCACGCGCTGACGGGAGAGACCGCGCTCACCCGCCCCTTGGGCCGGCCCGCGCACGTGCCGAGCGGGTTGCCCGTGGATTGAGCGCGCGGTTCAGCCGAGGATCAGAACGCCCAGATCGGCGACATTCGTGCCCGTGCCGCCGGTCTTGAGCAGCGCGCCACCGCTTTCAAGCGCGCGGTAGGCATCGTTGTTATCGAGAAGCGCGTTGAGATCATGGGCGCTCTGCATGGCCTGCATCCGCTCCTGGTCAACACATCCGCCCGCCGCGTCTGTTGGGCCGTCGCGGCCATCGCTGCCCGCCTGGAGGTAAAGCCACGGGCGCCTTTGCTCCGCAAGATGCAGGCCCACCCTGAGCGCGAGCTCCTGGTTGCGCCCGCCCCGCCCGTTGCCGCGCAGCACGACAGTCGTTTCTCCGCCGAAGAGGTGGATACCTTTGTCATTCGTCATCGCCACACGCTGGGCTGCCTCTGCGACATCCCCGGTGAGCGCGGGCGCATGGATATGCACGGGCATATCATAGGCGCGTGCCGCGGCCGCCATGGCGCGCACCGATTGCCCATTCGAGCCAATGAGCGCGTTATCAGCCGGAGGGACAGGCCCCGGTTCCGGCGCGGTCTCAAGATAATGGCGCACCGCGTCGGGGATGCGGCCCCATAACCCCTTTTCCTCAAGAATGCGGCGCGCCGCAGCAGGCCCGCCCAAAGGCTCTGCCGTGGGCCCGCTGGCGATCGCACGCAGATCATCGCCCACCACATCAGACAAAATGAGCGCTCTGAGCTTGGCCGGTGCCGCCGCACGCGCCATCCCCCCGCCCTTGAGCCTAGAAAGTGCCTGGCGCACCAGGTTCATCTCTGTGATCTCCGCGCCAGAGCCCAGAAGAAGCTCGGAGACCGCGATCTTATCATCGAGCGAGAGCCCGGCCACGGGAGCAGGCAAGAGCGCCGACCCGCCCCCTGAAATGAGCGCCAGCACCTCGCCTTGAGCGGCCTCCAAAAGCGCCTCTACCGCCGTGCCCGCCGCAAGGCCGATCTTGTCGGGCACAGGATGGGCGGCGGCGAAAAGCTCTGCCCCCGCGATCTCACGCGCGTTCTCAGGGTTGGTGACGATGATGAGCGGGCCGGGTTTCTCTACCATCTCAAGAGCGGCCTCGGCCATGCGCGAGGCTGCCTTCCCCACGGCGATGATCGGTGTCCCGGCGGGAACGGGGCGCGCTTGCAAGGCCGCTTTCACGCCGGTGAAGGGATCGGCGGCGGCCACCCCTGCCCCAAAGATTTCGCGCGCCGCGCGCCGCCATTCATTGTTCGACATCGTCACACCTGATTGAGTTGGTGGGTCCGTATCAGGTCTGTCAAAAGCTTGCGAGCGGCTTCCCTGTGACCGGCATGGAGCCGGTGGGCCAGATCGCTATCGCCCGCCCGGATGGCCGCCAAGACCGCGCGATGATCTTCATTCGAGCGATGGGGCGGCGGACGCAAGCGCAGCGTGATCATGCGCGCGCGGCGCACCTGATCGGCATAAATCGCTGCCGCTTCGATCAGGCGGCCGTTGCCTGAAAGCGTTACAAGCGCCGAATGAAACGCTTCATCGGCCGCCGCCCAAACATCAAGATCGCCGATTTCAAGCGCGCGATCCATCTCCTCGATTGCGCGCTCCATGGGTGAGAGCGCCGCATCGGCCGGGCGAAGCGCCGCCGCGCGCGCCGCCGCTGTCGCCTCAAGCGCTGTTAAAATCTCATAGACGTCATCCATATCGCGCGCGCTGAGCCCAATGACACGCGCACCGCGGCGCGGCCGGATCGAGACAAGACCTTGCGCTTCTAGCCGGGCCAGGGCTTCGCGCACCGGGGTCCGTGAGAGGCCGAGCCGATCGGCCAATTCTGCTTCGAGATGGTCAGACCCTGGCGGCAAGATACCCTTGAATATCAGCTCTCTGAGAGCTTCGGCTGCCTTCAGCGTCGCGCTGCCTGTCATAGCGCGATCCGCCTTTCTTGCGCCGCGGACCTGTAAATCGCTTCTTCGATTTCGCGCACGAAGAGATAATCGCGCGCCGCGTTCTCAAAGCCGCAGGCACCATTGAGCGCTGCCACGACATGGGCTTGCAGGGAATAGACACAATCCCCCGCAAAACCTGGCCAATTTCGGGCGGCCAAAATCTCATCTGTGGCCATCGCACCGAATGCGCGGCGATGAAGCGCCCCGTCACCCGTCAAGACGACGCTGGCCTTGCTGCCTTCAAAGAGCCCTTCGCCAAATGTCAGGCGCGTATTCTCGGATGCGTGATCAAGATGGCGATTTCCGTCAAAAACAGCGCGCCGCCCGTCTTCGAATTCAAAGATGACAAGGCCCGCATCTTCGCCCATGATCGCCGGGTTCATCCTTCGCAAATCCGCATAAACGCCCGTCACCGGCCCCAACAGATAGCGGAACGTATCGATCCAATGCACGGCGGTCTCATGGATGAGAAGGCGCGGCATGGTCTGGAAGTAGGGCTGCCTGTCGAGGTAGGCGCGCGGCCCCTGGCCGTCGCCGGTGCGCAAGCGAAACGTTGCCTGATGGAAATCGCCCAAAGAGCCGTCATCGAGCAGCGTCTTGAGCGCACGATACCAGGGCTGAAACCGGAAATTCTCATGAATAATGAGCGGGATACCGGCGGCCTCGGCCGCCTCGGTGAGCGCTTTGGCTTCCTCAAGCGAGGTCGCGAAGGGCTTTTGGCAGATGATCGCGCGCGGCGCTGCGCGCAGCGCCTCTCCAATGAGTGCGCGATGGGCCTCCGGCGGCACGATGAGATCGATGATATCGGGCACACCGGCCTTGAGCGCATCGCCAAGGCTGGCAAAAGCGGGCAGCCCCACGGCGGCGGCGCGGTCTATATTTGCATCGACAATGCCCGCGAGTTCTGTCTGCGGCAAACGTTGCCACGCTTCATGGTGAAACCGCGCGAAATAGCCAGCGCCGACGGCCAGAACCCTGAGCGCTTGGCTCACAGAGCCGTTTCCACGGCTGTCACGACCTCCCGGGTAGTGGCCACGCCGCCAAGATCGCGCGTCAGCACCCTCCGTTCGGAAATCACCTGGTCAACAGCCTTTTGCAGATGCCGCGCATCTTCAATGGCTTCGGGCGCTGCATGGGTCTGGCCGAGCCATTCTAGCATCATCGCCGCTGACAGGATCATCGCCATCGGGTTGGCGAGCCCCTTGGCCGCGATATCAGGCGCGGTGCCATGGCAGGGCTGAAAGACGGCGTGATCATCCCCGATATCAGCCGATGGCGCGAGCCCGAGCCCCCCCATGAGCCCCGCGCCAAGATCGCTCAGGATATCGCCAAACATGTTCTCTGTAACCATCACATCAAAGCGCTGCGGCTGATCGACCATCCAAAGAGCGACGGCATCGACATAGCCGTGATCTGCCGTGAGGGCGGGATATTGCGCTGCCGTTTCATCAAAAATCTGGCGAAAAAAGGCAAATGCGCGGAAGACATTCGCTTTATCAACGCACATGACGCGCCCGGGCCCGACCCCGGCCGCCTTGCGCCGCTCGGCGAGCTTGAACGCGAAATGAAAGAGCTTTTCGCTCGTCGCGCGCGAAATGCGGAGCGTCTCCTTGGCGTCATCTCGCGTGACCTCGCCCGCACCCTTTGAATGAAAGAGGCCCTCGGTGCTTTCGCGGATCAAGACGAAATCGAGCGCCTCATGGGCCGCAATCTTAAGGGGGCTGGGCTGGCCTGGAACGATCCTCACCGGCCGCACGCCCGCATAAAGACCAAGCGCGATGCGGATGTCGATCTGCGGGGTGATCTCGGTCCCATCCGGGTATCTGATATGCGGCAAGCCCATCGCGCTGAGCAAAATCGCATCTGATGCGCGGGCTTTGGCAAGCGAGGTCTCGGGCAAAGCCGTGCCGGTTTCGGCATAGCATTGCGCCCCCGCTGGCAAGAGCTCGAAGTCAAAGCCATACCCGCGCGACTGCGTCAGTTTTGCGAGCAATGCGAGCGTCGGATCGGTGATCTCTGGGCCAATGCCATCTCCGTCGAACACCGCGATCTTAAAAGTCTTGCCCATGGGCCTCCGACAGGTCAGATTAGCAATAACGTATACGTTAACGAATGCGTTGGCCCCGTGCAAGCAGGAGTGAGGCTGTGTTTGCTGTCGTCGTGACCCTCGAGGTGAAGCCCGAGCGCTTGGAGGCTTTCTTGCCTTTGATGTCGCAAAACGCGATGACATCGCTGCGCGATGAGCGTGGGTGCCGCCGCTTTGATATCTGTAGCGATCCCGCGCGCCCCGGCGATGTGTTTCTTTATGAGCTTTATGTTGATCAATCGGCCTTTGAAGGGCATCTTGCCAGCGCGCATTACAAGAGCTTCGACGCACAGACCGCTGACATGATTGTCGCAAAACACGTTCGCACCTATTCTCTCGTCGCCTCATGATCTGGACGGTTCACGCGATAAAGTATGCGGAGCGCAACGCGCGGACGCGGGCGGACAGCTTTATCTTTGATGATAATCATGACCAGCCCCACGGGATGGATTATTTCTTTTGGCTCTTGGAGTCTGACGGGCGCAAGATCCTCGTTGATACGGGGTATGATGCCGCAGAGGGCCTGGCCCGCGGCAGGCCGATTGCGAAAGACCCGCGCGAGGCGCTCGCGCCGCTCGGCGTTTCAGCGGACGACATTGAAGATATCATCGTCACCCATCTTCACTATGACCATGCGGGCGGGTTGCATCTTTTTCCCAATGCCCGCCTCCATCTCCAAGAGGCTGAGATGGCCTTCGCCACGGGGCCTTGCATGTGCCACGGGGCGCTACGCGCGCCCTTCACGGCGGATCATGTCTGCGAGGCGGTGCGCCGGCTCCATGCCGGGCGTCTGCGGTTCTACGACGGCGACGGTGAGATGGCCGAGGGGGTGACGCTCCACCGGATCGGGGGCCATTCCAGGGGGTTGCAAGCGGTGCGCGTGCGCACGAGCGCGGGCTGGCTTTGCCTAGCCTCGGATGCCGCGCATTACTATGAAAACGCGTTTCATGACAAACCCTTCCCGATCGTTGTGGATGTTGAGAATATGCTGACCGGATTTAAGAAAATCCGGGCGCTCGCGTCTGAGCCCGGGCTCCTAATCCCAGGGCATGACCCGTTGGTCAGAGAGCTTTTTGAACAGGTCTCCGACGGCGTCCACCGGCTTGATCGGGGGCCGCTGCGCCCTCTCGTCGTTTAGATTAGGCGCGCAGAAAGGCTGGATCTTTTGCAAGAAGATTTCACCCGCTTCGCGATTTATTACACAGCCCATCGCACGTCGCTGGCCGAAGCGGGTGCAGCTTGGCTCGGCTGGGATATTCACAAAGCCGCGGCAGCGCCTCTCCCCGAAGCACGAGAGAACGCTGTGGCGACACCGCGCAAATACGGCTTTCACGCCACGATCAAACCGCCCTTTCGGTTGGCGGACGGCAAATCCCTCGCAGAACTCAGACAAAGCGCGCGCGCGCTTTGCGCCGCGCAGGCACGATTTGAAGAGAGCGCGCTCGAGGTCTCGGAACTCGGGCGATTTTTGGCACTTGTTCCCCGCGCTCCTGACCCTTGGGCGCAAATGGCGGCAGCACTTGTCGCTGGGCTCGAAGCGTTTCGCGCGCCCGCCTCTGAGGCCGAGCTTGCGAAGCGGCGCAAAAGCGGGCTCAACGCCCGTCAAGACGCGCTGCTCCTGCGCTGGGGATACCCGTTCGTCATGGAAGAGTTTCGGTTTCACATGACCCTTTCGGGGCGGCTTGAGGCGGACGAAAGAGCGCGCATGGCGCAGGCGGCCAAAGAGCATTTCGCGGCCCCGCTCGCGGCTGTTTTGCCTGTGGCGTCGCTGAGCCTTTGCGCTGAGCGCCCCGATGGGCGCTTTGAGTGGATCGAAGAGTTGCCATTTCTCGGGTGACAAAGCCGCCCTGAATGAAGGATACTCCCGCCAAAAGGCAGGCAGTGGAAAACACAATGAGCAAAGTGATCGCATTGGCATGCGCCGCGATATGCGCGGGCGCGCCCCTTATAGCGGGCCCAGATCG
This sequence comes from Pseudomonadota bacterium, assembly GCA_039198835.1. Classification (GTDB taxonomy): domain Bacteria; phylum Pseudomonadota; class Alphaproteobacteria; order Rhodobacterales; family Rhodobacteraceae; genus Shimia_B. The sequence goes on along the minus strand of JBCCTH010000041.1, from coordinate 2,733 downwards.
GATCTCGATACTGCTGGGGTCAGAGCATTTCGGCAGCGGCGGTTTTGAAGAGTTCAACCCGGGGCTTTTCGCGACCTGGGAAGGCACGCGCGCCGACTTTTCGCTTGGTGCCTATCGAAACAGCTATGCGGGCACCTCGGTGGCGGTCTCTGCGGCTTTGCCTCTGGCAGAGTGGGAAACCGGCGCGCTCGATGCGTTCGCAGCGCTCGCCTATTATGACAATGCCGATGACATCGCGCGCTATCACTTCGCGGATATCGTGCCGCTCGCGGGCCTTCAGCTCAGGCAAGGCTTTGTTTTCGCCCAATTTGTGCCCATGGATGGCGCGCCAGTCGACGCGCTTTTAACCTTCGGGATCACCTTTCCTCTTAACTGATCCCGCCCCATGCGCGCGTTTGACCCGCTCGGCGCGCGTCGCGTTGAGCGCGGCAATACGCGGGTGAAAGAGATGCCCAAGGGCCGCGCGCGTGGCCTGCCAAAGAATGAAAAACACCAGGAGCGGAAAGACGATACCGTGCATCACATGGAAGACAATCAGGCCACTGAGATAGCGCGTCAGATCGCTGACATTGGTGCGAAACGCTTGATAAAGATCGTTGACGCTTGATTTGATGCTGTTGCCTTCGCCCCAATGGGAGAAGACATCGTCATCGCCGCCGCTCGATTTCGCCGCCTCTGAAAGGCTCTGAGCGGCGCTGCTTCCATCAAGAAGGCTGTGGAGATCGAGCTGTGAGACGATCCAGGAGCTTGCGAATATGCTGAGCGGGATCATCAGTTTGAACGCGAGGAAAACAACGAGCGACAGCCGCGCGATATCAAGCCCGATCACATGGCCCGCCCCGCCGCGCATCAGAGCCGCCGCGCCCATGCCGACGAGAGCAATGAGCAGAGTGGCTTTATAGATGTAAGGGCTCATCGTGGTGGCGAGATCGGTTGCGATGCGCAGGAATTCGAGAATTAAGGCCGCCGCGAGCGTGACAAGCTGAGCCTGCGCCATGAGGCTGACAGCTTCTGAAAGCGCCGCCCCGATCTTCACATCCGCCCGAACGACGAGTGAGACGCCCAGATCCGTTGACGAGGCAACCTCAAGGATCGCGATCGCCTCGGTCAGCGCGGCGATATCGCCAGCATTCTCTTTGATCGCCTCTCCAATCGCCGCGCTGTTTTGCGCATTGATCGCCGCCATTGGGCTGAGCGCTGCGGGAAGGGGCACAAAGCTCAGCACCAAAAGAGCCAAAAGAACCGCTGACCCGCTGAGGAAAGGCCGGCGTTTGATTACGTCAGGGATCATGGATTGCACTTTATCTTCTTAAGATCGCGCGGCGACCCGAAGAAATAATCAGAATCCACGTCGCCGCCAACCCCGTCGAATGTGCCGCGCTCGGAATGCTGCCAGAACCACAGCTCTGACGCGGGCACGATATCGGGCAGACGGCTTGTATAGGCTGCAAGCCAGATCGGTTGACCGCTCTCAAGCTTGGCGCTCATGACCTTGTAATGGCTGTCATCGATGTAAAGCACCGCGCCGCAGCCCGCGCGTTTCTTCACGATGTCCAGAAAAATGACGGCCTCGTCATAATCTTTGCTGCTCATTGAGCCTTCGAAATCAAGCACCGGTGGCAATGAGAGCCCAGCGGGTGCGATGACTTTGAGATAATGCTCGGCTTGCTCAGCCCCTGAAACCCCGCTCGAAAAGAAGTGATAGGCCCCCACCGGCAGATTGACGGCATCCGCATTCTTTACATGCGCTGCAAAATCCGGGTCGACATAGCTCGCCCCCTCAGTGGCTTTCATGATCGCGAAAGCAACCTCTCCGTTGGCGAGCTCTGACCAGTTTATATTGGTGCCCTGAAAGTGAGAAATGTCTATGCCCGGTGTCTCCTGCCCCGGATCGGGGGCAAAGCCGCCGCCCGGTAGAAGGCCCTGCAAGCCAGCCCCAGATGCGCATGCCGTTAAAACCAGTGCAAAACTCAAAATGAAACCAGACCTTAAAATCATGCTCGGCCCTCCTTGGTATCAAGCTACCTCAGCTTTTCCCGAAAGTGGTAAAAATCGTGTCGCTTTCTTTTGTCTCCTGTCACGCGGGTGGGGAGCGGCAGATGTGCAAAACGCTTTCGGCGCGCGGATTGTCTCTCATTGCGCGACAAACCGTTCGATGATGCGGGGCAAGTTTCTTATGCTACGTCTCGCGCTGAGTAAAATAAATATATATTTATCAGTATCTTGAGCGGCATATCTCGTGTTGCCAGCCGCTGCAACACTCAGTGTTTCCAAATTATCTCGTTTCGAGAACGCCCGCCTCGCCTATGCACAATCCCGTGATGATCACCGCGCGACGTGCGGTGATGCACGCGGCTGGGGGGCCGCTCGTTGGGAAATTGAGAGGGGTTTGGGACATAATGACCAAGATCGATGCGCAATGCGGCTGCAAGACGCCGGGCACGGACACAGCAAAAGATGCGAAGGCGACAGCGTCTTTCACCGACATGTATGAAGGCGCGCAAAGCGCCGAGATCGCCACGATCCTCAAAGGGCTGCAAGCCTTGGGCGAGATGCTCAAAAACATCATCGCTTTGAGCAAACAGCTTGAGCAAATGAATAGATCAAGCATGTCGCTCGGCGCGCAGCAGGTGCCTCTCAAAGTACAGACGATGCTCGACGGGGCCGCAAACAAGACAGGCCGCCCCGCGGGGCAAGAGACTAATGTGGGTGTGTCTGTCGATGTAGATATCG
>JBCCTH010000040.1:0-16113 GCA_039198835.1 Pseudomonadota bacterium | reverse complement strand
GAATGTTCATGACATGCGCGCAATCGACGAACACGGGATAAAGGCGCCGCTCGACTGTTTCCTTGCGAAAGTCCGCGCCGCGAACGGGCGCCTGCATGTCAGCTTTGACGTCGATTTCCTTGAGCCCACCATCGCGCCCGCCGTCGGAACCACCGTGCCCGGTGGCACGACCTTTCGCGAAGCGCATCTCGTCATGGAGATGCTCTATGAAAGCGGGCTTGTGACATCGCTCGAACTGGTTGAGCTCAACCCTTTTCTTGACACGCGCGGCGCAACCGCCCGCCTGATGGTCGATCTCGCCGCCTCGGCGCTCGGTCGCACGATCCTTGATCGCCCCAACGCCGCATAAATGGAGACGAGAATGACCCTTGCCCCTTCCCCCCTCGCGCTGGTGCCCTTCGTTTCGGTGGCTGACATGATGACGCTCGTCAACGAGATCGGCGTCGCTCAAATGATCGCGGGCATCGCCGATGAGATCGAGCGCGATTTCAAGCGCTGGCCGGATTTTGATAAGACGCCGCGCGTGCCATCGCATTCCGAGGAGGGCGTGATCGAGCTCATGCCAACCTCGGATGGCGAGACCTACGGCTTCAAATACGTCAATGGCCACCCGGCCAATATGGCGCGCGGCTATCAGACGGTGACGGCCTTTGGCCTTCTGGCGCGGGTCGATACCGGCTATCCGATCCTTTTGACAGAAATGACTGTGCTCACAGCTTTGCGGACGGCGGCGATGTCGGTGGTCGCGGCGCGCCACCTTGCGCCGAAAGCGGCGCGCACGATGGCCATCATCGGCAACGGCGCGCAATGCGAATTTCAGGCGCTGGGCTTTCAGCGCGCCCTGGGGATCGAAGAGTTGAAGCTCTATGACATCGACGCGCGCGCGACCAAAAAGGCCATGGCCAATCTCGCCGCCTCCGGCCTTCGCCTCGTGGCATGCGACAGCGCCGAGCAGGCCGTGATGGGCGCGCAGATCGTCACGACCTGCACCGCAGACAAACAATATGCGACGATCCTGAGCGATAACATGATCGGCACCGGTCTGCATATCAACGCGATCGGCGGAGACTGCCCCGGCAAAACCGAACTGCACCGCGATATCCTGCTGCGCTCAGACATCTTCGTAGAATACCCGCCGCAAACCCGCATCGAAGGCGAAATTCAACAGCTTGCGCCCGATCATCCGGTCACAGAGCTCTGGCAGGTCATCACCGGCCAGAAAGCCGGGCGGCGCTCCGCCGATCAGATCACACTGTTTGACAGCGTGGGCTTCGCGACCGAAGATTTCAGCGCGTTGCGCTTTGTTTATCGCGAGCTTGAGCAGCGCGGCCATTATTGCGAGCTCGATATGATCGCAGATCCAGACGACCCGCGCGATCTTTTCGGGATGCTCGCAAGAGCAAAGGGAGCTGCCTAATGGAAAGCCGCGCGACGATCCGCGAACACACCTTCGCGCCTGAAAGCGAGGTTTTGGCGAGCTTGGTGCGCTTCGCCGCGCTGAGCCCCGCGGATCGTGCGCGCATCGCAGAAAAAGGCGCGGAGCTTGTGCGCGCTATCCGTGATGGCTCCGACCCCTCTCTGATGGAGCTTTTTCTCGAAGAATACGGCTTGTCGACCGATGAAGGCGTGGCACTGATGTGTCTCGCCGAGGCGCTTTTGCGGGTGCCCGATGCCGCGACCATCGATGACCTCATCGAAGACAAGATCGTGCCCTCGGCCTGGGGCCAGCATCTGGGGCATTCGCATTCGCCGCTGATCAACGCGTCCACTTGGGCGCTGATGCTGACGGGGCGGGTCCTTGATGATCGCGGTCAGGGTGTGACTGCCGTGTTGCGCAGCGCGGTAAAGCGCGTGGGCGAGCCCGTGATCCGCAAAGCGGTCGGCCGTGCGATGCGCGAGATGGGCAACCAGTTCGTGCTCGGTGAAACCATCGAGGCTGCCATGGGCCGCGCGCGAACGCTCGAAGCTCAGGGCTATTCCTATTCCTACGACATGCTCGGCGAGGCGGCGCTCACCGAGGCGGATGCGCGGCGCTATCATATGGCCTATGCCGATGCGATCGCAGAGATCGCCAAGGCGGCAGATCATGCGGCGATTGCCGATAACCCTGGCATCTCGATCAAGCTTTCTGCACTGCATCCGCGCTATGAACCGCTCCAGCGCGCGCGTGTGCTCGCTGAGTTGGTGCCGCGGGTCCTTTCGCTCGCGAGCCTCGCGAAATCAGCGGGTATCGGGCTCAACATCGACGCCGAGGAAGCTATGCGCCTCGATCTCTCGCTCGACGTGATCGACCTTGTTCTGAGCGACCCCGCGCTCGCGGGCTGGGATGGCTTCGGGATCGTGGTGCAAGCCTATTCAAAGCGCGCCGCCCCGCTTATCGACTGGCTCCATGCCCGCGCCGAGGCCCTTGACCGGCGGATCATGGTCCGCCTCGTGAAGGGCGCGTATTGGGATAGCGAAATCAAGCTCGCGCAGGTCGAAGGCTGGCCGGGCTTCCCGGTTTTCACCCAAAAAGCGGCGACCGATGTCTCCTACATCGCCTGCGCGCGAAAGCTCTTTGACGCCTCAGGGCGGCTTTATGCGCAATTCGCCACGCATAACGCCCATACGGTCGCGGCGATCCTGGATATGGCGCCCGAGGGTGCGGCCTACGAATTCCAACGGCTTCACGGCATGGGAGAGGCGCTCCATGAGCAAGTGCGCGCGACAACCGGCGCGCGCTGCCGGGTCTATGCGCCCGTCGGCGCTCATAAGGATCTCTTGGCTTATCTGGTGCGCAGGCTTCTTGAGAACGGGGCCAATAGCTCTTTTGTCAATCAGATCGTCGATGAGAACGTCGCGCCAGAAATCGTCGCCGCCGATCCCTTTGCGGCCATCGGCGCGGCCAATCCGGCGGTTCTTGCCCCCGATGCGCTTTTTGCGCCAGAGCGGCGCAACTCAGCCGGTCTTTTTCTCGGTGATCCGCAAGCGCTTTCCGCCTTTCTGGATCGGATCGACGACGCGCGCAGGGCCCGCAAGCGCCGCGCCGGAAATATCAGCGTCATCAGCCCGGCGACGGGCGCAGAGATCGGGGCGACGACCTTTCTTTCAGGCGAAGATGCCGCTCGGCGGATGCAGAGCCTGACCCCATGGGCAAGCGCGGCGCCCCTGCGCGCGAAAGTGCTCAACGCGGCCGCTGATCGCTATGAGACGGCAGCGCCAGAGCTTTGCGCGCTTTTGATGGATGAAGCGGGCAAGACGTTGATCGATTGCATCGGGGAAGTTCGGGAAGCCGTTGATTTTCTGAGATATTACGCAGTGCAGATTGCACAACATGAAGACGCGCCATTGGGGATTGTCGCGTGTATCTCGCCATGGAATTTTCCGCTGGCAATCTTCACCGGCCAGATCGCGGCGGCGCTTGCCGCAGGCAATGGCGTTGCCGCGAAACCAGCGGAGACAACCACGCTCATCGCCGAACGCGCGGTTGAATTGCTTTTCGAAGCGGGCGTGCCAGAGACCGCGCTCGCGTTCATACCCGGCGAAGGCGGGGTCGTCGGGCCCGCGATTTGCCGTCATGACACGCTCGGGGGCGTCTGCTTCACGGGCTCCACGGCCACGGGAAGAAAGATCAATCAGATGATCGCGCGACACCGTCCGCCGGGGACACCGCTCATCGCTGAAACGGGCGGCATCAATGCGATGATCGTGGATTCCACCGCGCTGCCCGAACAAGCGGTTACTGATATCGTGGCCTCCGCGTTTCAATCCGCAGGCCAACGCTGTTCGGCGCTGCGCGTGCTTTATGTCCAGGATGAAATTGCCGATGACCTTTTGACGATGCTCTTCGGCGCCATGGACGCCCTCACCCTTGGCGCGCCTCAGAACCCGGCCACCGATATCGGGCCCGTCATCGATGCGCACGCGAAGGGGCGCATCGACGCCTATCTTGCCGCCGCGCGCCGCGAAGGCCGGGTCTTGAAAGAGTTGAGCGCGCCTGCGAGCGGCACATACGTGGGCCCGGCTGTCTTGTCGGTCAGCGGGATCAAGGACGTCACGGAAGAAGTGTTCGGCCCGGTGCTCCATGTCGCGCGCTTCAAAGCAGACGAGCTCGACCATATCATAGAAGCCATCAACGCCACAGGCTATGGGCTGACCTTCGGGCTCCATACCCGCATTGACGGTCGCGTGCAGACTGTCATCGACAAAGTGTCGGCGGGCAATGTCTATGTGAACCGCAACCAGATCGGCGCGGTCGTCGGGTCTCAGCCCTTCGGCGGGCACGGGCTCAGCGGCACCGGGCCGAAGGCGGGCGGGCCGCGCTATCTGGGCGCGTTTTCAAAAGCGCCAAAGGAGGGTGAGATCAAGGGCGAGATGCGGCTGCCCGGACCCACGGGCGAAACCAACACCTACCGCGCATTTCCCCGCTCGGGCGTGCTCTGCGCGGGGCCAGGCCGCGAAACCGCCGCAGAGCAGGCCGCCGCCGCCCGCGCGATCGGTTGCGAAAACGTGATCGAAAATGGCGAGGCCCGCGCGGATGCCCTGACCGAAGGCCTAAGCGCAGTCATCTATTGGGGGCAGGATGCGGGCGCTTGGGCGCTTGCCTGCGCGGATCATGGCGGCCCGATCCTCCCCCTGGTGACATCGACGCGCCTGGCGCGCTGGCTCATCGCGGAGCAAACGGTGTGCGTTGACACGACCGCCTCGGGCGGAAACGCCGAGCTTCTCGCGGCATCGAGCAAAATGGATATCGCGGCGGAGTGACTTTCAGCGCAGCGCGCCTAGCTCGCGCTCTATGGCAGAACAAGGATCAAGCGGTCAGGCGCGCGCAATTCCCGTCGGCAGGGCCACGCGCGCGGCGAGACTGGGCGGCGCGGGCATGTCTATCGCGGGCAACATGGCTCTGGGTGGCGCGCGCCAGCTTCTACGCGGAGAACGCCCCGAATTGCGCGGGCTCATGCTCACCCCCGCCAACATCACGCGGCTAACAACAGAGCTCGCGCGGATGCGCGGCGCGGCGATGAAGGTGGGGCAGCTTATCTCAATGGATGCGGGCGATGTGCTCCCCCCGGAACTGGCAGACATCATCTCGCGGCTGCGCGCCGATGCGGATTTCATGCCGCCAAAGCAACTGCGCGATGTTCTTGACGCCCAGTGGGGCAGCGGGTGGATGCGCCGCTTCAAACGCTTCAATGTGCGCCCCATCGCGGCGGCCTCTATCGGGCAGGTCCACGCGGCGCAGATGCCCGATGGCCGCCAACTCGCGATCAAGGTTCAATATCCCGGGGTGCGCGAAAGCATCGATAGCGATGTGTCGAATGTCGGCGCGTTGGTGCGCCTGTCGGGGATCGTACCAAGCGGGATCGATCTGAAGCCTTTGCTCGAAGAGGCCAAGCGCCAGCTCCATGATGAGGCGGATTATGAGCGCGAGGCGGCCGAGCTTGAGCGCTTCAGCGGCTGGCTCGCGCAAGATACGCGCTTCAAGGTGCCGGGTCTCATGGCAGAGCTTAGCGGCCCGCGTGTTCTGGCGATGGATTACATCAAAGGCGAGCCCATCGAGGCGCTTTCAGAGGCCGCGCAAGAGACCCGCGATAAGGCAACGCGCGCGCTTCTTGATCTCACAATGGGGGAGCTCTTCGCATTCGGGCACATGCAATCGGACCCTAATTTTGCCAATTACCGCTACGAGCGGGAGAGCGGGAAGATCATTCTTTTGGATTTTGGCGCGGCGCGCGCTGTGCCCGCGGCGACCTCGGCGGCCTATCGCGACATGCTCAGCGCCCTGATGGCCCGCGACCGCGCGGGCATGGATCGGGCCTCACGCGCTTTGGGCGTTTACACGAAGGACACCTCAGAAGATCACAAAGCGGCGATCCTTGAGCTCATTTTGAAAGGTCTTGACGGCATGGATAGCGAAGGTTGGTTTGATTTCGGGGCAGAAGCCTTACGCCGGGACCTGGCTCAGACGGGTATGACGCTTGCCGAAGATCAGGCCTTTCTCCACTTGCCGCCGATGGATACCCTTTATGTCCAGCGCAAGCTCGCGGGCATGTTCCTTTTGGCCGCCCGGCTTAAGGCGCGCATCAACCTCAAAGACCTCTTCGCGCCCTGGATCGCGGCGCGCGGCTAGGGCTTTTTGCGCGCATCCGCTTCATCGATCATCCGCGCGAAGGCCTCCCTTTCCATGCCCACGGCCAGCGCATCGCGTGTCAGATCGGCCTGGCTCTTCGGCGCGAGCCCGCCCAGAGGCGGATCACAGTCAAGATTGGTGGGAAAGCTGTAGCCCTCTGCGCTGGCTGCGATGACATTGTCGCGCGCGGTCCCGTCGAGTTCAACCAGGCCCGGATAGAGCGCCTTGATCATCGCAGAGCGGTTCACACTCTCCATCGCGCGGCCAAAAGCCGAACTCACCTGGAGGAGGTTGGCCATGCGCTGGCGATCCTTGGTCACATTGCTGCCCGCGCCATGCATGAGCGCGGGATTGAAAAAAAGCGCATCGCCCGTCTCAAGCGGCAGTTGCGCGTGATGCTCGGCAAAATAGGCCTGAAATGGCGCGCGAGCGAACGCCAGATAGCCTTCAAAGAATTGCTGCGAATAGGGCAAGAGCATCGTTGGGCCTGTCTCTTTTGGCATGTCGCAATGGGCCACCGCCCCTTGCAGCGTCAAAAGCGGCGAGATGCGATGAATGTGAGAGGGAAACGCGGCCATTTGCGCCGGCGACATGAAGCCAAGGTGATAATCCCTGTGCGGGGTTTGGGCCGCCCCGCCGGGGTTCACCCGGTTCACCTGCGCGGTCATCTGATACCCGCGCCCGAGCCAGGCCTCTGCGGCCATGGCCAGCGCATCAGAGGCATAATAGCGCGCGAAATTGGCAGGGTCTTTCAGACAATGCTTCTCGAGCGCGTTCCAGATCCGGTCATTCGCGCCAGTTTTTGCAAAGTGATCCCCCGCTCCGGCACCGGCGGCTTTCTCTTCTTCAATGATCGCATCAAAGATCGCTGTGGCCTCATTGAGCGCGTCGAGGTCTGCCATCGCGCCCTTGATAGCGATGGCGCCGGGCCCAGCGGCCAGCGCCGTTGCCCATTCGGCCATGAGCGCTTGACGTTTCTCCTTTAAGGGCGCGACTTTTCGAACGTAGGCCCCGTCATAAACCGGGACACCCTGCGCGATCTCAGCGGCAAGCGGCCAATCGCGCGCGTTGGTGACACGGCTGACCTCTTGGAGAAACGTCTCGAAGGCCCCCGCCTCGCCATCCAGCCAGATGGTCTTTGCATAATTTGTCATAGCGCGGCGTCCCATGCTGCCTTGAGCGCGCCTTGGGCCGCCTGCGCGATGGCTGCGGTGACGGGCTCTTGAATCTTGATCCGGTCGAAAAGCGCGGGGTCTCTGGCCAGCGTTTCGCGCAGCGCCTGACCATGAACCTGGCGCATCTGTGTGCCGAGATTGATCTTGCGGACACGGTGCGCGCTGATCGCGCGACGGCGGTCTGGCTCTTTGGTCCCTGACCCGCCATGGAGCACGAGCGGGCAATCCAACGCCGCATTGAGCGCGCGCAAGCGCTCGAAATCGAGCTTTTGCTCGGCGGACTTTTGAAGATGCACATTTCCCACGCTCACAGCGAGGCAATCGGTGGGGGCATTTTCATAGAAGCTCGCGGCTTCTGAAGGGTCTGTCCCCCGTGAGGCGGCCCCGGCGTCATAGCCCACAAAGCCGATCTCGGCCTCTGTGCTCGCGCCAAAGCGGGCGGCGCGGTCGATCACACGGGCGGTCTGGCGGATATTTTCAGCCAGAGGCAGGCGCGAGCCATCAAACATCACGCTCGTAAATCCGTGATCGAGCGCCTCGAAGCATTCCTCGGCGCTTGCGCCATGATCGAGATGGGCAACAACATCGATAGCTGCGCCTTCACCCAGCGTTCGAAAGATCGCGCCCCAGACCGCCACGGGGATCGCCCGGCGCGCCGCAGGCCCCGCTTGCAAGATAACAGGCACGCCAGCCGCCTCGCCCGCGCGCACGAAAGCCAGCGCATCGTCCCACCCCAGGCAGACAAGGCCAAGCGCCGCGCCGCGCCGCGCCTCGGCGGCTTCAAGGACGGGGCGGAGCGACGCGAGAGGCATTATTTGAACTTCGCGACCATGTCTTTGATGCCGGGGATCGTTTCGACCTGGTAAGCATGGGTGGGCTGAAAATACTGCACGAGCGAGCGCTGGGAGAGGCCCGCCAGGATCGTGAAATAATACATCTCATAGCCCGGCGCGGCGACGCAGGGGTGATAGCCTGTATCGATCTGAATGGTCGAACCATCGACCAGGTGATGGGCTTCTCCAAGGTCGCCATCTTCGCGCTGAAGCAGCTGGATCCCGAAACCATGGTCAGGCCGGAAGCGGAAATTATAGACCTCGTCATGGCGGCTCTCATCAGGGAGCCGGTCTGTATCATGCTTGTGGGGCGGAAAGCCTGACCAGCCGCCGGCGCCCACTGTGAAAAGCTCTGAGACTAGCAAGCGGCCCACTTTACCGGGCGGGTTTTGGCCCAGGATATGTTTGATCTTTCGATGCGTTTTCGTTTCGTCAGAGCCGTATTGCACCGGGTCGATATCTTCCGGGCGCACGGCAAAGGGAGCATAGACATCATCAAAGCGCGCGCCCGCGATGAAGATCTCGGTGTCCGTTTTGGCCTCGATTTCTGCATCCGCGCCGGACGGGATATAGACGCCCGAAGGCTCTCCATCCCAGACATCGCGCCCGCGCAGGCCGATGCCATCGGCCTTGAATGCGCCCGAGGCGAGATCGACGGTGCCCGTGGCCGGGACGATGCAGGTCTCATAGCCTTCGACCTGGCTCACGAATGTTTCGCCTGTCGCAAGCCGCACGCGATTGAAGTAAACGAGCGGGGTCTTCGCGTCACCGGGCGCGACGATCGGCGCGTTTTGATTGTCAAACGGGGGGATATGCATCTGGCGCCTCTTGGTCTCGCTGGAACGTCTCAATCTCATGGGCTTCTGGCATGGCCGACGCGCAACCCGGGCGCGTCACGACAAGCGCGGCTGCGGCGGCCCCGCGCACCATCGCCTCACGCAGCGGCCAGCCTTCGAGAAGCGCGGTGAGGCTCGCCCCAAGGAACGCGTCGCCCGCGCCGAAGGGCTTGAGCGCCTTGACCGCGAAAGCGGGCACAAAAACCGGTTCAGCGCCGGGCATGAATGCCGTGCAGCCCGCCGCGCCTTCCTTGAAAAACGCGGCTTTGCCCAAGGCGGCGGCATGGGCGCGCGGCGCGCTCTGGCCCGAGAGCACGGCGAATTCCTCGTCATTGCCGATCACCAGATCGGCGCGCTCCGCGGCTGCGCCATAAACAAGCGCGGCGCTCGACATGTCCGCCCAGGAATACGGCCGATAATCGAGATCGAGGACGCCAAAATCCGCGCTTTCAAGCGCGGCGAGCGCGGCGCTGCGACTGGGCTCGCGCGCAAGGGCTGTGCCGGTTACAACAGTCAGCGCCGCGCGCCCCGCGTTGCGGGTCAGGGCCTCGCCCCCAAGCTCAAAGTCAGCGGCATTATTGCGATAGATGACCGTTTCAGAGCCTTGATCGACGAGCTCAGCCAGGGCGAGAGATGTGCGCGCTTCGCCTTTGACGGGATCGGGCGTCAGATGCTCAATGCCGAAAGTGGCGAGCTTCGAGATGACAAATCTGCCCACCGGATCGTCGGAGACCGGGGCGGCCAGCGCCACCTTGGCCCCAAGCCGCGCCATCGCGGCGGCAATGTTGCCCGCGCTCCCGCCGAGATCAGAGGCAAAGCTCGCGGCATCGGCTGTCTTGGTTCCGGCGGGCAACGGATAAAGATCAAGGCCTGCCCGCCCGATGATGATCGCGTCGAGGTCATGGGAGGCGCGCCGCTCTATCATCATGGGGCCCAAGCCTCGATCAGGTCTGCGAATTTTCGCTGCATCTCTGCTTTCGCGGCTTCATCGCTCACCTGGCCCGCAAACCAGGCGCGCGCGACATCGCCGAAGATCGTGCGGCCGATGGCGAAACCTTTGCAAAGCGGCTCGCCCCGGGCGCGCGCAAGGGCGGCGCGCAGGTCTGGCAAGGGCGCATCAAGCCCCAGAAGCAGAACACCGCGGCACTGCGGATCATGGCTGGTGATGACATTTGACCAGCTATCCCAGCTTTGCCGCCAATCGGCGGAAGACGGCGCGCGCAGCTTCCACCAATCTGGCGTGATCCCCTCTTGATAAATCAGCTCCATCGCGCGGGCGAGCGTGGATGCGTCCTCCCCTGCGCCGTCCGGGGGGATGATCTCAAGCAAAAGTTCGAGCCCTTCGGCGCGGGTCACTGCGTAAAGCTCTTTGAGGCGCGCGCGCTGCGCGTCCCAGACCCCGGCGGGATCATCGGGATGGAGCGGGCAAAGGCACTTGACAACATGCTCGCGAGGCCAAACGCGCAGGGTTGTGGCCAGCGATGGCCCACCCTCGAAGAGCAAGGGCCGCGCGCCCGGATGCTCGATTGGCGTGGCAATCCAAAGACCCTGCGCCGTGAGCGTGTCGAGCGCGGTTTGCCCCAAACGGTGATCGCAAAGAACCCCGATCTGATGCGCGCGGGTGCCCGCAGCCACGCTCAGCGCAACCTCAGCGCAAAGCGATTTGAACGCTCCGATGCGGGCCGGATCGCTCTCGATCTCCTCGAATTGAGCGCGATGATCGAAGGCGAAGGCAAGAACCTCGGGCCACTGGCCATGGCGTGTCGAATTGCGGTGAAGCCGCTCGAGGCGCTCATCTTCGCGCAAGCGAAAATGCTCAGACCCGGTGGTCAGAAAGTGATCGAGCTCAGCCCGGCTCGGATACGCGGGCGCGCAGGCATGGCGGCTCACCGCAAAGGCACCGCACGCATTGGCAAACTGGCAGGCTTCTTCCCAGCCGCGCCCTTCCAGAAACCCGGTCAATAACCCACCCATGAAGGCATCCCCGGCCCCCAGCACGTTGAAAACCTCCACAGGGAACCCTCGGGCAATGCGCCCCTCGTCGAGTGTGGCCGGGATCGCGCCGTCAAAGACAACGCACCCCATGGGCCCAAGCTTGACGACAAAAGTCGCCCCGGTGAGCGCGCGCAGCACCCGCAGGCAGGCGAGCGTATCTTCTGATCCGCCAGCAATGTGGAACTCTTCTTCGGTGCCGACGACGACATCGAGATGGGGCATGATATCTTTCAGGTGGTCGGTGACCGTTGCATCAGCGATAAAGCGCGTCTCTCCATCGCCCTTAGAGCCCAGCCCCCAGAGCACCGGGCGATAATCAAGATCGATCCATCGCTGCGCGCCATGTTTGGCGGCGAGCGCGAGCGCTCTGAGGCTCGCGGCCTTTGTTTTGGGCGTTGAAAAGTGGGTCCCGCTGGTGACGACGGCGCGGGCCCGCGCGATGAGCGCCTCATCGATATCGTCTTCACAGATCGCCATATCGGCGCAGTTTTCGCGGTAAAAGATCAGCGGAAATTGCGCGCTGTCGCGGATGCCAAGCAGCACAAGCGCGGTCATGCGCGCGGGATCGGTTATCACATGGTCCGCTCCAACACCCTCGCGCGCGAGTTCCTCGGTGATGAAGCGGCCCATCGCATCGTCGCCCACGCGCGAGATAAGCGCTGTTTTCGCGCCAAGACGCGCGGCACCGATGACTGTGTTGGTGGGGCTCCCGCCAATGTATTTCGAGAACGAGCGCATATCCTCGAGGCGGCCACCGGTTTGATCGCCATAAAGATCGACGCCGGCGCGGCCGATTGCGACGATGTCGAGATCCTTCATCGAATTTGCGGGCCTTTGAGAATTTTACTTCCAATCACACGGATAAATAGAATATAAATTCTCTCACCGCAATCGGTTTGGGGAACAGACATGCGCGTCGCCATCTTGGGAGCAGGCCGTATCGGGCAAGTCCATGCGCCAAATGTTGATCGGCATCCCGGCAGTCAGATCGCCGCCATAGCCGACCCGATTTCAGAGGCGGGCACCGCTCTCGCCCTCCGCTACGGCGCGCGGGTTATGTCTGAGGCAGAGATCATGGCAGACCCCGAGATTGACGCGGTGCTCATTGCCTCCTCCACGGATCGACATGCCGATCAGGCAGAAGCGGCGGCGCGGAGCGGCAAAGCGATCTTTTGTGAAAAACCCGTGGATCTGAGCCTTGAGCGCGTGCGCAGGGTCGAAGCGGTTCTGGCGGCGCATCCTGTCCCCTTCATGCTCGGGTTCAACCGGCGCTTTGATCCAAACTTCGCAGCGCTCAAGGCCCAGATCGATGCAGGCGCGATCGGGAAGGTGGAAATGATCACGATCCTGAGCCGTGATCCCGCGCCCCCGCCCCTCGACTATATCCGCGTGTCGGGCGGGCTCTTCCGAGATATGATGATCCATGATTTCGACATTGCGCGCTGGCTTGCGGGCGCGGAGTTTATCGACGTGGCGGCGATGGGCGCTGTCCATGTGGACCCGGCGATTGCCGCGGCGGGCGATGTTGATACGGCCGCTGTGACCCTCAAGACCGCGAGCGGAATCCTCGCGAGCATCTCGAATTCGCGCCGCGCCGCCTATGGCTATGACCAGCGGATCGAGGTTCATGGCTCGCATGGCATGGTGAGCGCAGAGAATATGCGCGAAACGACGATGGTGCTCTCCACACCGGACGGCATCCGATTTGAAAAACCCAAGCATTTCTTTCTCGAACGCTACGAGACAGCCTATGCCCGGGAATGGGCCGCCTTTGTTGACCTCGTGGCAACGGGCAAAGCGCATGCCCCCGGCATTGAAGACGGGCTCGCCTCGCTTGAATTGGCCGAGCGGGCGCTCGCATCGGCTTCAGCCCATCGCTAGGCCCGGCGTCTGCGCCCATATTCAAGCGCCAGCGCCTGCGCTGTCACCATAGAACCCACCACCGAGCGGAAGCCCGCATCGGTTTCCTGATCGGTGATCAAGGTGACATCAGCCCCCCTTGCGATGGGCGAAAGATGGCTGTCGGTGATCGAAATGAGAGATGCCCCCACACGCCGCGCGCTTGCCACGAGCGCTCTGGTTTCTGGCCGGTAGCTTGGGAAGGAAACCGCGATGAGCGCGTCTTCGCCAGTTAGCGCCAGCGCCTCGGTATCGGCCATATCGCCCAGGGCCGTGAGTTGCCGCACCGGCGCTTCGAACCCGCCGAGAAGATAGGTCAGATAGCTGGCGACGCCGAAGGCGCGCCTGAGCCCGATCACATGGATAAGGCGCGCCGACAGAAGAACCTGAGCTCCGCGCGCGATCTCTTCTTCGGACGGCAGGTTTGAAAGGCTCGCGCGGGCAAGATCGGCCGCCCGGCCGATCTCTGTTGCCTCTTCCGCACTCGATTCGAGCCGCGCGAAATAAGATCGCGGGAAGAGATCGCCGAGTTGTTCTTTCAAGATCCTTTGGATCTCGGAGAACCCCGAATAGCCCAACGCCTTTGAGAACCGGATCACACCGGAGGGCTGCACATCGATTTCGTCGGCCACTTCCGCGATTGTCATCAGCGCGACGCGCTGTGGGTTATCGAGCACGAACTGCGATATGCGCTGAAGTTGCGGCGGCAGCCGCTCATGCTCATCCACCGCGCGCGCGACGAGCGCGTCGAATTCCGTCTTTGCTAGAGGTTCACCCACGCCCTTGCCTCGCTTGAGTCCTGGATCGCTTGAAGCGCCCTTTCGAACTCTAGACCATGGCTAAAATCAGGATAGGCCCGCCCATCCTCTAAAATGGCCTTCATGAATTCACCCGCCTCAATGATCTTCATCTCATTGAAGCCGATGTGATGGCCAGGTGCCGGGCAAAAATTGCCAAAGGGCGGGTGCTGTGGCCCGATGAGCACTTGTTTGAAGCCGTTGGTCGCGGTGTCGGAAAATCCTTTTCGGTCTCCCATTTCATAGAGCCAGAACTCGCCCATGCGCTCCTGATCGAATTTGATCGCGCCTTTTGTGCCGGTGATTTCAAAGCCCAGATTCATCCGGTGGCCCTGACCGAGCCATGACGTGTGCAACGTAAAGAGAGCGCCGCTATCAAACGTCCCCAGGGCTGAATATTGATCATCGGTCTCGACGGTTTTCATCTCGCCTGTCTCGGCGTCTGGCCTTTTGGCATGCACGGTCTGAAGCCGGGCGACGAGCTCTTTGAACGGGCCGCACAGCCAGATCGCCATCGAGATCTGGTGGGAGCCCATATCGCCGAGGGCTCCCTTGCCGCCGCCCGCTTTCGTCAGCCGCCAGGAATGCGGCACGCCCGGATCGCACATGAAATCCTCGGCATAGACCCCATTAAAATGCACGATGTCGCCGATAACGCCGTCTTCGATCAGCTTCTTGATCGCGAGCGTCGCGGGCGACTTCATGTAATTGTAGCCCAACATGCTTTTGACGCCCGCCTTGGCGATTTCTTGCTCCATTGCCTCGGCATCCGCGAGGGAGGTGGCCATGGGCTTCTCGCACCAGACATGTTTGCCCGCTTGCGCCGCCGATATCGCCATCTCGGCATGGGCGAAATTGGGCGTGCAGATCGAGACAACATCGATGTCATCGGCTTCGGTGACGGCCCGCCAATCCTGTGTCGTGCGGCCAAACCCGAACCGTCGCCCATTCAAGGCGAGACTGTCGGGGGATTGATCGAAGAGCGCCGTGAGCTCGATCTCGACGGGCCAGTTGAAAACGCTCCCGCCATTTTTCCAGGCGAAGGTGTGCGTCCCCCCCATGAAGCCCATGCCGAGCACGCCGACACGCAGTTTTTCGAGGCCCACCTTGTTCTCCGGCTGGCCCGCGATTGTGATATCTCTTTTCATGCTGTGATCTCCAGCCCGGCTTGCGCGCAGACCTCGAGGATATGCGCATAGCCTTTCTTTGAATATTCATAGGGTGGCGCTTTGGCCGGATCCTGTTCTGCTTCGACGACGATCCAGCCATCATATTCCATGTCTTTGAGCGCGTGCGCGACGGCCTGAAAATCGATGCAGCCGTCGCCGGGCACGGTAAAGGCACCGTCGATCACCGCATCGAGGAAGGATTTGCGCTCTGCGCGAATGGCGGCCACGATCTCGGGCCTGATGTCCTTGAAATGGACATGCGCGATCCGGTGCGCCCAGCGCCGCATCGTCGCCATCACATCGCCGCCGCCGAACAGCAGATGCCCGGTATCGAATGTCAGGCCCACCTCATCGCCTGACCCCGCCATCAGCGCATCGATATCTGCTTCGCTTTCGATGATCGTGCCCATGTGGAAATGATAGGCGAGCGGCATGCCTTCATCGGCCGAGAACTTCGCGATCTCGGTGAGTTTGGCCGCATAAGCATGAATGTCGTCGCGGCCCAGTTGGGGGCGGTCATTCACGGGCACGTGGCGTTGGCCCTGGACGGTGTTTGAGCATTCCGCATAGACGATGCAGGGTGCCCCCAGCGCCTTGAACTGGGTGATTTGCTGGCGGATCGCGTCGCGCTCGGCGGCGATATCGTTGACAAGAAGGTTGCCCGAGCACCAGCCACCGCACAGCGCGATACCTGCTTCATCGAGATAGGCGCGGAGCCCCTCTGTATCTTGCGGCATGCGCTGACCGCGCTCGACGCCCGTATAGCCAATTTCGCGCGCCTCTCGA
The DNA here is from genome assembly GCA_039198835.1 of Pseudomonadota bacterium. Taxonomy (GTDB): domain Bacteria; phylum Pseudomonadota; class Alphaproteobacteria; order Rhodobacterales; family Rhodobacteraceae; genus Shimia_B. The sequence continues at coordinate 514 of JBCCTH010000040.1, read as the reverse complement.
AGCGCCTGTTCCATGGTGAACGCGGCCGTCAGATCGGGGAGATCGTCATTTTGCCAGCAGATGGGAGAGATGCCGATTTTGACCATCAGATATCGATCCTTTGGGCTTGGCGGCCCTCTTCATGGGCTGCCTTCGCCAAGCGGACTTCTTCTCGTGGAGACACTTCAGGCACGCCGACATCCCACCAGCTATCGCCGCCCGTCCAATCGTGGGATTGAACGCGCGTTGAAATAACGACCGTTCGATCAGCGGCCCGTGCCTCGGTGAAGGCGTGTTTGAGTTCCGCGATCGTATCGACATCGTAGGCGATCGCCCCCATCGCGCGGGCATGATCGGCGAAGTTGGGCATGAACGGCTCAACCCCCAGGCGGCAATCCTTGATGAGATTGTTAAAGCTCGCGCCGCCTTTGAAGTTTTGAAGCCGGTTGATGACGGCATAGCCGCCATTGTCACATACGATCACGATCATCTTGTGGCCGCTGAGCACTGATGTATTCCGATATCTATTCATCGG
>JBCCTH010000039.1:0-16220 GCA_039198835.1 Pseudomonadota bacterium | reverse complement strand
CAAGCTCGCGGTAAAGGCGGATCGTATAGCCCTGGAGCGCGGCCATATTGGTATCGCCATTGAGCGTGTGAAATCCGCCCGCCGCGTGCCAGGTGCTGCCGCTGGTCAATTCCGAGCGCTCCAGAAGAAGGACATCCGACCAGCCCAGTTTGGTCAGGTGATAGGCGACTGACACGCCGACGACCCCCCCACCGATTATGACGACCCGTTTGTGCTCCATCTTTCAAATCCCCGCTCGCTGCCGGGTTCAGCCTATGAGTATTTTTGGAAAAATGAAGGTGGGGAAATGCGGCGAAAAATGTCGCGTTCGGCCAATGTTGCGCGCGGTGGCGGGGTAGGCTGCTCACGCAGGAGGATGTGCTGATGAAGAGCCATGCGCAGGCCGTTGTGATCGGGGGAGGGGTGATCGGGTGTTCGATCCTCTACCATTTGGCGAAGTTGGGCTGGCGGGACGTGGTGCTGCTTGAGCGCGATGAGCTCACATCGGGGAGCACGTGGCACGCCGCGGCCAACATCCACGGGCTCCACGACAACACCAATATCTCGCGCCTCCAGAACTACACGATGGGCCTTTACAAGGAACTGGAAGCGGACACTGGCCAAGGGTGCGGTGTGTTCCAACCAGGCTCGCTTTATCTCGCGCAGACCGAAGCGCGCGAGCATCAGCTCAGGCTCCAGGCCGCCAAAGCGCGGCTTTACGGGATGAATTTCCATGAAGTGAGCCGCGATGAAGCCGAGCGGCTCCACCCGCTGGTGAATTATGACGGCATCCGCTGCATCATGTTCGAACCCGATGGCGGCAATGTTGATCCATCGGGGGTCACGGCGGCCTATGCGGCGGGCGCGCGCGCCCTCGGCGCTGAGATCTACCGGTTCACGCCCGTGACGGCGACCCGGCCCCATGGGCGGGGATGGCGCGTGGAAACGCCCAAGGGCGATATCGCGTGCGAGTGGGTCATCAATGCCGCCGGTCTTTGGGGCCGCGAAGTGGCCCGGCTCGCGGGCATCGAGCTGCCGCTTTTGCCCACCGAGCACCAGTATTTTGTCACCGAGACTATTCCCGAGGTTGTGGCGTTGGATGCGCGGTTGCCATCGGTGGCCGACCGCGATGGCGAATATTACCTGCGTCAGGAAGGGCAGGGGCTTCTTGTCGGCGCCTATGAAAAGGATGTGCGCATCTGGGCGGCCAATGGCACACCCCAGGGGTTTGGCCATGAGCTCTTCGCCGATGATCTCGAACGCATAGAAGAGAACATGATGCGCGCGATCGAGCGCGTGCCGGTACTCGAACAGGCAGGCATCAAGCGCGTGATCAACGGCCCGATGATATGGTCGCCTGATGCAAGCGCCCTTTACGGGCCGCACCCCGATCTTGAGAATTACTTCCTTTGCACGGGGATGATCCCGGGCTTCTCGCAATCCGGCGGGATCGGGCTCAGCTCAGCCCAGTGGATCATCGAGGGCGAAAGCCAGCAAGACATGTTCGTCTGGGATGTGGCGCGGTTTGGGCCCTGGGCGGGCACGGAGTTCACCGAGGCCCGCGTGAAAGACCAATATGCCAATCGCTTCGCGATCCACTTTCCCGGCGAAGAACGCGCCGCGGGCAGGCCCCTTCGGATGCGCCCTGCCTATGCCAGGCAAAAAGAGCTCGGCGCGGTCTTCGGGCTCAATTACGGCTGGGAACATCCAGTCTACTTCGATGCCAATGTTGCCGATAGCGCGGGCTTTGACCGCCAGCCCTGGTTCGACAGCGTCGGAAGAGAGTGCCGGATGCTGCGCGAGAATGCGGGGATAATCGATATCTCGAACTTCGCGAAGTACCGCGTTGAAGGGCCGGGCGCAGAGGCCTGGATCAACGCGGTCTTTGCCAATTATGCGCCCCGCGCGGTGGGCCGCTCCTGCCTCACGCCGCTCATCGGGAAACGCGGCGGTATCGCGGGCGATTTCACGATCACGCGCGTGAGCGATCACGCGTTTCTCATTATCGGATCGGGCATGGCCGAGCGCTATCACCAACGCTTCTGGAAAGAGGTCGCGCTGCCCGACGGCACGCGCTTTGAGAGCCTGACCGAGCAGCTCTGCGGCTTCAATGTCGCCGGGCCGCGCTCGCGGGAGCTCTTGCAGCGGCTCACGAATGCATCGCTCGAGACAGAAGACTTCCCGTTCATGCGATCAAAGCAGATCGAGCTCGCGGGCGTTTCGCTCACCGCGCTTCGGGTGTCGTTCACCGGCGATCTCGGTTGGGAGCTGCATTGCGACGCCGCCGATCAGCTCAGGCTCTACGAGGCGCTCATTGAGGCGGGCAAGGCTGTGGGGGCGGGGCCAGTTGGCGCGCGGGCGCTGATGTCTTTGCGCGTCGAGAAGGGCTATGGGTCATGGAGCCGCGAATATTCTCCTGAATACTGGCCCCAAGAGGCGGGGCTTGATCGGTTAATCAAACTTGATAAGTCTTTTCTCAACAAAGAGAGCTACTTGCATGTGAAAGATAATGCACCGCGTGAGATGTTGACGCTTTTGCAGGTTGAAACGCAAAAGGCCGATGCCAGTGGCGGCGAGCCGATCTTTAACCTGAAGGGCGAAGGGGTGGGCCGTGTGACATCGGGCGCCTATGGCTACGGCGTCAATGCCTCGCTCGCGCTTTGCTATTTGAGCGGCGTGGCGGCAGGCGATGAGGTCAATGTGATGATCCTGGGGCAGCCACACCGCGCGCAGGTGCTCCACGAGCCGCCCTTTGACCCGAAGGGCGCGCGGCTCCGCGCGTGAGGTCGCAGCCCCGCTCTTGTGCCGGGGCCTCTTGCTTGGTCTGCGTCGGGTCGCGCTCTGAGCGCGGTCTGGCTAGCCTATTCGGCCCGCAAGCCGCAGGCGATCTCTGAGCTGGGGTGTCGCCGGGTGACCGGCTTCGAGCGCAAAGATGTAGGCATGGGTGAGGAAAAACATTTCCTCGTCTTCTGTCCCGCTTTGATCGGCGGCTTGGGTGTAGAGATCGACCATCTGTTCGCTGTCGCCCGCGATGTGGGCGGCCAAAAGGGCGTCATGGAGCGCGGCGGGCCCCCGCGCGGCGGTCATTGAGCCGATTGAAGACGCGCCGCGACCCAATCGTGAAAGCAATGGGTGGGCCCATCCATGACCGGCGAGAAGCGCCCGCCGTCAAAGCTTGGCGCGGCGCGCCCGCGCTGCATACCCTCGACAACGAAAATATCTTCTTCGAAGACCTCTTTCCACATCGCTGCGTTCTTCTCGCGGTTGCTCAGCTTGGTGCTCTCGCAGGCATAATAGAGATGAATGTGTTCGCGTGTCCGGTCATGGGCTACGGGTTCGAGAACGATCGCAAAGGCATGGTCACGCTGCGCGCCCAAAAGGACATTGGGGTAGACGGCGATATATTCCGCGCCCGTTTCCCATTTTTGCGAGAGGCCCGCGAAATCAGGGAAAGCGGCTTTGCCCTCGTCTTCGAATTGGCGGTAGACGAGCGTGCCTTGGCCCGAATACTGCCCGCGTTCCTCGATATTGTAATGGTCTTCGAGGCGCGAATAGCTGTTGAGGCCGGGATGGACCCAGGGCAGATGATAGCTTTCGCAGTAATTCTCGACTGCGAGTTTCCAATTCGTCTTCACATCGAGCACAAAGCGGCTCTCGGGGCCGCCGTGATACTGCGGTTGATCAAATTCAGCCCAGCGGGCGATGAGCCCGCCATGGACCTCTTCAAAGTCAGGCGCATCGCCCGAGACATTCACAAAGATCACGTCACGCCAGATATGGCTGCGCACTTCGATGAGGCCCAATGTCGAGGGGTCGATCCCGTCATGGGTGTTGTGACCCGGCCCGCCCACATGGGGTGTGCTCACAAGCGCGCCCTTCGTTGAATAGCACCAAGAATGATAGGGGCAGCGGATCGCGCCTTTGATGCGCCGCGGCGCATCGACGAGAACCATGCCGCGATGACGGCAGATGTTTTGAAACACGCGCAAGACACCTTCTTTGTCGCGCAGCAAAAGAAGCGGGATCCCCAGAAACTCAATCGGTTTAGCATCGCCTTTCTCGGGCACATCGGCGGCCACGCCAAGCCCGGCCCAAGTGCTCAAAAGCGTGGCCTTTGCTTCCTGCTTGAAGATTTCGGGGTCTGTATAATGCGCGTTGGGCAGCCCGTTGGCCTGATCGATTGGGCGGCGCACGGCATCAAGAGCGGAAGGTTCAAGATCGCGGGCCATCGCGGCGTCTCCTTGGCTGCCTTAGGTGCCAGGATGCTAGGAATTGCGGCAAAGTGAGCAATTCAGGGAGCGACTACCCGGTGTCGCTCAAAGGCCAAAAGGCGGTCTAGCTCAACTTTTCAGCCTTGCCGCGCGCGAGCGCCGCGACACCTGTGCGCGCGATCTCTTCAAGGCCCAAGGGGCGCATCAGATCGGCGAAGGCATCGATCTTCTCCGGCGCGCCTGTGACTTCGAAAACGAAGCTCTCCAGAGTGGAATCGACGACCGAAGCGCGGAAGATATCGGCGAGCCTGAGCGCCTCAACGCGTTTGTCGCCCTGTCCCGTGACCTTGAACAGCGCGAGTTCGCGTTCAACGGCGGGGCCCTCCACCGTCAGATCACTCACCTGATGCACGCTCACAATGCGCCCGAGCTGCGCGATGATTTGCGCAATGATCTGGGGCGTGCCCACGGTCACAACCGTGATCCGGCTCAGATGCCCGGTATGATCAACCTCGGCCACGGTCAGGCTCTCGATATTATAGCCGCGCCCTGAAAAGAGCCCGATCACGCGCGCCAGAACGCCCGGCTCGTTTTCAACGATGATCGCAAGCGTATGGCGCTCGCTCACATCAGAGAAGGTCGGGCGCAGATTATAGGCGGAATGGCTCGTGGAGCCTTTTTTGAGTTTGAGAGGGGACATTCAGCTGTCTTCTTTCGATGGGCCTTTTGGGCGTCAGGGCCGTTTGCGCACGGCCCTTGCCTGAGTTTGATGAAACGTGCCTCGGGGCATCTCGGCACCGCAAGCGATCAGACCAGGACAGAGCCTTTGGCATCGATCGCGCCTTCCGTTGAAGCCTCTCCCAACAGCATTTCGTTATGCGCTTTGCCCGACGGGATCATGGGGAAGCAATTCTCATGCTTGGTCACGCAGCAATCGAAAATGACCGGGCCGTCATATTCCAGCATTTCCATGATCGCATCGTCGAGATCGGCAGGATCAGAGCAAATGATGCCCTTGGCCCCGAAGGCCTCAGCGAGTTTGACGAAGTCCGGCAGTGCTTCAGACCACGAATGCGAGAACCGCCCGCCATGGAGAAGATCCTGCCATTGCCGCACCATGCCAAGGCGCTCATTGTTCAGGATGAATTGCTTGACCGGCAGGCGGTATTGAACGGCAGTGCCCATCTCTTGCATGTTCATGAGCCAGGATGCTTCGCCCGCCACATTGACCACGAGCGCATCCGGATGTGCGATTTGCACCCCAATCGAGGCGGGGAAGCCATAGCCCATCGTGCCCAGACCGCCCGATGTCATCCATTGGTTGGGCTCTTCAAAGCCGATATACTGGGCCGCCCACATCTGATGCTGGCCGACTTCGGTGCAGATGTAGCGGTCTTTGCGATGCTTGGTGAGCTCTTCGAGCCGCACGAGGGCGTGCTGTGGTTTTATTGTCTCTTTGGAGGGTGCGTAATCGAGGCACCGGACCGCGCGCCATGTCTCGATCTTTTCCCACCATTGCGCGAGCTTTTCGGCGTTGGTCTTACGACCGCGCGCCTTCCAGACTTTCAGGATGTCTTCGAGAACATGGGCCACATCACCAAGGATAGGAATGTCGACTTTGATCACCTTGTTGATCGAAGAGGCATCAATATCGACATGCGCCTTTTTTGACTTGGGCGAGAAAGCATCGACCCGCCCGGTGATCCGGTCATCGAAACGCGCGCCGATATTGATCATCAGATCGCAATCATGCATCGCCAGATTGGCTTCATAGAGCCCATGCATGCCCAACATGCCGAGCCATTTATCGCCGGATGCGGGATAAGAGCCGAGGCCCATGAGCGTCGATGTGATGGGAAAACCCGTTGCCTCCACCAGTTCGCGCAAAAGCTGCGATGCCGCGGGTCCCGAATTGATCACACCGCCACCAGTATAAAAGATCGGGCGCTCGGCCTTCTCGATGGCCGCGACGAGATCGGTGATGCCTTCGATATCGCCTTTGAGCTGAGGGTGATAATGCGATTTGACCTTCGCGGGCGGCGTATAAGTGCCATTGGCGAATTGGACGTCTTTGGGAATGTCGATCAAAACCGGGCCAGGGCGGCCGGATGTGGCGACATGAAACGCTTCATGCAGCACTTTGGGCAGCGTGTCTGTCTCTTTGACGAGCCAGTTATGCTTGGTGCAGGGGCGCGTGATGCCCACTGTATCGGCTTCCTGGAACGCATCGGAGCCGATCATGAATGTGGGGACTTGCCCGGTCAAAACGACGATGGGGATCGAATCCATCAGCGCATCGGTGAGCCCGGTGACAGCATTTGTCGCGCCCGGCCCTGACGTCACCAAAACAACGCCCGGCTTGCCGGTCGAGCGGGCATAGCCTTCAGCGGCATGGACAGCCCCTTGCTCATGGCGCACGAGGATGTGGCGGATGTCGTTTTGTTGAAAAACTTCGTCGTAAATCAGGAGAACAGCCCCGCCAGGATAGCCGAATACGACTTCAACGCCCTGATCCTTCAGGGCTTGAACCACCATTTTAGCTCCGGTCATCTGCTGTGCCATCGGTTTCTCCATCTTGGCATCGGGCATAAAAAAACCCCCGAATTTGGTCGGGGGCGCATGGGATCGATATGGTCTCCGTTACCGGCCCATGCACCAACTTCCTACGAGTACGATTAGCGAAATCATCCCGCTCTCCTTCATTGGGCGCGATTAAACATGGCCGACCGGGGCGGTCAACTGGCTTTGCGGAGGAAATGTCTTTTTTGAGCTATCTTCCGCAACTTTCTTTCAGCGCATGCGCTTGGCGCGGGGCGCTACATACTCACCGGGCCGCCCGTGCCTTGCAAGACACCGTGCTCGAGCGCGTAGCGTGTCAGGCCCGCTGTCGAGCTGATGCCGAGCTTGCGTTTGATGTTTTTGCGGTGCGTCTCGACCGTGCGCACAGATATGCCCAAGGCATTGGCCACGCCCTTGTTCGACTTGCCTTGCGCCAATTCAAGCAGGATCGTCTGTTCTCGGCTGGTGAGCGGCTCGCGCCCGTCCTTTGTGTCGGGCGTGATCGCGCCTTCGGCCCCGGTGCAAAGATATCTTTCGCCCGCCATCACCTTGTCGATGGCTGATTTTATCTCGTCGGTCGGCACATCTTTCAAAACATATCCCGCCGCGCCATGGCTCAGCGCCGTCGAGATATATTCCGGGCTGTCATGCATCGACAGGATCAGGATTTTGATCTGCGGATGCTCTTCAAGGATGATCTCGGATGCGCTGAGGCCAGAGAGATCGGGCATGTTGAGATCCATCAAGATGACATCGGGCGAAAGCGATCCGGCTTGCTCAACCGCTGCGCGCCCAGTTCCGAGCGCGCCCACGACCTCGATATCGTCATAGCTTTCGAGGATCGCCTCGATGCCATCGGCGACCATCGGGTGATCATCGACGATCAAAACACGGGTGCGAGCGGTCATGCGGCTCCCTTTTCATCCTGTGGCACCGAGCTTGGCCTGAGCATGTGCGTCAGCGGGACATTCGCCTCGATCACGGTACCTTTGCGGGACGACAGGATCCGCAACGACCCGTTCAGCTTTTCAACGCGTTCTTGCATGTTGCGCAGCCCGAGGCCTGCGCGCGGGTCTTGGCCGCTCGCCTGCGAAAGGCCCTTGCCATTGTCAGAAATGCGCATCTTGGCACCGCGCCGGTTGCCTTCGAGTTCAAGGGTCACTTCGGTGGCCTGGGCATGGCGCTCGATATTGGTCAGCGCTTCCTGGGCCACGCGATAAAGCGCGATCTTGGCTTCATCATCGAGCCGGTTGCGAAAAACGACCGTGCTGAAGCGCGTCTTGATCCCGCTGCGATGGCCGAAATCTTCCATCAAGGCCTTGAGTGCGGGGCCGAGCCCGAGATCATCGAGCACGCCGGGCCGCAGATCGCGTGAAATGCGCCGCACCTCCTGGATGGCCCCGCCGAGCGCATCGATGCCGCGATCGATATTTTCAGCCGCGCGCGCATCGCCAAGCGAAAGGCGGCGGCGCGCGGCTTCCAATGTGTAGCGCACCGAAACAAGGATCTGGCTGATCCCGTCATGGAGCTCGCGCGCCACCCGCCCGCGCTCTTCTTCCTGGGTATCGAAAATGCGCTGCGTGAGGTCTTTGAGCTTTACATCGGCCTTTCGGCGCTCTCGGATCGTGATGTAGAGCCCGGAGAGAAACACCAAAAAGAGCGCGAGAAGCGTGATCGCGCCGATCTGAAGAAATGTCCTGTCGATCCGTGCGCCCATTTCCGCGCGGGCCGTGGCCACCGTCTCGAGCACGTCATCGATAAAGACACCGGTGCCCATGACCCATTGCCAAGAGCCCAGCGAGGTGACGTAGGCGATCATCTCTGCCTCTTCGCCCGTTGAGGGCTTGGGCCATAGGAACGAATGATAGCCCGCGCCGCTGCGGCCCGTCTCGATGAGCTTGTCGGTGATTGATGTGCCTCTGCTGTCGCTATTGCCGGCCAGGTTGCGCCCGATAAGCTCGGTCTGGCGCGGGTTCACGATCACCGTGCCGTCATAATCATAGACGAAGTAGAAGCCGTCATCGCCATAGATCATCGCGGAAAGGATCTGCGTGACGCGGTCCTTGGCGGTTTCGTCATCGGGGGCTTTGTTGCCGTATGTCCAAAAAAAGGAGTTGCGTGCGAGCGTGACGTAATTGCGCAACTCCGCTTTCTTGGCATCGAGAAGCTCCGCCTCCAGCGCCTGGATTTCGCCCTCAGCCAATTGCCGCGACTGATTTGTGACGAGCGCGCCGATGAGCGCGACCGCCAAAACAAGCGGAAAACTCGCCAAGAAAACGAGCTTCTGAGCATAGGACAGGCTAAGAAGGCTGCGGTCGCGCTGCATGCCGCTAAGCCTAATGGCCGGGGCGGGGCGCTGCAACGTTTGCAAACTGCCAAGAAAGATCGCTTTTGGCCCCGTATCTTGCCCTGCAATGCGGCGTTCTACGTAGTGGTGGGTATTGTGGCGCGTCCGAGCATCGCTAGGGTCGCGCTACTTTTACGGAAACGCCGCGCGGTGAGTCGCGCGGCGAAAGGGAAAATTCGGGAGGATAAAAATGGACCGTCGTTCATTCCTAAAGACATCTGCGCTCGGTGGTGCCACCGCGGCGCTCGCCGCACCGGCCGTTGCAGGCGGACACGCGCGCACGCTCACCATGGTGACATCCTGGCCGCGTGGCTTTGCTGTGCTTGATGATGCAGCCAGCTACTTCAACGAGGCCGTTGACACGATGTCGGGCGGTGAGCTCGTCATCGACAAGAAAGCACCGGGCGAGCTTGTCGGCGCGTTTGAAGTGTTTGATGCCGTGGCTGCGGGCCAGGCCGATCTCTACCACTCCGCCGATTACTACTTCCTCGGCCAGCATCCGGGCTATGCGTTCTTCACGGCAGTGCCTTTCGGTGCCACGGCACAAGAACTCACCAACTGGTATCACCATGATGGCGGCCAGGAGCTTCACGACGAGCTCGGTTCAATCTTCGGTCTCAAGCACCTTCTCGCCGGTAACTCCGGGTCGCAGTCGGGCGGTTGGTTCCGCAAGGAGATCAACTCAGCCGAAGATCTCGCGGGCCTTCGCTTCCGCATGCCGGGCCTCGGCGGCCAGGTGCTGGGCAAGCTTGGTGTTTCGGTGCAAAACATCCCCGGCGGTGAACTCTACCAGGCGCTTTCCTCGGGCCAGCTTGACGGTCTTGAGTGGGTCGGCCCCTTCGCCGACGAGCGCGCGGGCTTCCAGGAGGTCGCTAAGGTCTACTACACCGCTGGTTTCCATGAGCCGGGCTCGGGCCTCGGCGCAGGTATCAACCTCGACGTGTGGGAAAGCCTCGAGCCGAAGCATCAGGCGATCCTGCGGAACGCGGCGCTCGCCACGACCCAGTATCAGTTGAGCCAGACGCTCGCCAATAACGGTGCGGCGCTCGCGCGTCTTCAGAGCCAGGGCGTGCAGACGCTGCAATTCTCCGATGATGTCTGGGATGCGTTTGGCCGGGCCTCCAAGGAAGTGCTCGACGAAAACATGTCTGACCCGCTCTATGCGTCGATCCGCAACTCGTTTGATGCGTCGCTCGCATCGACGTCGGCTTGGTTGCTGCAATCGGATGCCGAGTTCGTGCGTCAGCGTAACCGCGTTTTGGCCAACAGCTAAACATCAAGTCGAAGCCCCGGGAGCGAGAGCCGCCGGGGCTTCGGCCTTCGCTGCTTTGGCGAACGGGCGCTTTTGATCTTGCGCGCCCGCCCGTCTGAGCCGCCAAAAAACGTCGCCGCGCGCGCGAGGATAACGTCTGGAGGGGATGCCGATGGAGGCGCTTAGCTGGTTTTTCACCAACCTGGCCCTTGGCTTCTACAACTTCTTTTATGCGCTGACGCATCCGATGGGTTGGCTCAACTGGGGCGATCCCAAGGCTGTGATGCGCTTCATTTACTATGGCGCCTCAGTCGAATTTTTCTTCGTGTTCCTCGCCGTCTTTATAACACTTACGGCCATTGGCCTTTGGCGTAACGCCTTCATGTGGGGGGTCGTGCGCGGGCTTGAAGGCTTTGCCAACACTGTGGGGCGGTTCGCTGCTTGGGCGGGCCTCTTGATGGTTTTGCAACAGGTCGTGATCGTGGTGATCCAGCGCATCTTTCTAGAGGCGCAGATATCGTTTGGGTTCGGTGTCCCGTTTTCTAAGGATATCAGCTGGTACGCGGAAGAGCTGAAGCTCTATAACGCCATGGTTGTGTGCCTGTGCTGCGCCTACACCTTCGTGCAGGGCGGGCATGTGCGCGTCGATCTTGTCTATTCCGCTGTCTCCTATCGCGCGAAGCGGATCATCGACATGGCGGGCTGTCTCATTCTGATGATGCCCGCCGGCATTCTGATCTGGATGTATTCTTGGTTTTTCATGTGGCGGCATCTGGTGACGCCCAAGGTTTCGGCTTCTGACACGCTCGAGCGGCTGGTTGATGGCAAAAGCCGCGCCTTCCGCTGGAATGTCGAAACCATCGGTTTCAGCCCACAGGGCTTTAACGCTTACTTTCTCTTCAAGGTGCTCTTGATCGTATTGACGGCGATGATCCTCTTGCAGGCCATCGCGTTTCTCTACCGATCCTACCTGGAATGGAAGGAGGGCCCTGAAAGCCAGGGCCGCTTCCTCGATAAAGACAAGCTCGGTGATGAAGAGGCCGAGCTCGCCGCTGACATCCACTAATAAAGGCAAGAAAAATGTTCGGACTAGACGGCGTCGAGGTTGGCCTCATAATCGTGTTTCTTTGCCTCTTCGGCAGCATTCTTTCGGGCTTTCCGGTGGCTTTCGCGATTGCGGGCTCGGCGGTGGTTTCCTTCGGCATCATCGCGGGTCTCGATAGCGCAGGCCTTTTGATCCACGCCGCAATCGATACGAACGCCGCCGAATATTTCGCGCTGATCAATGACGGCGTGGCGCGTGAGACGATCTCGATCTTCCGATACCCCGAATTGCCCAGGATCGAAGAGCCTGTCTTCCCCTCCGGGTGGGAACAGGCGATGGATCGCAACATCTCGTTCCTCGTCAACCGCATCAACGAGCGCGTGCTGGCGGGCCAATCCATCGAGACGCTGCTCGCCGTTTTGATGTTCGTTTTGATGGGCATCACGCTCGAGCGCTCGAAAATCGCCAACGACCTGTTGACGACAATGGCAAAGGTCTTTGGGCCGTTGCCGGGTGGCTTGGCTGTGTCGGTCGTTGTGGTTGGCGCGTTTCTGGCGGCCTCCACGGGGATCGTGGGCGCCACGGTCGTCACAATGGGGCTTTTGAGCCTGCCGACAATGCTGCGCAGCGGCTATTCGCCTGAACTCTCGACCGGGGTGATCGCCGCGTCTGGCACGCTCGGGCAGATTATCCCGCCCTCCATTGTCATCGTGCTCTTGGGAACGCTTGCCGGCGATCTTTATAGCCGCGCGCAGGAAGAGCGCGCTCAGTCGCTCGGCTGCACCGACGCGCTCACCTATCTCGGAGAGCCTGCCGTTGTCTCGGTGGGCACGCTCTTTCAGGCGGCGCTTGTGCCCGGCATTCTGCTCGCTGGGCTCTATGCGGGCTATGCCTTTGTCTATGCGCTTCTCAACCCGTCGAAAGCGCCCGCTGTTCAGATGGGGGAGAGCACGGGCGAGGTGATCACCCGCAATGAAGGGCTGACGTGGTTTTTGGCGGTGCCGTTCGCGCTGATCGGCGGCGCTGTGCTTCTCGGGCAGGTCAATGTCATCGGCAGCCAGGATCTCACCGTGTCATCGCGCACCGCTCTTCAGGAAGGCGCGAGCCTGCGCACGAATGTGAGCCCGGCCTGCGAGGCCGCGATGATCGATCTTCACGGACAAGAGGCCTGGGATGCGGCGCTGGCCGAGCAAGCCGCCATCGATGAGGCGGGCGGCATCACTGCGAGCCGCGATCTCACCGAGGAAGAGCTCGTTGAGGCCCGGCTCGATAAGATCGCCGCGGCCGCGCCCATCGGCGGCGGCCTTGCGACGAGCTTTATCCTTCTGGCGCTCATTCTGACGACGGCACGCGGCGTAGCTCCCACCAAGGATTTTCGCCCCCTCGCGATCGGCCTTGCGGGCGTTGCGCTTGCCTTTCTCGTCGATGGGTTCCTCTTGCCCCCGGATATGACAGCGGGCCCAAGGTTTGTGCTCCTCTTGCTCCCGCTTCTTCTGGCGGCCTATGGATGCAGGGAAGCGATCCTGCGGCTTGCCGAAAATGAGCTCATTCGCGTCGTATTTCCGCCTCTCGTGCTCATCGTCGCGGTGCTCGGCTCGATCCTCGGCGGGATCACAAACCCAACCCCCGCCGCAGCCTTGGGGGCCGCGGGCGCGATCATGCTCGCCGCTTATCGCAAGCTCCGCGATCAGAATAAATCGCCCAAGATCATCTTGGGGGCCTCTTTCGCTCTTGTGATCATGCTTCTCGTCGGGGTGAACTTTGATCTGCGCCTTGGGCAGCAAAACGTGCTCGTCGAGGATCGCATCGCCTATATCGTCGCGCAGTCGGCATATCTCTTTTCTATGTTTGGCCTGCTTTTTGCGTGCTGGGTGCTGTTTTCAGGCGGGGTCTTGAGCCCGGTCGTGCGCGAGACAGCGAAAGTGACCAGCATGGTTTTCACCATTCTGATCGCCTCTCAGCTTCTCAATCTCGTGGTGATCAGCTTCGGCGGAGAGCATTACATTCAGGATTATCTGCGCAGTTTCGATCAGGAATGGCGAGTCTTCCTGATTGTCATGTTGATCATGTTCATCCTGGGGTTCGTGCTCGACTTCCTCGAGATCATATACATCGTCATCCCCATCGTCGGCCCGGTGATCTATGGCGGCTCGCTTGATCCCAAATGGGTCACGATCATGATCGCGGTGAATTTGCAGACGTCCTTCCTCACCCCGCCGTGTGGCGTCGCCCAGTTTTATATGCGCGGTGTTGCGCCAAAGGAGGTCACCACCGGGCATATCTATCGCGGGATCATCCCGTTCGTCATCATCCAGGTCGCGGGGCTCGCGCTTTTGGCGACAATCCCGGGGATCGTGACCTTCGTGCCCGATCTCATCGCGAATTAAGGGGGGAGCGGCCAGCGCGGCGTCAGCTGAATTCGATCAGATCCCAGCGGTTGCCAAAGGGATCGCGCCAAACGGCCACCCAGCCATAGCTTTCTCGGCGGGGCGTCTCTTCAAACACGACCCCAGCGTCCAGGAGGCGCACATGCTCGGCGTGAAAGTCGTCCGCTTCGAGGAAAAAGCCCACACGACCGCCGGTTTGGCCCCCGATGATCGCCCGCTGTGCCGCGTCTGAGGCTTTGGCCAGCAAGAGCGCAGCGCCGCCGCCTGGCGGGCGCACAAGCACCCATCTCTTGCCGCCGCCCAGATCCTCATTGGCGACAAGCTCAAACCCGAGTGCGGCGACATAAAAATCAATGGCCGCCTCATAATCTGGAACAACAAGTGTGACCGCGTGAAGCCGGGTTCCCACTATTTGCCGCGCGTGGGCATGAAATCGGGCAAGCTTATTTGCGCGACCTGCTCCGCAATCGGTTCAACGGCGAGCGGATCAACATCGGCGGCGTAATCGCTCTGTGATCCAAGCGGCTGCCAGTCACCCCCGCGGTAAAGCTCAAGGCCCGAAAAGCGCGCCTTATACCCCATCTTATCAGAGCCGGGCACCCAATAGCCCAGATAGACATAAGGCAAACCAGCCTCACGCGCGATCTCGACATGATCGAGAATGATATAGGTGCCGAGCGAGTTTTTCTGGAGCGTCGGTTCAAAGAACGAGTAAACCATCGACACGCCGTCATCGAGCACGTCGGTGAGGCACACAGCGGTCAGAGCTTCACCGCCACCGGAAAGCGGGGTGTGATATTCAACAATCCGGCTTCGGATCGGCGTTTCTTCGATCATCGCCGCGAACTCAAAGATATCCATGTCGGCCATCCCGCCTTCGGCATGGCGCGAGTCGAGATACCTGCGAAAAAGATCAAACTGATCTTCGGTCGCCCAGGGCGCTGTGGCGCGGCGGGCCAGGGCCGCGTTTTTCTTGATCACCCGCTTTTGGCTGCGCGAGGGCGAAAAATCAGCGACTGAGATGCGCGCGCTCAGGCAGGCCGCGCAATCCGCGCAAGACGGCCTGTAAAGCACATTCTGCGAGCGACGGAAGCCTTGTTTTGAAAGGCTGTCATTGAGCATCTCTGCCGTATCGCCCTGAAGCGCGGTGAAGAGCTTGCGCTCCATGCGGCCCTCAAGATACGGGCACGGCTGCGGGGCCGTGACGTAAAATTGTGGGGCAATGGGTAATGAATGACGCATGCGCTACCGGCTTTTGTTGCAGGAAGCCTAGCAAGGCCCGCCCTCGACGCAAGGATAAAGATAAAATTGCAAACAGAGGGTTAACCCTCTGGGGCACGGGCGCTAGGCGCGCGCCCGGCGGTTCAAGGCGACTGTGCCGAAGAGCATGTCGGTCAATCCCTGACCGCGCCGCCCCATCACCATGAATGCGATCGAAATTGCCTGAACCGGCATCATCGCGAAGGAGATGTAAAAGCTCAGCGTGTGCAGGGTTGCATCCGCGAAGGTGAACCGCTCTCCATCGATCCGGCGCAGTTCGATCCCCATGAGGGCCATGCCCCATGTCGCTGAGCGATTGGCAAGCGTGAAGACCCGGTAAAGAAAGCCGATCACGGCAGCCAAAAAGACAAAGAGAAGCGCCGCAAAGCCCAGCGTCGCGATCACGGCGGCCAGCGTCATCGCGGTGATCAAGACGCTGTCGATGAAAAATGCCACCAGTCTTTTGAACGGCACATCGGCGTAAAAGCCGGGCTGTGTCTCAGGGTCAGGCAAGAGGTGATAAGGGTCGGCATGTGTCATGGTGATCATTTAGGGCGTCCAGAGCTTGGCGATGAGGGGGAAAAGCACATCGGCTCGAAAGAGGCGAGGGGCCCCATTTGGCCCCTCGCTCCGATATCATTTACTTTTCGTCTTCGATGTCTTCTTCCTTCGCGGTATTTGCGCGTTGGTCCATGAACTCATCGAATTCGGCCTTGTCTTTGGCGGCTCTCAGGCGCTCAAGAAAGGCTTCGAAGCTCTCTTGTTCGTCTTCAAGGCGGCGCAGCGTTTCGGCTTTGTAGGCGTCAAAGGCGCTGTTGCCAGAGGGTTTCAGGGCCATTTTCGCGCTATGGGCGGGGTGGTAGGATTTTGTCCGTTTGCGGCCCCAGTTGGACCATTTGTTCGTTGCCGTCATATAGATCACCAAGGCTAGGCCCACGGGCCAGAAGAAGATGAAACCCAAGACCATGGCCGCGACCCACGCGCCTGAGCCGCGTTGATCAAGCCAGGCCTCGGCGCGCGAAAGCCAGCTTTGGCGAGGCAGCGCGTGATCGGCGGGGTGGGGGGCGAGGGTGGTCATGTTGGTCTCCAGTTGCTGATGTGAATGTCTTTCACATTGCAGATATGAGGACGCCCCTGTTGGATAGCAAGAAAAATGTGAAAGTATTTTACATTTACTTTT
>JBCCTH010000038.1:0-16632 GCA_039198835.1 Pseudomonadota bacterium | reverse complement strand
GTCTGATCCGCCGTTTCCATTTTGAGTGGGCCTTGATGCCCGAGGACATGAGCGAAGAGGGCCAGCGTGGCACGCAGGTTCAGAGGCGAAAGCCACCATAAGGTGGATGCGAAGGGCAGGGTTTCGATCCCGGCCTCCTATCGCCGTGTCATCGAAGCCGGTGATCCTGATTGGACGGACGGCCTCGCGCCGAGGTTCATCATCGTATACGGTGGCGCGACGCGTAATTACCTCGAAGGCTTCCCCGTCAGAGCCATGGAAGAGGTCGACGATAAAATCGCAAAGTTTCCGCGCGGCTCAGCCCGGCGTAAGGCGATGGAGCGTCTTTATTCGGCGCAATCCGTCGAGGCAGAGGTCGATGCGACCGGCCGGATCGTCTTGCCCGCCAAGCTCCGCGAGAAAATCGGGCTGACCAGCGAGGCGCTTTTTGTGGCCTCGGGCGATACCTTCGAGATCTGGGAGCCGGGCGCCTATGACGCGACGATCGCGGCGCTCGATGAAGAAGGCTTCGACCCCGAGCTTGACCCGTCGGTTTATCTTGACGGCGACGAGGGGTGAGACGTGGGGCAGGCACCGCACATTCCCGTGCTGCTCGATCCCATTTTGAGGCTCTGCGCCCCGATCACAGGCAGATGGGCCGATGGCACCTTTGGCGCGGGCGGCTATGCGCGGGGGCTCCTTGAGGCGGGTGCCGCGCAGGTGATCGGGATTGACCGTGACCCAAGCGTTCTCGCGCTCGCCGCGCCTTGGGCGGCGGCCTACGGGCCGAGGCTCAGCCTCATCGAGGCGACCTTCTCTGAACTTGGCGATCATGCTGAGGCGCTCGACGGCGTGGTGCTCGATCTTGGGGTCTCCTCAATGCAAATCGATCAGGCGGCGCGCGGATTTTCATTCATGAAAGACGGGCCGCTCGACATGCGTATGGCCCAAGAGGGCCGGTCTGCGGCTGATATCGTGGCCCAAGCAAGCGAGGCCGAGCTTGCGGATATTCTCTTTCATTTCGGCGAAGAACGCGCGAGCCGCCGCATCGCGCGCGCCATCGTCGCCGCGCGCCGCGACGCGCCCATCACCCGCACATTGCGGCTCGCCGAGATCATCGAAAGCTGCCTCAAAAGGCCAAAACCCGGTCAGGCCCACCCCGCGACGCGAAGCTTTCAGGCGCTGCGCGTGGCGGTGAATAGTGAATATGATCAACTCTTCGCCGGTCTCATGGCCGCCGAGCGCGCGCTCAAACCCGGCGGGCTTTTGGCCGTTGTCACCTTCCATTCGCTCGAAGACCGCATGGTCAAGCGCTTCTTTCAGCTGCGCGGCGGGCGCGCCCCCGCTGCAAGCCGCCATGCGCCCGAACGCGAAGCGCCCAGGGCCACGTTCAGCCTCGTGACCCGAAAGGCGGTGGAGCCGAGCGACGATGAGATCGCCGCGAACCCACGCGCCAGGAGCGCAAAGCTCAGGATCGGGAAGCGCACCGACGCGCAGATGCCGCCACCCACGCCCAAAGAGCTGGGCATGCCAGTTTTGCCGGGGGCGCGGCGATGAAGAGCCTGCTTTATGCGCTCGCCGGGCTTTGCGTCATGGGGTTGGCGTTTTGGGCGTATTCAGAGAATTACCGCACCCAGGCGAGCATCGACGAGGTCGAAGAGCTCTATGGCGATATCGGTCGGGCGCGTGCGCGTGTCGCGGTTTTGAAGGCTGAATGGGCCTATCTCAACCGGCCCGACCGGCTGCGCGATCTCGCCGACATGAACTTTTTGCGGCTTGGCCTTTTGCCGCTCGCGCCCGAGCAATTCAGCGCCATAGATCAGATCCCCTTTCCGCCGGTCGCGCTTGAGATATCCGAGCCCGTCGATGTGATGGAGCAAGCGCAATGACACCGGAGCGGCGCACGCCCCTGCGCCCGCTTGCGCGCATCTTGGGCGCACGGGCAGCGGGCGAAAACCCCGACTGGATCGAGCGCGAGAATATCCGCAAGCGCCATGAGGTGATGCGCGACAAGGCGCGCCATGTCGCCGAAGGGCGGCTTCTTGTTCTGGGTCTCTTTTTTCTCGCCGGTTTTATCCTGATTGGCGCTCGGATGACCCACCTGGCGGTCTCGGAGCCGAGTGAGCCCCGCGCAGCCGCATCAAGCACCCAGATCATCGCGCAGCGCGCAGATATCGTTGACCGTCAGGGCCGGGTTCTTGCGACGAATTTCGACACGCACAGCCTCTATGCGCATCCCCAAGACCTCATCGACCCGGCGGGATCAGCGGCAGCGCTGGTGAGCATCTTCCCCGATCTTGATGGCGATGATCTGCTCAAGCGCTTCACGGGCGATCGGAAGTTTCTCTGGATCAAACGCAAGATCAGCCCGGAACAAAAGCAGGCTGTCCATGATATCGGCGATCCGGGGCTGCTCTTTGGCCCGCGCGAGATGCGGCTTTACCCCAACGGCGCGATCGCCGCGCATGTTCTGGGGGGCGCGTCTTTCGGGAAGGAGGGCGTTGGCAGCGCCGAAGTTATCGGGGTTGCGGGTGTTGAAAAACACTTTGACGCGTATCTCCGCGACCCCGCGCAAGGCGGCGCGCCGCTTGAGCTTTCTCTCGATCTGCCGGTGCAGGCCGCCGCCGAGCATGTGCTTTACGGCGGGATGAAGCTTTTGAACGCGAAAGGCGCCGCCAGTGTCTTGATGGATGTCGAGACCGGTGAGATCCTCTCACTTGTCTCGCTGCCTGATTTCGATCCCAATGAGCGGCCGCGCCCGCTCACCGAGGGCGACGCCGGCGACAGCCCGCTTTTTAACCGCGCGCTCCAGGGCGTCTATGAACTGGGCTCAGCGTTCAAGATCTTCACCGCCGCGCACGCCCTTGAGCTGGGCCTGGCTAATCCCGACACGCAGATCAACACCAAGGGCCCGCTCACCTGGGGCCGGTTCAAGATCGGCGAGTTTCAAGGCAAGGATTATGGCCCGAGCCTGAGCGTTTCGAAGATCATCGAAAAATCATCGAATGTGGGCACTGCGCGCCTTGCCCAGCAGATCGGCAATGTGCGCCAGAAAGACTTCATGGGTGCGTTGGGCTTTCTGGAGCCAACGCCGCTTGAGATGGTCGAGGCCAAGGGAGCCGCGCCGCTTTATCCGTCAAATTGGTCTGAGCTTTCGACGATGACCATCAGTTATGGCCACGGGATATCAACGAGCCCGGTCCATCTGGCAGCCGCTTATGCGACGCTTCTGAATGGCGGGCGCAAGGTGGAACCCACGCTCCTCAAGCAAGACCGCGCGCGGCTCGGCGCGCAGATCGTGCGCCCCGAGGTTTCGAGCGCGGCACGCAAGATGCTGCGGCGCGTCGTGACAGAGGGCACGGCGA
This sequence comes from Pseudomonadota bacterium, assembly GCA_039198835.1. Classification (GTDB taxonomy): domain Bacteria; phylum Pseudomonadota; class Alphaproteobacteria; order Rhodobacterales; family Rhodobacteraceae; genus Shimia_B. The sequence continues at coordinate 13,288 of JBCCTH010000038.1, read as the reverse complement.
GCTTTGGCGATGTGGCGGGCTATGCTGTGGGCGGCAAGACCGGGACGGCCGACAAACCCAAGCCGCGCGGCGGCTATTACGATGACCGCACGATCACAACGTTTGCCAGCGTCTTTCCCGCCCATGCGCCCCGTTATGTCTTGGTGGTCACGCTCGATGAGCCGGTCGAGACATCGGGGCCGAAGCCGCGCCGCTCGGCCGGGTGGACGGCGGTGCCCGTGGCCGCAGAGCTCATTCGGCGCGTCGCGCCGCTCTTGGGCCTGCGCCCTGAGATTGAACCCGTCGCGCCGCAGGGTATAACGCTGACATCGGGTGAGTGAGCAAGGGGGCCCAAGCCCCGCCATGGGCACAAAACAGTTGAGTGATTTGGGCCTGACCGGCCAAGGCGCAGAGAACCCCGCCGTCACGGGGCTTGCCGTCGACAGCCGCGATGTGCGCCCGGGCTTCCTGTTCGCCGCGCTTCCGGGCAGCCGCGTTCATGGTGGGGAGTTCGTGGAATACGCGCTGCGCCAAGGGGCCATCGCCGTGTTGACCGATGCCCAGGGCGCAGCACTCGCGCGCGACGCGCTCGCTCAACATCCTGCAACGCTCATTCTCGCCGAAGATCCGCGCGGCGCGCTCGCCGCGGCAGCCGCGCTCTGGTTCGGCATGCAGCCCCAAAAGATGGTCGCCGTGACCGGCACAAACGGGAAGACAAGCGTCGCAAGCTTTGCGCGCCAGCTTTGGTCGATCCTGGGCGAAGAGGCGATCAATCTGGGCACGACGGGCGTTGAAGGCGCGTTTACAGCGCCGCTCGGCCATACCACGCCCGAACCCATCACGCTGCACCGCGCCTTGGCCGATGCAGCAAAGGCCGGGGTCACCCATGGCGCGATGGAGGCCTCTTCTCACGGGCTCGAGCAGCGCCGCCTTGACGGCGTCTTGCTCTGCGCTGCAGCTTTCACGAATTTCACTCAAGATCATCTCGATTATCACGGGACATTCGAAGCCTATTTCGAGGCCAAGGCGCGCCTTTTTCACGCTGTGCTGCCCGAGGATGGCACGGCGATCATAAATATCGATGACCCGCGCGGCAGCGATATGCGCGCGATCGCCGAGGCACGCGGGCACCAGATCATGACGGTGGGGCGCTACCGCGAAGCCGATTATCGGCTGACAGCGCAGCGCTTCGACGCGACGGGCCAAGACATCCGCGTGACGTTGGGCGGCGCATCCTTCACCGCGCGTTTGCCGCTCATCGGTGGATTTCAGGCCGAGAATGTGCTTGTGGCCGCGGCGCTTGTCATTTCCGCGGGCGCGAGCATGCGCGATGTCTTTCAAGCGATGCCCGCGCTTAAGACAGTGCGCGGGCGCATGGAACACGCCGCGACACGGGCCAATGGCGCGACGATCTTTGTCGATTACGCGCATACGCCCGATGCCGTTTCAACGGCGCTCAAGGCGGTGCGCCCCCATGTGCTGGGGCGGCTTTTGGCGATTGTGGGCGCGGGTGGCGACCGCGACCCGACAAAGCGTGCCGCCATGGGGCGCGCAGCCGCGCAAAACGCCGATATTGTCTTTGTCACCGATGATAATCCGCGCTCCGAAGATCCCGCGCTCATCAGACGCGCGGTTCTCGAAGGCTGCCCCGAGGCAACCGAGGTTGGCGACCGCGCGGAAGCGATTTTGCGCGCCGTCGATGCGCTCGGCGCGGGCGATACGCTGCTCATATTGGGCAAAGGCCATGAGACCGGCCAGATCGTGGGCGATGCTGTCTTGCCGTTTGACGATGTCGAACAGGCCTCGATCGCCGTTGCCGCGCTGGAAGGGGGGCTTGCATGACACTTTGGACAGCCGAAGACGCCGCCGCAGCCACCGGCGGCGCCACCGGAGATTGGCAGGCAACGGGCGTGAGCATCGACACGCGCACGCTCCGATCTGGCGATCTCTTCGTGGCGCTCCAGGCGGCGCGCGACGGGCACGATTTCGTCGCACAGGCGCTTTCGAAAGGGGCGGCGGCGGCGATGGTTTCACGCATCCCTGAGGGGGTGGATGCGTCGCGCTGCTTGTTCGTGGATGACGTGCAAAAGGGGCTCGAGGCTCTGGGTCGGGCGGCGCGCGCGCGCTCCGTGGCGCGGATCATCGCGATCACCGGGTCGGTCGGCAAGACATCGACAAAAGAAATGCTCCGCGATGTTCTTGCGCCCCAAGGGCGCATCCATGCCGCCGAGGCAAGCTATAACAATCACTGGGGTGTTCCGCTCACGCTTGCGCGCATGCCCGCAGATGCCGAGTTCGCAATCATCGAGATCGGCATGAACCACCCCGGCGAGATCGCGCCGCTTGCCCGGCAGGCACGGCCCCATGTGATCATGATCACGGCTATCGCGGCGGCGCATCTGGAAGCGTTCGAGAGCCTTGAGGGCATCGCGGAAGAAAAGAGCTCAATTGTGGAGGGCCTGGAGCCCGGTGGCGTGGCTGTCATTAACGCCGATACCGCCCATGCCGATCTCCTGCGCGCGCGCGCCGAGGCGCGGGGCGCGGGCGTTCTCTCCTTTGGCGTTGAGGCCGACCAGCCCTTGGTCTCAGTGACGATCCAGGGGGATAAAACCCTCGTGGAGACCCGCATCGAGCGCGATAAAGCGCTCCTTAAGATCAACTCGCCGGGCCGCCACTTTGGGATGAATGCGCTCGGGGTGATTGCTGCTGTCTCGGCGCTCGGGGCCGATGCCTGCCGCGCGACGATTGATATCGGGCGTTGGTCGCCCCCCGCCGGACGCGGCCAGCGCGAAATCATCGATCTCGATCCCGCTGATCCCGATCTGGCCTTCGAACTCATCGATGATGCTTTCAACGCCAATCCCACCTCGATGGAAGCCGCTTTCGAAGTGCTCGCAGCCGCGCGCCCCAAAGATGATGTCGGGCGCGTAATGCGCGGGCGGCGCGTGGCGATTTTGGGGGATATGCTTGAGCTTGGTCTCACCGAGGCAGAGCAACACGCGGCTCTGGCTAAAAACACGCATCTTGCGCACGCGCTCACCCATTGTGTCGGGCCGCTCATGCAACATCTCCATGACGCGCTTCCACCCGGTCAGCGCGGCCGGTACTTCGCCCATGCCGAAGAGGCCGTGCGCGAGGCGCACAAGCTCATCGACGCCGGCGATATCGTGCTCGTCAAAGGGTCAAAGGGCAGCAAGGTGAGCCTTGTCGTTGACGCTATCCGCCGCTTGGGGCATCCGCGCCAGATCGAGACCGGGCAGAGTTAAGTAAAGCGAGAAAAACATGTTATATTGGCTCACAGCATTATCGGATGGCGGAGATTTCTTTAATCTTTTCAGATACATAACCTTTCGTGCTGGCGGGGCTTTCCTGACGTCGCTCATTTTCGCTTTCATTTTCGGGCGTCCGCTCATCAACCTCTTGCGCAAGCGTCAAGGCAAGGGTCAGCCGATCCGCGATGACGGCCCTGAAAGCCACTTTGCCAAGGCGGGCACGCCGACGATGGGAGGGGCGCTCATTCTTGGCGCGCTGATCGTCTCAACGCTTTTCTGGGCGCGGCTGGATAACGGGTTCATCTGGCTGGTTCTTTTCGTGACGGTGGCGTTCGGGGCAATCGGATTTGCCGATGATTATGCCAAGGTTTCAAAGCAAAACACCAAAGGGGTGCCCGGCAAGATGCGGCTGGGATTGGGCTTTATCATCGCCACAGTCGCGACCTACTTCGCCTATCATCTGCATCCTGCCGAGCTGCAAAACCAGCTGGCAATGCCGGTCTTCAAAGACACGCTGATCAATCTGGGGATCCTCTTCATCCCCTTCGCGCTGATTGTGATCGTGGGGGCGGCCAATGCCGTGAACCTCACCGACGGGCTCGACGGGCTCGCGATCATGCCGGTGATGATCGCCGCGGGCACGCTGGGGATCATCGCCTATGCGGTCGGCCGGGTCGATTTCACGGAATATCTCGATGTCCATTACGTGCCCGGCACGGGCGAGATCCTGGTTTTCTCGGCCGGGCTGATCGGCGGCGGGCTGGGCTTTTTGTGGTATAACGCGCCGCCAGCGGCTGTCTTTATGGGCGATACGGGGTCGCTTGCGCTAGGCGGCGCGCTCGGCGCGATCGCGGTGGCCACAAAACACGAGATCGTGCTGGCGATCGTGGGTGGGGTCTTTGTCGTCGAGGCGCTCTCGGTGATCATCCAGGTCGGCTATTTCAAAAGCACGGGCAAACGCATCTTTCTCATGGCCCCGATCCACCACCACTATGAAAAGAAGGGCTGGGCGGAGCCGCAGATCGTGATCCGGTTTTGGATTGTTTCGCTGATCTTGGCGATGATCGGTCTGGCGACGCTCAAGGTCAGATGATGTGAAGGCCGCGCATGCCATGAGAGAGGCTTTCCGATGATCCCGGTGCGCGGGTTCGAAACGCGCCGTGTGGCTGTCTTGGGCATGGGGCGCACCGGGCTCTCAGCGGCCAGGGCGCTTGAGGCGGGGGGCGCCCATGCGATCTGTTGGGATGATGGCGAAGCCGCGCGGGAGCGCGCGCGCGATGCGGGTCTCGATGTGGTCGATCTCACTGCGGCTGGCGCGCTGTCTGACTGCGCCTGCCTCGTGACGTCGCCGGGCATTCCCCACCTTTATCCCGCGCCGCATCCGATCATCGCGCGGGCCATGGCGCAATCGCTGCCGGTTGATAACGATATCGGCCTCTTTTTCCGCTCCTTTGCAAGCCAAGCCTGGGAGCGCTTCGATCAGGCCCCGAAGATTATCGCGGTGACCGGCTCAAACGGGAAATCAACGGTGGCGGCGCTTATCCATCATATCGTGCAAGAGGCCGGCCGCCCCACCCAGCTTGCCGGCAATATCGGGCGCGGTGTGCTCGATCTTGATCCAGCGCGCGATGGCGAGGTGATCGTTTTGGAGCTGAGTTCCTATCAGACAGAGCTTGCCCGCGCGCTCACGCCGGATATCGCGATTTTCACCAATCTGACCCCCGATCATCTCGATCGCCATGCAGGGATGGGGGGCTATTTCGCCGCCAAGCGTCGGCTCTTTTCGGAAGGTGGGCCTGACCGCGCTGTTATCGGCGTCGATGAGGTGGAGGGGCGCTATCTGGCGATGGAGCTCGGCACCGGGGCCGCCGATGATCGGATCATTCGCGTGGCAACCTCAAAGCTCGACGGTCCCGGATGGTTTGTCACCGCGCGCAAGGGGTTCCTGGCGGAAAGCCGCAAGGGCCGGCAGATCGCCTCGATTGATCTGCGCGACAAGGCCGCTTTGCCCGGCGCGCATAATCACCAAAATGCCTGCGCGGCCTATGGGGCATGCCGTGCGCTCGGTCTTGCACCGCGTGACATCGAAAGCGCCTTTGCGAGCTTCGAGGGCCTGCCACACCGCTCGCAACTCATCGCCGAGATCGACGGCGTTCGATTTGTCAATGACAGCAAGGCGACCAATGTCGATAGCGCGGCCAAAGCGCTTGCCGCGTTTCCCGAGCTGCGCTGGATTTGCGGCGGGCTTCAGGATGCGGGCGCGCTCAAAGCGCTCGCGGCGCATCTTGGCAATGTGAAAAAGGCTTATGTTATCGGGCGCGATGCCGAGGCATTCGCGCTCGCTCTGCCGGGGATCGAAACCGCCGTTCTTGGCACGATGGAGCGCGCTGTCGCGCAAGCGGCGCGAGAGGCGCAAGCGGGCGAGGTTATTCTTCTCGCGCCCGCCGCCAAAAGCTTTGATCAATACAACAACTTCGAAGAACGCGGGGACGATTTCATCACCCAGGTCGCCGCGCTCAAGGCAGGCCGCTAGGCGCGAGGCCCGGCGCTTTGCGCGGGGCTGCGACGAAGCTTTTTTCCTAGCTCCCGGAAGCCCTTCGACGTATAGTTGGGCCGAGACCGCACAAAAAAGCGGCGCATGAGGCAGGCAGTAGACCCATGACAGAGATGGTCCATGGCGCGATCCCCGTCGCGTCCACCGATCCGATCTTGCCACGGTGGTGGCGCACCCTCGATAAATGGTCGATGGCGTTTGTCTTTGCCCTTTTCGGCATTGGCATCTTGCTTGGGCTTGCGGCATCGCCGCCGCTTGCGGCCAAAAACGGCTTTGCCGCCTTCCATTATGTGGAACGCCAAGCGATGTTCGGCGCGCTCGCACTTTTGGCGATGATCATCACCTCGATCATGTCGCCCAACCTCGTGCGCCGCCTGGCTGTCCTGGGCTTTTTTTGCGCGTTCATCGCCCTCGCCCTGCTCCCGTTTTTCGGCACCGATTTCGGCAAGGGGGCGGTGCGTTGGTATTCGCTTGGATTTGCATCGCTCCAGCCTTCGGAATTTCTCAAACCGGGTTTCATCGTCACGGCGGCTTGGCTCTTGGCGGCGAGCCAAGAGATCAACGGGCCGCCGGGGCGGGTCTATTCGCTGGCGCTCGCTCTCGTGATCGCATTTCTTTTGGCGATGCAGCCTGATTTTGGACAGGCGGCGCTGATCCTCTTCGGATGGGGTGTCATGTATTTCGTGGCGGGCGCGCCGATTTTGCTGCTGTTGGGCATGGCCGGTCTGACCGTCCTCGCGGGAACCATCGCCTATGGCGCATCAGACCATTTCGCGCGTCGCATCGACGGTTTCCTGAACCCCGATATCGACCCCACGACCCAGCTTGGATATGCAACGAACGCAATCCGAGAAGGCGGTTTTTTCGGCGTTGGATTGGGCGAAGGCCAAGTAAAATGGTCGCTGCCGGATGCCCATACTGATTTTATCATCGCAGTCGCCGCCGAGGAATATGGCATGGTCCTCGTGCTCACGATCATCGCGCTTTATGCTGCCATCGTGCTGCGCGCGCTTATGCGTTTGGTCAAAGAGCGCGATCCGTTTATCCGTCTGGCGGGCTGCGGCCTGGCGGCAATGTTTGCGGTTCAGGCGATGATCAATATGGGCGTGGCTGTGCGCCTTTTGCCGGCAAAGGGCATGACATTGCCTTTCGTAAGCTACGGTGGGTCATCGCTCATCGCGGGGGGGATCGCGCTGGGCATGCTTTTGGCCTTCACACGCACAAGGCCGCAGGGCGAGATCGGCGATCTTCTCAAAGGGCGCGCACGATGAAATGCGCGGTTTTGGCCGCGGGCGGAACGGGTGGTCATATGTTCCCCGCCCAAGCGCTTTCAGAAGCGCTTTTGCGCAAGGGTTGGCGGGTGAAACTTGTCACCGATGCGCGCGGGGCGCGCTATGTCGGTGGGTTTCCCGACGCTGTTGAGATCGAGACGGTGAGCGCTGCCACATTCGCGCGCGGCGGCGTTGCCGCAAAGTTCATGACCCCCGCGAAGATCATGCGCGGCGTGGCCTCCGCGTTCATGGCGTTTCGCCGCGAGAGCCCCGACATCGTCATTGGTTTTGGCGGCTATCCCACGATCCCCGCGCTCGCTGCGGCGACGCACCTGTCGCTCCCGCGCCAGCTCCATGAGCAAAACGGCCTCCTTGGGCGCGTGAACCAGCTCTTCGCGCGGCGTGTGACGGCTGTGGCCTGCGGAACATGGCCCACAGAGCTGCCCGACCCGGAGATGGGGCGCGATATCGGCAACCCCGTGCGCGCGGCGATCCTTGCGCGGGCAGGGGCCGCTTATATCCCGCCCGGCGACTACCCGATGCAAATCCTTGTGCTCGGCGGCTCCCAGGGCGCGCGTATCCTGTCTGATTTCGTGCCGCCCGCCATTGCCGCGCTCCCGCATGCCATCTTGACGCATCTGCGCGTGAGCCATCAGGCGCGCGAAGAAGATGTCGAGCGCGTCGCGACATACTACGCCGACCAAGGCGTTAAGGCCGTGGTGCAGACGTTTTTTGATGACGTGCCCGCGCGGCTCAGCGAAGCGCAGCTTCTCATCGGCCGCTCGGGCGCTTCGACAGTCGCTGATGTGAGCGTGATCGGTCGCCCGGCGATCTTTATCCCCCTCGCTGCGGCCATCCGCGACGAGCAATCCGCCAATGCGCGCGCGCTCAAAGAGACGGGCGGGGCGATCCTGATGCCGGAAGCCGAGCTTGAAGTCGCGCCGCTGACTGAGGCGATCAGCGCCATTTTATCAGATCCCGCGCGTGCGGCGCAGATGGCGGCGGCGGCGCTTTCAACGGGCAAGCCCGATGCCACGGAGCGCCTCGTTGCGCTCGTGGAGGAAACGGTGGAAGAGGGGCCATGAGCGCACCAACCAAACTCCCCGGAGATGTCGGCCCGATCCATTTTGTGGGCATCGGCGGCATCGGCATGTCAGGCATTGCCGAGGTTCTGTTGAACCTGGGCTATGTCGTTCAGGGCTCCGACCTCAAAAGCTCGAAGATCACCGAGCGACTGGCGGCCAATGGCGCGCATATCTTTGAAGGCCAGCGCGCGGAAAACCTCGAGGACGCGGAAGTCGTCGTGATCTCATCGGCAATCAAGCCCGGCAATCCCGAGCTTGATGAAGCGCGGCGGCGGGGGCTGCCTGTTGTGCGGCGCGCGGAGATGCTCGCTGAACTCATGCGCCTGAAATCAAACATCGCCGTTGCCGGCACCCATGGCAAAACCACGACCACCACCATGGTCGCCACGCTGCTCGCTCAGGGCGATTTCGATCCCACGGTGATCAATGGCGGCATTATCCATGCCTTTGGATCAAATGCCCGTACCGGGCAGGGCGAATGGATGGTTGTGGAGGCCGATGAAAGCGACGGCACGTTCACACGATTGCCCGCGACTGTCGCCATCGTCACAAACATCGATCCCGAGCACATGGAACATTGGGGCGATTTCGATGCTCTGCGCCGCGGCTTTCTGGAGTTCGTTTCAAACATCCCCTTCTATGGGCTCGCGGTTTGCTGCATCGATCACGCCGAGGTGCAGGCGCTCGTGGGCAAGATCACCGATCGGCGCGTTCTGACCTTCGGGTTCAACGCGCAGGCAGATGTGCGCGCGGTCAATCTGCGCTATGAGGCGGGAACGGCGCATTTTGACGTGGCGTTGCAAGCAGAAGGGCAGGTCATTGAGAATGTCTCGCTCCCGATGCCGGGCGATCACAATGTCTCCAACGCCCTCTCGGCGATCGCCGTCGCGCGGCATTTGGGGATGCGCGGTGATGAGATCCGTGAGGCGCTTGCCGCTTTCAAAGGGGTCAACCGGCGGTTTACAAAAGTGGGCGAGGTCGGCGGTGTCACGATCATCGATGATTACGGGCATCACCCCGTTGAGATCGCCGCAGTGCTCAAGGCCGCGCGGCAAGCCTGTGACGGACGCATCATCGCGGTTCATCAACCGCATCGTTACACCCGCCTTTCAGCCCTTTTTGAGGAGTTCTGTTCCTGCTTCAACGATGCTGATGTCGTGGCCATCGCCGAAGTCTTCGCGGCGGGCGAGGCCCCCATCGAGGGGGCGGATCGCGATAGCCTGGTGAGTGGGCTCATAGGCCATGGCCACCGTCATGCGCGCGCGGTCTCCGATGAAGAAGATCTGGTGCGCCTCGTGCGCGAGCAAGCACGGGTGGGCGATATGGTCGTCTGCCTCGGTGCGGGCACGATCAGCACTTGGGCCAATAATCTGCCCAAAAACCTCTGACGGCCCAAAGCGCCCTTTGAGAACGTGGCGGTGAGGCTTGCGCGCCCAAAGCCCGCCGCTTTTGACAGTTCTTCAGTTGAAGCCTCGTTTGTTCAGGCACAGCGTTTGATCTTATTGTCTGGTGGCGCAGATCGCGCGTGTCCCTTCCTGGTGTCCGTGTCTTTCGATGAAAGCGCATTTCAAACGCGACCCCGCTCGATTATGAAAGCGAAAAAGAGCAGGAGAGCGGAATGGATTTGCCCGAAGTGCGTGGCCGCCTAAGCCATGGAAAATCGCTGGCCGATCTGACCTGGCTGCGTGTGGGCGGGGCGTGTGACTGGTTTTTTCAACCCGCCGATCTCGATGATCTCGCCGCATTTCTGCGCGCCTTGCCGCGCGATAGAGAAGTCTTCCCGCTGGGTGTGGGCTCAAACCTCATCGTGCGGGATGGCGGGCTTCGGGCCGTCGTGATCAAGCTCGCGCGGCCTTTCAATGCCGTCGAAATCGCCGGGCAAGAGGTGCGCGCCGGGGCGGCGGCGCTCGATGCGATGGTGGCGCGGCGGGCGGCTGAGGCGGGCGTTGATCTCACCTTCTTGCGCACAATCCCCGGCTCCATCGGCGGAGCGGCGCGGATGAATGCGGGCTGCTACGGCACCTACCTCGCCGATGTCTTCGTCTCCGCCCAGGCCGTCACGCGCGGGGGTGACCGGATCACGCTGACGAAAGAGGATATGGGCTTTGCCTATCGTGAGACGACGCTCCCCGCTGAAATGATCATCACCGAGGTGACGCTCCGCGGCCCCGCTGGCGAGCCCGGCGCGCTCAAGGAGCGGATGAAAACGCAGCTCGCCAAGCGCGATGAAACCCAACCCACAAAAGACCTCACCGCCGGCTCCACCTTCCGCAATCCGGCGGGATTTTCATCAACCGGTCGCGCCGATGACAGCCACGAGCTCAAGGCCTGGAGCGTCATCGATGCCGCTGGGCTGCGCGGGGCGCGGCGCGGCGGGGCGCAGATGAGCGAGAAGCATCCCAACTTTTTGATCAATACCGGCGGGGCGACAGCCGCCGATCTCGAAGGCCTCGGCGAAGAGGTGCGAAAAAAGGTTTACGAAAACAGCGGCATATCGCTAGAGTGGGAAGTTGTGAGGGTTGGCGAACCGGCCCCCGATACAGGCGCCTGAAAAGGCAGACAAAAACCAGAACCTCGCCCAGTGAATGGCGAGGCGCAGAGGCACAGGACGGGCATGTCGAGCAGGGCATCCCTCAAAGTCGCTGTCTTGATGGGCGGCGCATCGGCGGAACGCGACGTTTCGCTCTCCACCGGCCGTGGCTGCGCGGCCGCGCTGCGCTCTGAGGGCTTCATCGTCACTGAGATCGACGCGCAACGCGATGTGCAGGCGCAGCTTGAAACAGTGCGGCCAGACGCCGTTTTCAACGCGCTCCATGGTCGATGGGGCGAAGATGGCGCGGTCCAGGGTATTCTGGAATGGATGCGCTTGCCCTATACCCATTCGGGTATTCTGGCCTCGGCGCTCGCGCTCGACAAACAGCGCTCGAAAGAGGCTTATGCGCGTGCCGGTCTGCCGATAGCCAAGAGCATTCTCGCGCCGCGCGATGCCGCGCGCCAAGCCCATGCCATGGCCCCGCCATATGTCGTGAAGCCCAATAATGAAGGGTCGAGCGTGGGCATCTACATCGTGCGCGATGGCGCGAATGGGCCACCAGCGCTCGATGATACGATGCCTGAGACCGTGCTTGTCGAAGCCTATGCCCCCGGGCGGGAGCTCACTGTGACCGTGCTCGGTGAAGAGCCGCTCTGCGTGACCGATATCCTCACCGATGGTTGGTATGATTATGCCGCCAAATACGAGACCGGCGGCTCGCGCCATGTTTTGCCCGCCGCGCTTCCCGAAGAAATCACCGCCGCCTGCCTCGATTATGCGCAGCGCGCGCACCGGGCGCTTGGCTGCCGGTCGATCAGCCGAACGGATTTTCGCTGGGATGAGGCCCGTGGCCTCGACGGGCTCATTCTGCTTGAGACAAACACACAGCCCGGCATGACGCCGACATCGCTGACCCCCGAACAAGCCGCCTATCGGGGCATGAGCTTCGGGGCGCTCTGCGCGTTTTTGGTAGAGGATGCCTCATGCGATCGCTGATGCTCGATCCCGCGTCGCGCTGGGGCTACCGGCTTCAACGCATATGGCTCACGCCGCTCTTGCGCGCGCTTTTGCGCACGGGCCTGCCCTGTCTCGTCATCGGGGTCGCGGTCTTTGCTTATCTTTCGCAGCCCAAAATGCAGCAGGCCATGGCGGCCTCGATCCTGAGCGTCAAAGCCTCGATCCAGGAGCGGCCTGAATTCATGCTGCGTCTCTTGAGCGTTGAGGGGGCCAGCACGCAGGTGACACAGGCGATCCGGGCCTCTGTCCACATTGATTTTCCTGTGTCGTCTTTTGATCTTGATCTTGACGCGCTCAAGACCCGCATTGAGGCGCTTGCGCCGATCAAAAGCGCGACGCTGCGGATCCGCCCGGGCGGCATTTTGGAAGTGGCCGTGATCGAGCGCGCGCCCGCTTTTGTTTGGCGCAGTCGCGATGGTCTTTCGCTGGTGGATATTGACGGGGTCGTCGTGGCCGAGCTTGCCGCGCGGGCGGAGCGCAGCGATTTGCCGCTCATCGCGGGCAAGGGGGCCGATGCCCAGGTTCCCGAAGCGCTTGATCTCGTGCGCGCCGCTCAGCCCTTTAAGGCGCGCCTGCGCGGGTTGCGGCGCATGGGAGACAGGCGGTGGGATGTGATCCTTGACCGCGATCAGATCATCCAGCTGCCCGAGGAAGATGCCGTGCGCGCCCTTGAACGGGTGATCCTGCTTGACCAGAGCCAAGAGCTTTTGGCGCGGCATATTTCGCATGTCGATCTGCGCAACCCGCGCCGCCCAACGCTGCGGCTGGCGGAAGGCGGTGTGGAAGAATTGCGCCGGATCAAGGGCTTGGAGTTTGGAGTGACAGGAAATGAGTGAGCTTTATACTGCCCAGCGTGCGATGCGTAACATGCGCAAGGCCGCCATGCAGCGCGGCGTGATCGCGATCCTCGATGTGGGCACTTCCAAGATCGCTTGCCTTGTGTTGCGCTTCGACGGCCCCGACCGGTTTCGCGATCATGAGGGTGTTGGCCCCATGGCCGGGCAATCCGCGTTTCGCGTCATCGGGGCCGCAACGACCCGCTCGCGCGGCGTCCGCTTTGGCGAAATCGATGCGATGGCCGAGACAGAGCGCGCGATCCGCACCGCCGTTCAAGCCGCGCAAAAGATGGCGAATGTGCGCGTTGATCATGTGATCGCCTGCTTGAGTGGCGCCGAACCGCGCTCTTACGGGCTCAATGGCGAGATCGCGCTTTCCGATGAAATGGTCACCGAGCAGGATGTAAGCCGGTGCCTGGCCGCGTGTGACATGCCTGATTATGGAAGCGGGCGCGATGTTTTGCACGCCCAGCCGGTCAATTTCGCCCTCGATCATCGCAGCGGGCTCGGCGATCCGCGCGGCCAGCGCGGCAATCGTCTGACGGCGGATATGCACATGCTGACCGTTGAAAGCGACGCGGTTCAGAACCTCGCTTATTGTGTCAAGCGCTGTGACCTTGAATTGGCGGGCCTTGCGAGCTCTGCCTATGTCTCGGGTGTTTCGGCGCTCGTGGAAGACGAGCAAGAGCTGGGCGCGGCCTGCATCGATATGGGCGGTGGGGCGACCGGCCTTTCGATCTT
>JBCCTH010000037.1:0-17008 GCA_039198835.1 Pseudomonadota bacterium | reverse complement strand
TGCGGCGGCTCTTTCGGGCGGCTTTCGGGCGCAGCCAAGCGAATTGGGAGAGTTTCTTCTATTACGTGCCCGTTGGTGACCGGGGGCACGTGCGGCGCGAGGCCTGCGCGATCCTGGCGATCCATGGATCGCTTTTGGCGGCGGCGGTTCTTTGGGCGCCTTCTCTTCTTGGGATCTTCGCGGCGCAGATTGGCGGCCATGCCTTGATTTCGTGGGTGACGGCGGGCGATCATAATGGGCTTGAAAGCACGGGCGGCCACCGGGACACGCGCACGATCATGGCCAGCGCGCTCACCAATTTCATTTTCTGGAACATGCCCTATCACGCCGAGCATCACGCCTATCCCGGGATCCCGTTTTATCACTTGCCGCGCGCGCACCGAGACGGGCTTTTGAGCGCGCCCCATGTCGCGGCGAGCTACCCCTCGTTTCATGCCGATGTGGTAGAGCATATCAAGGGTGGCGCGCCCTATGCGCAGAGCTCTTGACGCGCGCCGGTATCGCGCGCGCGGCAAGGCGAACACCCTGCTCACGTTTTGCTCAGGCCTTGCCCCAAATCTCTGCGTATCTTCCGCTCAAATCGGCGCTCACAAAGACGCCCGCGCGCTCGGTCTCTGCGTTCTCAAGCTGATCGATCAAGACCTGGGCCACATCGCCCGCGTTGACCTTCATCGCGCCATGGCTGCCTTTCTCTGGCCTGGCGGCGCCGCTGCCGGGCGCATCGACGATCTCTGGCGCGCGCACCATTGTCCAGGGCGCGCCTGATGCCAGAAGCGCGCGCCGTTCGGCACGTTTATCAGTCAGGATCGGGCCGAGAATAAGGGGCCCTAAGTAGAGGGTCATGAGGCCGTTGATGTCGCGCTTGTCGCCGGGCATCGCGATGCTCGCGCTGGAGAGCATCACATAGCGCTCAAGCGTGGGATGCGCGCCCATGATATCGAGGACATGCTGTGTCACACGGGCGCAAAGCCCGCTCCGCGCCATCTTCCAGGATCGGTTGGTCGGCCCCAAAGCCGATACGACCGCCGAACAGCCTTCGAAGGTTCTTTCCAGATCGGCGCGTTCAAGCGCGGAGCCTTCGATGATTTCCACGCCGTCTGCGGCCACTAGGCGGCCTGGATCGCGCACGAGCGCGCGGATGGCATGGCCCTGTGCGCGCGCATAGGCGAGAACATGGCGGCCTGTCATGCCCGTTGCGCCGAGAAGTGCGATCTTCATAGCTTTTCTCCGCCTTCAGCCGGTTAATCGGCGCGCCACCCCGCAAAGAGCGCGACCATCCCTGAGATTTCTATTTCCCAGCGATCGAAGGTTTCCTCGAGGATCGCCTCAAGATCGGCGCGGCTATCTCGGGCGTTGTTCATCGCGCCGTTGCGCAGCGCCATGTGGAGCATCGGTTTGCTGTAAAACGGCACGCTGACGCCTTCATTGAGAATGGTCGCGCCGAAGAAGACGCCCTTTGGCTTTAGGTGCCGCGTGTGATGGGCGATGGCCCCTTTCTTCTCGAGAAGGGTGCCGGGCATGCAATGCAGCACGTAGTTGAGAGAGATCGACGAAAAGGGCGCGATGTCTTCACCCAGCGGGGCAAGCGCATCATGTTGCAGGGTCTGGGGCGCATAGCGGGCGAGCCGCTTTTCGCAGTGCGCGAGCGTGTTGGGGTTGAGATCCATCAGGCAGATGCGGGCGGTCTGAGGCACGTTGCGCGCTTTGTCGAGAAAGTAGCCGGTGCCGACGCCTATGTCTAAATGATTGCCGGTGACGTGCTTTTCGAAGTGGCGCAAAAGCTTTGCCGGCGGGCACCCCCAAAAGAAGCGGCTATTGCCGCCCAGAATGAGCTGGTCATAGATATAGCGCAGCAGGAACGGCGAATAGATCTGATAGCCTGACGCGGGAGGGGTGCGGACAGCATCCATTGAATTGCCTATCTGGCGAAGAGCTCGCCCAAAAATGATCTTGCCTAAAACAGGTGTAGGCTAGCGGTTTCGGGGGCTTCGATCAACGCTCGCGGCGCTTTGCGCGGCGTCACGCCGGTGCGTTGCGCTAAGGGTCTTCGGGGTTTGGATCTTCTCGGCGCGTGAAGGTCATCGAAACCGGAAGATGATCAGAGGTGTTTGCATAATTGAAGCGCGCGGAGGTCACGCGGTGATGGATTTCGTGTTCCACAAGCCCCGCGCCGCCCATGGCGCGATAGGTGAATTTATCGCCCGTATCCGCGCCGGTCATGGATTGAGAAAACATGATGTGATCGAGCAGGATGCGCGGGTTGCGCCCCGGATCGAGCGCATCGCCCCGGTCGAGGAAATAGCTCCATCTTTCGCCTTCGGGCAGATCGAAGAGCGCGTGGTTGAGAAAGCGGCGGGCGAAAAAGATATCGCCTTGGAGCACGCTCACGAGATCATGGTAGAGAAAGCGCCGCTCGATGCGCTCTTTGCCGGGGCCGTCATTGAGATCGCCGCAAATGATGATCGGCGCGGTTTCATCGGCATCAAAACGGGCGTTAATGTAGTGGCGAATATCAGTGCATTCGGTCGTGAGCTTGATGCGGTCTGAGACAAGCTCGGCGACCAGTTCTGGGTTTTTGGCGAAGAATTTATCGTCGGAGACATCGCCAATGGGGCGCGCGGTGGTGTGTTTGCTTTTCAGATGACACCCGATGATTTCGAAGAACGCCTCACCGATTGTCAGTTGCAGCACCTGCGGCGCGCGGTGGTGGATATGGGATTCATCGGTTGAAAAGTGGAGCTTTTCGCCTGATTTCCAGCGCGGCAGGGCGAGGTTCCACCGAAAGCTGCGCGGTTTGATATCCTCGCCATAGGCGGGCACGGTGAGTTCGCGCCATTTATCGAGGTGGAGAAGCTGCGCGTCGATGCCCGCGCCGCGCCGCACCAGAAACCAAAGCCATTGCGCGCCGCTTGCCGTGGTTCCGTTGCGCATCCCATAATCGTTGTGGTCGCCGCCGCGCGTGATGAGATCGTATTGCGGGGCCACGAGCGCAAAGAACTTTTTCGCGCGCGTTTCCCCTTGCGGACCCTCGCAAACGAAAAGGATATCGGCCTCAAGCGCATCGATCTCTTCTTTCACCGCCTCAATGCGAGCCGTCGCATAGCGCTTCTTTTTGGCGTTGGTTGAGGCGAGATCGCTCAATAAGCGGTTGGCGTGTTTAATGTTCCAGGTCGTGAGTTTGAATTTTTCCATTGAAATGATCTCCCGGCTTTATGGCCCGGAGATTAGCATGACTTGCCTTTGGGCGCGCGGCGAACTTTTGGTCAGCGCGCGCGGTTTTTAGTGCGCAGCGTCGGATCGGCCTTTGTCGGGTCCTCGGGCCAGGGATGCTTGGGGTAGCGCGCGCGCATCTCCTTGCGCACATCCGCATAGGACCCCGCCCAAAACCCCGGCAGATCCGCTGTGGTCTGTACGGGCCGCCCGGCTGGGCTCAGGAGAGTGATCAAGAGCGGGGTGCCGCCCACCATCGGGTGGGTCTTTTCGCCGAAAAGCTCCTGCAAGCGCAGCGAAATCGCCGGGCGCTCGGCGGTGTAATCGATGGCGATGCGGCGCGCGAGCGGCGTTGTGTAATGCGCGGGGCAGGCGCGGTCGAGCGCTTTTGCCTCTTCCCATGACAGGATGCCGCGCAAAGCGGGCAGAGGATCAAACGCGCGCCACTCCGCCCGGCTCTTGACGCCGCCAAGAAACGGGGCGAGCCAATCTTCGAGCGCGGCAAGCAACGCTTGATCGGAGAAGCGCGCATCGCCGCCACAGAGCGCCCGTGCCTGAAAGAGCGCGGCAGGGCCGGTTAAGCCGAGGCCAAACTGGCGGATGCCTTCGCACATCGCCGCTGCCACCGCTTCGGGCGCTGCATCGTTCCAGGGCCGTTCAGACAGCGCCAGCGCGCCAAGTGTTTCGCGCACATGCGCAATGACGCGCCCGTCGCGACGCGACCAGGCGCAGCTTTTGACGTCTTCGATCTCTTCAAGAAACGTCGCTCTGATCTCATCTTCCGTGATCGGGATCGCAAGGCGGATCTCGGCATCGCGCGGTTTGCCATCGGTCTCGACGACAGCAAGCCAGGGCGAGGCGGCCATGGGATCATCGGCCGCAAGCACACAGCCCTTCCCGCCCGCCATCAGATAGCGCGGCGCATCGCCCTTGCGCCGCTGCGCGATGCGATCAGGGAAGGCGAGGCAAGCCGCCACGGCATCGCCTGGATACGCGCGTTCCGGTGCGCGCGCGGCCAGACGGTTCGCTTCGCCGCGCGCGTCTTTCAGAGGCCCGCGTCGCAGCGGGATCGCGCGCTGGCGCTGAAACCTGGCCTCATCGCGCAGCGCCTCGAGCCTGAGCGCGAGGCTGCTCTGACGGGTTTCAACGGGGTCGCGCGCGCCCATGAGCGCGGCGAGAGGCGCGGCCTCTTTCCCGGCGCGCAAGAGCATGTGCGCCAGGCGCGGATGCGCGGGAAGGGCGGCCATCGCCCTGCCATGATCGGTGAGCCTGTCGCCGTCCAACGCGCCCAGAGAACGCAGGAGGGCGCGCGCTTCATTGAGCGCCGGGGCGGGCGGTTTTGTCAGAAAGGCAAGCGCATCGGCGCTGCTGCCCCATTGCGCCAGTTCGAGCACCAGGGGAGCGAGATCGGCTGCTTCTATTTCCGCCGGGGGATGGGCGTTGAGCGCACCGTCTTCGCCCTTCGTCCAACGCCGGTGCGCGCGGCCCGCGGCCACCCGCCCGGCGCGCCCGGCGCGCTGTTCGGCCTCCGCCCGGCTCACGCGATCTGTCACCAAACGCGAAAAGCCCGAGCCCGGATCAAAGCGCGCCCGCCGGGCGAGACCTGCATCGACGACGACGCGCACATCCTCGATTGTCAAAGAGGTCTCAGCGATCGATGTCGCCAAGACAATGCGCGGGCCGCCCGTCGGCCGCAGCGCCCTTTGCTGCGCCTCGGGCGGGAGCGCCCCATAGAGCGGGACCCGCTCGATTTCGGTTTTGAGCGCGGCCGCAACGCGCCTGATCTCGGCCTGGCCCGGCAGAAAAGCCAGAAGCGCGCCGTCAAGCCCCGGCAAAAGCGCCTCGATCTGGCGGGCAATGAATGCCTCGAAGCGGTCGGATCTGGGGCGCGGCGCGGCAAGATAGCTGATCTCGACGGGAAATGCCCGGCCCGGGCTTGTGAGGACGGGCGCATCATCCAGGAGCGCGGCGATCGGGGCGGCATCGAGCGTGGCTGACATCACGAGGATCGCCAGATCGGGCCTGAATGCGCCGCGCAGCTCCCAGGCCAGCGCGAGCCCGAGATCGGCCTGGAGCGAGCGTTCGTGAAACTCATCGAAGATGAGACAGGAGACGCCCGTGAGCTCCGGGTCGGATTGCATCATGCGCGTGAGGATGCCCTCTGTCACAACCTCGATGCGCGCCCCCGCGCGGCTCGCGCCGCGAATCCGGTAGCCCACGTCGCCGCCGAGCCTTTGGCCGAGCTCCCCGGCGATACCGTCCGCGGCCCCGCGCGCCGCGAGCCTGCGCGGCTCGAGCATGATGATCTTGCCCGGGAACGCGGAAAGGAGCGCGGGCGGCACGCGCGTAGTCTTGCCCGCGCCGGGCGGCGCTTGCAGCACCGCGCGCCCCTGGGCGGCGAGCGTCGCTCTGATCTCGGGCAAGAGCGCGTCAATTGGCAGGTTTTTCTGCTGTTCTACGCGGTGGGCCATGCATTTCGTCTAGGGCGCGCGCGCGGCAAGGTCGAGAGGGCGGGCGCGCCCCAAGGCGCTCGCGGTCTTCAAACGCCGAGAGCCAAAGCGGGGCTGGACCGCGCACGGCCCGCGGGGCATGAAGCGGGCATGGAAGATATCGCGGCGCAAATCGCTCAAGATGTGGCCCGAGAGGTCACCAACGGAAGCCGCCGTGCGCTTGCCCGCGCGATCACGCTCGTTGAAAGCGGGCGAACAGACCATCGCGCGCAGGCGCTTGCTTTGCTGGCGGCGCTCCCCAAGGATCGGCAAGCGCTGCGCATCGGCCTTTCGGGGACGCCGGGCGTCGGCAAATCGACTTTCATCGAGTCATTCGGGCTGATGCTTGTGGCGGCGGGCAAGCGGGTGGCTGTTTTGGCGGTTGATCCGTCATCGGCGCGCACGGGCGGCTCGATCCTGGGGGATAAAACGCGCATGGAGCAGCTTTCGCGCGCGGAAGGTGCCTATATCCGCCCGTCGCCCTCGCAGACCCAGCTTGGCGGCGTGGCGCGCCGCACGCGCGAGGCGGTGGCGCTTTGCGAGGCGGCTGATTTTGACGTTGTGCTCATCGAGACAGTGGGTGTCGGGCAATCGGAAACGATGGTGTCTGAGATGTGCGATATCTTCGTGTTGCTGCTTGCGCCCGCCGGCGGCGACGAGCTTCAGGGTGTGAAGCGCGGGATCATGGAAATGGCTGATCTGATCCTGGTGAACAAAGCCGATGGTGATCTTAAGCCGCAAGCCACGCGGACCTGCGCCGATTATGCGGGCGCGCTGCGGATGCTGCGCAAGAGACAAGAGGACCCGGAGGATTTTCCCAAGGCGATGATGGTGTCTGCGCTCGGTGAAACTGGCCTTTCGGAAGCTTGGGAAGAAATGTGCGCCCTGGCGCAGTGGCGGCGCGAAAGCGGGATCTGGGAGAAGCGGCGCGCGGCGCAGGCGGCGTTTTGGTTTCGCGAGGAAATCAGATTGGGGATGGAGGCGCGCCGGTTGGGGCGCGCCGCGCCAGACCTTGCGCGCCTTGAAGCCGAGGTGCGCGCCGGGCGGCTCGCGCCCTCGATGGCCGCCGATCAAATGCTCGCGGCGCTTTTTTGAGGCCTGCGCCGCGATGGCAGGTTTGGTGTCTCGCGGTTTTTATGCTAACGGTCCGGCATGAAGACAGCTGCTTTTTCCACGAGCTTGAGTGTGGCCGATCTTGCCGCCTCTTGCGCCTTTTACGAAGATCTCGGCTTTGAGACGATGGGCGGCGACGCCGATCAGGGCTGGCTGATCCTGAAGGCGGGCCCGACGATCATCGGCCTTTTTCAGGGGATGTTCGAGGGCAACAGGCTCACTTTCAATCCCGGGTGGGATCAGGACGCGCAGCTCCAGGACCCGTTCGAGGATGTGCGCGCGATCGCCGAGCGGCTGCGCGCGAAGGGCCATGCGCTCTCGGAGGAGGCCCTCGCGCAAAGCACGGGCCCAGGCTCGTTCTGCGTCACCGACCCGGACGGCAATACCGTCATGATCGATCAGCATCGCTAGGATCGCGCGAGAGGTGCTTTTGCGCCCCCTTGCGCACGCGCTCCCTCGGCTAGGCCGATGGCCCGCTGCAAACCGACATCCGCGCGACAACAAATTTCGCAAAATAGAGCGGCCTGCTTAAGGCAAGAATCTAACCCGCGCCAGTTTCTCTCTCCCTTCTATTGGCGAGAAATGCTCAGCAGAGCGCGAGAGGCAGCGCCTATCGCTTCAGTGGCATGCCGATTCGCGCGCAGCGCGCCCACGAGTGGTTCAAGCCAGCGGAGCTGGCGCAGAAGGGAGGCGGGTGGGCGCTCTGTTGCATAAGGCATGCCGACGACTTGCGCTCCCTGAGTGCCAAAAGCGCGTTTGAACGCCGCGCCAGGCTTTGCACTCTCAAGCGCAAAGACCGCCCGCGCTGCCCTCTAACCGCTTGACCTATCCCCGAGCCCCGCCTATAGCCGCGCAACAGTTTCACAGGCCCTGCCCGAGCGGGGCCTTTGTCTTTCAAGCCCCGGTCTCGACGGTCGGGCAGATGCGAGGATAAAGCGATGTCGCGGGTTTGCGAATTGACCGGGAAGAGCCCGATGAGTGGCAACAATGTGAGCCACGCCAACAACAAGACCAAGCGCCGCTTTCTGCCAAACCTCAATGAGCAGACCCTGCGCTCGGACGTGCTGGGCCGCTCTTTCAAGCTGCGCATTTCAGCCGCCGCCCTGCGGACGGTCGATCATCGCGGCGGCCTTGATGGCTTTCTTGCCAAAGCCAAAGATGCCGAGCTTTCCGCGCAGGCGCTCAAGATCAAAAAAGATATCGTCAAAGCCCAGGCCTGAGCGCCGCTCGGGCGCTGGGCCCGCGAGCCAAAGCTCAGCATCGCGAAAGGCTCCGCTCCGCGGGGCTTTTTCATGTGAAGCCGTCATTGAAGCGCGTCTTTCGCGGCCCTATTTGTTCGACATGCGCGGCTTGCTCCTTTCGCTCCTGAGCGCGCTTGTCGTCATGACGAGCACAGGGCTCGGCCTTGCCAGGGGAAGCATGCCCGCGCTTGAGGGCCATGTGATCTGCCAAGGTCACGCGATCACGACAATCTGGATCGATGCGCAGGGCAGGGAGGTCGAACGCCAGGCGCTTTGCCCGGACGCTGCCTTGTCGCTTCTCGTCCAATCGGCCGTAGCAGCCCCCGAGACAGGGCATGTCGCCTTTGTGCGTATGGCCGAGATGCCCGCGCTCTTGGCGCGCCCCGCCCCTGCCGCCACCCTCCTTAAACCCCAGGCGCGCGCGCCCCCTTCCATGGTCTGATCCCGAACACGAACCTCAGATCAGGAAGGAAAAAAATCAGATGATCACCAAGTTGATATATGCAGCCGCCTTCGCGGCGCTCCCGGCGCTGTCTTTCGCGGGCTCGATGGATGACGACGGCGCGATGTCCATGGGCGACAACGACGAAACCGTCATGGAGATGGCCATGTCGGGCGCGGCCCCGATGATCCACGACGCCTATGCGCGCGCCTCCACCCCAAACGCCCGCTCTGGCGCGGCGTTCATGACGATCATGAACCCCTCCGAGAGCGATGACCGCCTCGTTGAGGTCCGCTCTGACGTGGCCGCGCGGGTCGAGCTCCACACCCATATCGCGGGCGATGACGGGGTGATGCAAATGCGCGAGGTTGAAGGCGGCTTCGTTATCCCGGCGGGCGGGTCCCATGCGCTCAAACGCGGGGGGGACCATGTCATGTTCATGGGGCTCAAGGAAAGCTTCACGCAGGGGAAAGACATTCCCCTCACCTTCGTTTTTGAGAAGGCGGGCGAGGTCGAGATGGTGATCACCGTCGATCTGGAGCGTCAGGACACGGGGATGCATGGCGGGCATGGGGGCCACGGCGCCCATGACGGGCATGGCCATATGGACCATGGAGCGGCGACCAACTAAGCCGCGCGCTGCGAGATGCTCAACATGGGAAGGGCGCGCCCGGCGCGCCTTTCCCGCCCTTCGCTCGCGCGTGTCACGCCCGTAGCGGCCCTCATTTCCTTCGCAGGCGTGCCCGAGGCGTTTTTGCGAAAGATCGGTCTGGTGCTTGCCGCGCCGGATATCGTTTGCTGCGCGTTCAACCCGCAACGCGTGATCCCCCGGAACGGGGCGTCGCGCGCGCTTCCTTCACCTCCTAGCCCGTCATTCTCGCCAAAGGCCACGGCCCGTGTTGAACGCGGCGCGCCCTCTTGAAAGGCGCGGGAAGTCTTGAAAAAGTCGGGCTGTTTGGCACTTATCCGTGGGAATTGCCGTCTGGCAGCATGTGCCCGTGCCGCCAGAGGCCACAAGATTGGATCTCTGCATGCTTCTCGCCCTCGGCGGCCATGGCTTTAGCGCCGAACAAGCAGACGGCATGCTCGGGCCGCGCGACTTCGCACAGCGCCATGTCCACGCGCGGGGCGCTTGCGCGTTTGGGTTGCGCGAGACAGATCTCTTTTTGTCCTCCGATGCTCTTTCAATCGCGGGACAAGCCCGGATTTACAACAAAGCCGATCTGGTGGCGACGCTGGGCCTGCCCGCGCGTGAGGACAAAGCGGCGACGCCCGCGCTTTTGCTGGCCTCTTGGCAGCGTTGGGGGCCTTCGATGGCCGAGCACCTGTTCGGAGATTTTGCATTTGTGATCGTGGATCACGCCGCAGGCCGCATTTACGCGGCGCGCGACCCCTCGGGCAGCTTTCCGATGTGGTATGCTTTGGCGCAATCGTGTCTTTTGGTGTCTTCCACGCCCGCGATGATCCTTCAGACAGATCGCTTTGATGCACGGCCCAATGAAGATGCAGTCGCCAGATATCTCTTCTATGGGCGTCTTGCGCCGCCTGAGACGTTGACTTTGGGGATGTATCGCCTGCCGCCGGGCGCGTGCATGGTTATGGCAAAAGACGCCCCAGAGGCGGAGCCGCGGGTGAGCCAATGGTGGCGGGCCGAGGAGATCGCTGTGGATCACGCGATGTCGGCGCATGACGCCGCTGAGGGGCTCTGCGAACGCTTGACGCGCGCTGTCTCTGACAGGCTTCCCGACGCGGGCAAGATCGGCGTGCATGTCTCTGGCGGGCTCGATTCGACCTTTGTCGCGTTATCCGCGGCGGACGCTTTGCGAAAAACGGGCCGATGCGCGCCCGCGGGATATAGCTGGCAGGTGAACCCAACCAATGCGCGCTCGCAAGAGCTTTCGCCCGAACACGCGCGCGTCTTGACGGCGGCCCGGCTGGGCGGGATCGATCTGGAATTTGTTCCGATCTCCGCGCAGGATGCTCTCGCTTCGCTCTTGCGCAGCCCCTTTGACGAGCCGCTCACAGGGCTTGACCATGAAGAGCCCGTGATGGCGGCGGCCCAAAGGGCGGAAGTTTGTGTCATGCTCTCTGGCTGGGGGGGCGATGAAGGCGCGACATTCAACGGGCGCGGTCTTCTGCCCTATCTTTTGGGAACCGGGCAATGGGCTCAGTTGGTGAAACTCGCGGATTTGAGCAAGGGCTCGCGCGCGCTTATCTTCCAAAAAGCGGCCTCTGCGCTTTTGCGCCAAGGCGCGGCGCGCGCGGGCGTCAGCCGGCGCAGGCGGCGCGCATCGCCCGCGCAGAAACTGGCCGCTTTGAACGCAGATTTCGCGCGGCGGTGCCCCGCACCCGGGGAAATCGAACCAGAATTCTTTGACCCCAAACAGACCCAGCGATGGCTTTTGAGCAATGGCCACATTGCAGAGCGCGTGGAAGGCTGGGCCGTTGCGGGGGCAAGATATGGCATTGAATATAGATACCCGATGCTCGATCGCCGGGTTATGGAGTTTGCGCTCTCCATACCGCGCCCGCTTTTTCGAAGCCTCGAGTGGAACCGCTTGCCCATGCGGCACGCGCTCGAAAAGATCGGAGGCGCAGAGATCGCGTGGTCTTATGCGAAGGATGAGCCGGAGCGTGTCTTCAACTCGATTGCCCGCAGGCATGAAGCGTTTTGTCAGCTTCAGGCGGTGTTTTCCAAGGAGCCGGGCCTCGAAAATGCTCAGTGGATCAACCATGCGGGGCTTCTCGAGGCGTTAGGGATGGTTGCGCAGGCCCCGGTGACCGGCGACATCGATGCACTCGATCCGATCCGCCCTTATCAGCGCGCTATCGGGCTCGTGGCGTCTTCGAAACATCGCCGGCGCGTGCCCGAGATCGACCAGGGTTAGCCAAGGCCATGGGTGCCGGGGCATCTACGGGGCGCGCGCTATGACGGGCTTGAACAATGTCAGCTTAGATAGCCCAACCTTTCCATCATTTCGGAATGGTCCTGGCGCAGGCGCAGCACTTGCCCGTTCGAGAGCGCCTGGCGCCAATCTTCGCTGCCGCCTGTGCGAAAGAAGCTGCGGCCCTCTGGCATGGGAAGAAAGCCGCCTTCCGCTTCCTCTCTTTTGAGCGCCATGAACTGCGTGGCGTTTTGGGCCGCGCTCAGTTTCTCGTTGCGCACATCCACGCCGAGAAAGGTCAGCAGGCGGCTGAATTCTCCGAGCGGGTTGGCGAGCATATCTTCGTAGCGCACAAGAACAATGGGGAGTGTGCGCTGATCGATCCAGCCGCGCACATTCGTGCTCCAACTGCCGATGCTCTGGGGAAGATACGGGCCGCCGCTCTCTTCGATCCGATCGATTTGAGTTTCGGCCCTGCCCATCAGATCGATAATCGCGTCGATGCTCTTGCCCGTGTGATTTGCAAAAGAGACGGCGATGTCGAGCGGGTTGCGCACAATCACGATCGCGCCTTCGCTTGAGCCTGCAAAAAAGCGCGGGGCGTTCGTTTCATTGAGAAACGTGTCGTGGGTTTTGAGGAGGTTGGGCCCCGGGCTCTCTGCGTTCGCCGCGAGCATGTCATGGAGTTTGCGGCGGTAGCGCTCGATCCCCTCAAACCCGAGTTCAGACGAGGAAACCCCCGTCATATCGTCAAAACAAGCCCGGCTTGATGCGCGCTGGGGGGCAATCAAGCGGTGCAGGAGCGGGAGATCGGCGGTGGTGGGCTCGGGCTGGAAGTAGCGGGTCAAAAAAGCCCGTGTCCAGGTGTTGCCTGATTTGGGATAGGACGCGATCCAGGTGATACGCGTCATGCGTCTGTGAAGAGGCCTAAGACCGCGTCAGCCATCTGAGCGGTGCTGAACGCGCCCGGCCCGCGCGACAAGGCGAAAACCGGGATTTGGGATAACAGGCTGGAGAGAAGCGCGAAGTGGGTCGCCGCGCGACCCAGCCCCTGAAGCATCCGTTTGCGGTAGGTTGCGCGTTGGAGGGCGGCGAAGGCATCGGCCCCGCTGAGCCGGGCAAGCGCGGGGGCCCCCGCGTTTTCGCCTGTCAGAAGTATGACCGCGCGCATGGGGCAAGGCGCGGGCTCGAACCTCTCTATGGCGATCATGTGCTTGGGCAGATCAGATCGCAGGCGCGTTTTTGGCCTTTGGGAGAGTGCGAAATGGGCGATGGTATCTTCCCAAAGTTTGGTCGCCGGATAGCTCGGCAACGCGAGAGGGCAGCCCCCCGCGCCAAGGGTGACGCCGACCACATCGTCAGAGAGGCATGCCTGGCCGCGCTGCGTGAATTCAGCGAGCAGACTTGATTTGCCCGCCCCGGATGTGCCCGCAAAGAGCACCGCCCCTGCGCCGAGCCGCACGGCGCTGGCATGGAACGGGATGATGCTCCGCTGCTGGAGCAACGCGGCCATCACCGAGCCGCAAAGGAACATGCGCAGGTCAGCGGGGTCTGCGCCGCCCAAGGGATCAAGCACGATTTCCGTGCCATCTCGCACAAGGATGCCCCCAACATGGGGATCGCGCAGCAAAAACACGTCTGGTGCCGCGCTCCAGAGCCCGTGTTCGACATGGGCTTGATCGAGCCGTTCGGGCGTGTTGCCCAGGCGGATCGTGACATCCTCCCCGGCGCCCGGGCTTTCGGCGCACCTTACAAATGGCAGCGACACGGCCGAGGCGGCCAAATGACGAAACCTAAGCCCAAAGGCAGTCAGAAGCATGGCTAGAAGGCATCCACCGGTCGTTGCGCGGCGTCATAGACCTCGAAAATGAAATGAACACGGTCGGTTTCGCCATGGTTCTCCGCGCCATGGGGGCTGATGTTATTGACTTCATAGGCATGCCCCACGGGCATGTGGAAGCTTTCATCAGCCACTGAAAACGTGGCCTTCGGATTGGTGACGAGCGGTATGTGGATTTTGTGGCCCTGTAGGTTTGAGCCGGCCCCGTCGACATGGCGGTCGATCACATGCCCCGCCTGAAGGCGCGCGAACATCGCTTTGGGATATCGCGGTTCAGCGAACCCATAGGGCGCGCTCGCAGCAGCCATGACCGGCAAGAGCAGATCGCGCCAGATGAGCCAGGCCGGTGTTTCATAGTGATCGCGGACATCATGGTTCCCCCTGGTGAACCGGTGAATGATGTGTCGCGTGTTGTGAAAGCACTCGAAGGTGTTCTCTTTGCGCGCGTCCTCAGCATCCCAGGCGCGCTCTCCGAGCATGTTTAGACGTTCAAGGATCGGCGCAGGATCGACGGGCGCGAGTTTGCGCACTGACTTAGGTTTTTTGACATGCATCAGGCGGGCGCGGGCGAGGCTCATTCCGGTCCTTTCTGGGAGAGATCAAACATATGTCACGAGCCGAGAGTAACCGCGTGAGCGCGCGCCTCCAATGATGATTTCTCCGGCCACTTCGACCCAGGCATGGGCGTCAAGGTCATCCGGCGAAGCGGAGGCGCGGACCCCGATGACGCAGGCCGCCGGAATGCCGCGCCGATCAAGCATTTTCCTCAGCGCGAGCGCCTTGGCGAGGCAAAGCGCGCCCGTCGGAAGCGCGCGCGCGGCGGTTTTTACGGCGCGGGCCAGTTCGCGCGCCTCGTCCAAGGTCGCGGCATCGCCCTCTTGCGCATACGCGCCAGTCTCGCGCCCCATTGCCTTGGCGACTTCGCGAAATGGTCGGGCTTTCAACTGCACTTGCGACCATGTCAGAGCATAGGCCGCCTCAGCCAACACGGCGCGACGTTGCCGGGGCAATCTCAGAAACTTCCAGAATTTACTCAAGGTGACGTATCCCAGTGACGGACATCGGCATCTTTCCCCGCGACGCTCCCTTCACGGAAATACAAAGTTGCAAACGAAGCCCTGCTCCCATAGCAAAAAGATGTGCCCGGAGCACAACCCATATAGCATCAGATGGACGGCCACGATGGAACACGAACCAGAAGGCAAAGAAGAAAAGCTCAGCGGAACTGAGACCAGCAAAGAGACCTGGGTCACCCCCGAGCTTCACTCTTTCGACACGGCACAGACGACGCGCTCTGGAGCCGTCCCGCGCGGTGTCGAAGACACCTTCGGAGCGAGCTATCGCCCGTCTTGATTGCGGGTTACCTTAAGTCGCGGGCGGCCGCGCACGGGTAACGTGCCGGGCTCGGGGCGCCGTTGGGCGCGCTTTTTTTTTATGGTTGGGCCGGTGAGTAACCCACGTCTCGAAGCGTTGGCATGTCTTGCGACAGGACGTTCGAGATAATTCTAATATCAGCCTCGCTTAGTCGCGCGATCTGGTCTGCATTGAAGTCACGGGCCGGCTCATCGTAGAGCCCTTTGACCGGGACCTTCTTTTCAAAGGTCAGATCGCCGAGTTCGGGCAGGAATAAAGAGATGTCTTCGGCGGTTGATCTGGGGTTTTTGCAAAGCGCTTCATAGGTCAACCATAAACCGCGGCTTCCCAGGGCTTTTCGGTTTTCAAGCTGTTTTCGAAAGCAGTTGAGCACATGCTGGGCTGCGAGGCGGGTTTTCTCGGCGCGATCCAGGTCCCACATTTTGCGGCGCAAGATACCCTCGACCGTCGCGAACGGGTTTCGCACCATTAATATGAAGTATGAATGAGGGAACGCGGCGCTCAGAGCCTCGGCTATGAGCAAGTGCGGAGGAGATTTTTGCAGAAAAACGGACGCGTCGGGGCGTGCGGCGCTGGCTTGAAAATACCAGGCGCGTCTGATCGCCGCCCAGTTATAGGCGGCCTCATCCTCGAACTCTGCCCTGAGATCGGCGTTTGCCGCCCAGATGAGCGCGTTGCCCGAGAGCGCATTCGAGCATGGGCCGTCAAATCCGAAAACATGTTGCCCTTCGCGCGGCAGCGACCAGACAGCGGCGCACGCGCTCAGCGATTTGGCGAGGAAGGTTGACCCGCTGTTGTTGGGGCAAAGGATAAAGAGATGCTTCTTGACGCAGCGCGCCATGTCGGTTTGCGCGCCAAAAAACCGCATCAAGCGATAACCCCGCGCGTGAGCGTGACCCATTGCGCGCGCCACCGCGCATAGGCTGCTGCGACAGCCCCCCCACGCTGTTCGGCGGCCATTGCACCTTTGAGATCCCACGGTTTTGCGATGGCGCTGAAATGGATGATATGCGCGTCATCAAGGCCGAGCGGCATCGTGCCCGGGGCGCGCACCAGGAAATTGTAGGAGGGGCCAAGGGGAGTGACCTCGGCCTGATACATGATGTTGAAGATGGCCTGTTCCGACACGCCATCGGGCAAATCCCCGCCGATCATCCGCGCCATATGATCGAGGAATGTCTCATAGCAGTCCGGCCCCAGTGCCGGGCGGTTCACTACCATAAAGCCGCAGCAGAACGAGAAGCGCAACGCCCCATCGCGCGCCGCATTCGACATCCGGTAATCGAGCGCGCTGCGTGGCACGCCGCGCATCCAAGCATGATCTGGCGGGGCCGCGACACTGCCCTCAAGAAGCGCGCCTTCGACCGAGCGCTGAAAAATCATATCGGCATCGATGAAGATGAGGCGGTCGAAGTCGCCGTGGCGCAAGGCCTCGCCCTTTTGCAGATTGACGAGTTGGCGCTCTGCCTGGGGAGACGCGCGGGCCGCCAGCGCGCTGAAACGGTGCGTTGGCAGCTCGACGCGAAGCTTTGGCCAGAGGGCGCGGAGCGGCTGGGGATCAAGGGCGCTCTCGGGCGTGAGGATCAGGACTGTCCCATCGAACCAGGGGTTCGTCTTCAGGAAGCTTGCGAGGGCCACGCGCGCGCCCGGCATGAAGGACGCGGTGAGCGAAAGAACAAGCCCGGTTCGCGGTTCCTGAGCCATGCGGCTTGCTACTCGATTGTCACGAGCTGTGCTTCTTGGAGCTTTGTGACAAACTGCGCCGTCTCGCGCGCGCAGGTCTCGGTATCGATCTGATACTTAGTTTGGAGCGCTTCGCAGATCTCGCGCAGGGTTTGCGGCGTCTCGAGCAAGGCCCATATGCTGGCGCCCACCTGCTTGGCGTTGAAGTAAAGCCCGGCCTGCGCATCCATCAAAATGACCTCGGTCCCGAGATCTGTGAAGAGCACGGTGGGGTTTCGCCTGACAAGGTTTTCGGCCGCGATAGACATGGGAGCCCCCTCTTTGGGCGAAAATGACTGACGCGCGTCAGCATGCGGCGTGAAAAAAGCACATGTTTCAGAGATGCGCCATCGAAATCCCGGCAGGGGAGGATGCCCGCTGCGGCGCCATAGGGGCCGCGCGCGCACCTCTAGGATCGCGCGGCGCGTGGACGGGGCGACGCTTTGTTAGCCCGGCCTCGGAAGGCGGGCGCATGTTTTCACCCAACCCGGGCAATCGCACGTCAGGCCAGCGCGCCGCTATCATGCCCTTTTGCGCGCCAAAGGGCCGCGAAGAGCGCCCTTTTTCGACAAAAAGTGGCATTGAACCCTTGGCTCAACCCTTGGAGGCGACGTAAGCGTCCGCAGCGGGGGGCACACGCTGCGACGCGTTGGGGCCTTTCGCGAGTTCTATGAGGTGAGGGCCGCTGACGC
>JBCCTH010000036.1:0-17199 GCA_039198835.1 Pseudomonadota bacterium | reverse complement strand
CGGGAAGGTCGCCACGATCAGGATGTTGGTGATCAGCGTCGTCCAGGTAAAGATCGGCATGCGCATCCAGGTCATCCCCGGGCAGCGCATCTTCACGATGGTCACAATTAGGTTGATGCCCGAAAGCGTCGTGCCAATGCCTGCGATATTGAGCGACCAGAGGTAATAATCCATACCGACGCCAGGGCTGAATGTGAGGCCCGAGAGCGGCGGATAGGCGAGCCAGCCGGTCGCCGCGAACTCGCCCACGAAAAGCGAGATCATGATGAGGATCGCGCCTGAAACCGTGAGCCAGAAGCTGAAGTTATTCAAAAAAGGGAAGGCCACATCGCGCGCGCCGATCTGGAGCGGCATGATGTAATTCATAAAGCCCGTGATAAACGGCATCGCCACGAAAAAGATCATGATCACGCCATGGGCGGTGAAGACCTGGTCGTAGTGATAGGCGGGCAGATAGCCGACATACCCCGCAGAGGCGAGCGCCTGATGGCCCCGCATGAGCACGGCATCCGAGAAGCCGCGCACGAGCATGACCGTCGCCAGCACCATGTACATGATGCCGATTTTTTTGTGATCGACGCTCGTGAACCATTCGGTCCAGAGATAGCCCCAAAGGCGATAATAGGTGAGCGCGCCGACGAGCGCGATGCCCCCTACCACCACGACAAGAAAGGTGCCGAGAAGGATCGGATCATAGAACGGAAAGATATCCCAGGTGAGCTTGCCCCAAAACGGATGCGCCACCTCGGCACCCTGGGTGCCACGGATAAGCTGGCCAGAGAATTCGGGAAGGTTCGTTGCCACGGGTCAGTTACTCCGCGATTGCAGGAAAGGTTCGGATTGGAGCGGCGGCATGAGAACCGCTAAAAGGCTGTCTTCATCGGCGCGCAGCTCGGGGCGCAAAAGGGCCATCAACGCACGCGGGTCATCGGCGTCGCACAGGCCCGCGAAGAGCATGCGGTTGTAGAGCCCGTCAATGCCGCCGCCACCGAGCGCATCCACCATCATCTGATCGTCGAGGCAAAGCGTACCGGGGACGGTACACATGTTGAGAATGCGGTCATAAACGCCGCCTTCAAGCCCGTCGAAGAAGGTCACACCCTCTTGAATGCTCGGCTTTGCGAGCGTGTTGAAGCTCGCATCAGAGAGCATGTCATCGCTTTGCGCGCGCACCTGCGCGACCCAATCAGCGAATTCGGCCTCGGTCTCGAAGCTCACCGTGTCAAAGCGCATCTGCGAAAAGCCGCCGCCATTGTAATTGGCCGCAAAGCCCTCGAACGTGCCCGGCGCATTGAGAACAGCGTTAAGCTCGGTTTCCATCCCCGCCATCGCATAGATCATGCCCGCCATGTCGGGGATGTAGAACGCATTCATCACGGTGTTGGAGGTCAGCTTGAACTCGACGGGCCGGTCTTTGATGACAGCCATCTCCCCCACCGTCGCGATCTGCTCGTCAGGGTAGATAAAGAGCCATTTCCAATCGAGCGCGATCACTTTGATCTCCATCGGCTCGACATCGGGGTCGATGGCCTGCGTCTCGGAAATGCGGCGCAGATCCGCATAGGGGTCAAGCCGGTGGGTGGCGACCCAGGTGAGGCCCGCGAGCACGACGATGATCGCCAGAGGCACGGCCCAGACCACGATCTCAAGCGAGATCGAATGCCCCCATTCCGGCTCATAGCGCGCCTTTTCGTTGGAAGCGCGGTATTGCCAGGCGAAAAATACCGTGAGCGCCATGACTGGGCCGATGATGAGCATCATCATGATCGTCGCATAAACGATCAGATCGCCTTGCTGCTGGGCAACATCGCCCGCCGGATTGAGCAAAACCAGATTGCACCCGCTCAGCAGGGCGGCGGCTCCGATCAGAAAAACGGCTCTCAACTTGCGGAATATCGAACTCTTGGCGCGGGTCACCTTTTCGTCCTCTAAGTTTGGGAGGTCTGCCTGGCCGCGTCTCGCGTCGCTGGGCTGCCCTCATCGTCATGGCGGGAGATAGGGCGATCTATCCACGCTGCACTGCAACAAAACCACGCACCGCTTCGACGTTGCGTCAGCCCGTTCGGCACTATCTAAAGTAGGGCAGCCGCCCGCGAGCGGCAACGAAGGAGACGTGGCAGATGAGCGATACGCACGCGACACATGAACACACAGCGACGCTCGATGAAGTGATCACAACGGTCGTCATGTCCCGCGTGACCGATTTTTTCGGCTTCTTTGTCTATGGCATTGCCTGTGCTCTCGTGTTCCCCCAACTCTTTTTCCCGATGGTCGATCCGATCTTTGGAACGATGCTGAGCTTCGCGACCTTCTCGCTCGCATTCATCGTGCGCCCCATCGCCCAGCTCGCGAGCCGGGTCGTCACGAAGGCCGTCGGCAAGATCGCCAAGATAACAATCGCGCTTTTCATCTTGGGCACGTCCACCGTCGCCATCGGCCTTTTGCCGGGCTACGAGGCTTGGGGCTGGGGCGCGCCCATTGCGCTTTGTGTGCTGCGCATTGCCCAAGGCATCGGCCTCGGCGGCGCGTGGGATGGCATCACCCTCCAGCTGCGCAATGCCGCGCCAGCGGGCTATGAGGCCCGCTATGCGATGGTGGCCCAGCTCGGCGGGCCCATCGGCTTTTCGGTGGCGGCATCGCTCTTTTTCGTGCTGACGGGCTTTTTGACGCCCGAGGAGTTCATCAACTACGGGTGGCGCTTTGCATTTTTCGCCGTGATGGCCGTCAATGTCGTCTCGCTTTTCGCGCGTATCAGGCTCTTGCAAACCGATTTCGGCGGTGAGGAAGAGAGCTTCCAATCGGCACCCTTGCGCGAATTGCTCAGCACCCAGTGGCGCCCGATCTTGTTGTCAACGATGCTGCCGCTTGCTTCCTATGCGCTCTTTCACATGGTGACGATCTTCCCGTTGGCGTTTCAGTTGCTCTACGGCTCGGTTTACATCGAGACGCTCTTGTTGTGGCAGCTCATCGGCGGCGGGCTGGCGATCACTGGCGTGATCGTCTCGGGGATCTTGGCCGATAAAATCGGACAACGGCGCGTTCAATGGGCGGTCACGCTGGCGATACCGATCCTGTGCCTGACAATCACGACCCTAGAGACAAATCCCGTGATCTTCATTCTCCTGGGCTTCACTCTGCTCGGGTTCTCCTATGGCCAGGCCAGTTCAATCGTGCCGGGCCGCTTCCCGCCGCGCTTCCGCTATTCGGGCTCGGCGCTCTCGGTCAATCTCAGCTGGATCGTCGGCGCGGCCTTCGCGCCGCTGGCCGGGCTCGTGCTGACCTGGGCCTTCGGCCTCTGGGCCACATCGCTCTATCTTCTCTCGGGTGTCATCGTCACCGGCCTGACCCTCTATTTCATCGGACGCAGCGAGAAGCGCAGGCTTGATCGCGGCTAATGCCCCGGCGTGGCATGGATGTGTCAATTTGAATTGTCACTTTCCGCCGCTTGTGGTTTACAGGAGCCGGGCGCTCCGGCGCTCGTAAAGGGAACCGCCTAGCCAAGCCGGGGCAACGCCTTGCCCCCAAGACAGCCCGGTCGCTTTCACCGGCGGCGCGATCAGGCTCGCTTTCTGAGCTTGTGCGCGGCCCAGAGACTTGGGGAGCGACATCATGAACATCTTATTCGGTTCTGTCACCGGCACAGCCGAGAATGTGGCCCGCAATGCCGCCAAAGTCGCAAAATCGCGCGGGCATGACGTCAAGCTTTGCGAGCTTGACGAGGTCTCCATGGAAGAGCTCGCCGAAATGCGCGAAGTGCTCGTCGTCATCTCGACCTATGGCGAAGGCGAGATGCCCTTCAATGCCGAGATGTTCTGGGACGAGCTAGAAGCCGCGCCGCCCGTGCTGGAGGGGCTGCGTTATGGTGTGCTGGCGCTGGGCGATACGGCCTACGAACAATTCTGCCAGGCCGGAAAAGACATCGATGCGCGCCTGGCCGAGCTTGGCGCGGAGCGGCGTGTCGCGCGCATCGATTGCGATCTCAATTATGAAAAGGACGCCGCGAGATGGATCGACTTGGCGATCCCGATCTCCTCCGAGACGGGCGCAAGCACGGCCGTCGATGCGGGCCCGGAACCCGAAGAAAAGGCATGGTCGCGCGCAAATCCCTTTCCCGCCCGCATCGGTGAAAATCGGCTGCTTTCCGGCGCGGGATCAACGAAGGAAATGCGCCACATCACGCTTTCCATCGAAGGCAGTGGATTGACCTACGCGCCCGGTGATTGTCTGGCCGTCGTCCCGCGCAATGACCCCGATCTTGTGCGCGCGCTTCTTCAGCGTCTCAACAAGACATGGCACACCCGCGTCGAAGGCTATGAACGCGCTCTGGGTGATCTCCTGAGCTCCTCTTTCGAAATTCTCACGCCGTCGAGGGATCTCATCGAAGGGGTCGGCGCAGTCGTGCAAGATGTGGGTCTCAAGGCCGCCTTGGCCGGCGGGCGTGACGCGCAAGAGGCTTATTTCCGGGGCAAGGATGTGCTTGACGTTCTCAACATCGACCCGCGGCTTGTGGTGGGCGCAGATGTTTTGCTCCCGCTTTTGAGCCCGCTCCAGCATCGCTCCTATTCGATCGCATCCTCGCCCGTTCTTTGCCCCGAAGAGATCCACCTGACAGTGGCTGTCCAGCGCTGGGCATCGCGAGAGCGGGCCTATAACGGGGTTTGCTCAAGCTATCTCGCCGACAGGCTCGAGGCGGGCGAAGATGTCTTTGTGTTCATCGTGCCCAACAAGCGCTTTCGCTTGCCAGAAGACCCGCAGACGCCTGTGATCATGATCGGCCCCGGCACGGGGATCGCGCCGTATCTTGGGTTTCTCCAAGAGCGCGAAGCCTCTGGCGCCAAAGGCGCGGCATGGCTTTTCACCGGCGACCGGCACCGCGCCACAGATCACGGCTATGAGAAAGAGCTGACCGCCTTTCAGGAAAGCGGCGCGTTGACCCATCTCGAGCTCGCCTTTTCGCGCGATCAAGCTGAGAAGATCTATGTCCAAGATCGGATCGCCGCGCGCTCCGCTGAACTTTGGGAGGCGCTTGAGGCGGGCGCGCATATCTATCTGTGCGGCGATGCAAAACACATGGCCCCCGATGTCGAAACCGCGCTCTGCGATCTGATCGCGCATCACGGCGCGATGTCAGTGGCCTATGCCAAGGACAGGCTCAACCAGTTGCGCCGCCAGGGCCGCTATCACAAAGATGTCTACTAAGCGGCAAACAGGCAGAGATCTGCGGTCCAGGTTCGAAATTCCGCGCGACGGGGTATTTCTTGCTGGTCCCCGCCGGATTTGACATACCTTTGGCGTCGGTCGGTATGCCCCGGCACGTTGACAGGAAAGTCAGGTGCCGGCCGGGGCTCGGCTGAATGACCTTGGGAGGATGACATGAAAAAACTCACCCTGACCGCGATTGTCGCGGCTAGTTTCGCTGGCGCGGCTTTCGCCGATGGCCATCAAGACCGCACCGGATGGCCCGAGAGCTTCACCGTCGGCACGGCGTCGCAGGGCGGCACCTATTTTGCCTACGGCTCGGGCTGGGCCAATCTCGTGGCCGAAGAGCTGGGCCTTTCCGGCGGCGGTGAAGTCACCGGCGGCCCGATGCAGAACATGGCGCTCGTTCACACGGGCGATGCCCAATTCGGCATGACGACGATGGGCCCCGCGGCGGAATCGCTCGCAGGCACGAACCCGATCGCACCGGGGCTGCAAATGACAGGCGCCTGCGCGATGTTCCCGATGTATCAGACGCCCTTCAGCGTCACGGCGCTTTCCTCATCGGGCATCATGTCGGTCGCGGATATCCCCGACGGCGCGCGCATCGGCTTTGGCCCGGCGGGCTCCACATCCGACACCTATTTCCCGCGCATGATGGAGGCCCTCGGCGTCAACTTTGAGCGGCGCAATGGCGGCTGGTCCGATCTCGGCGGTCAGCTTCAGGATGGTCTTCTTGATGTCATCGCCTTCGCGGCGGGCGTGCCTGTCCCGGCGGTGAGCCAGCTCGAAGTTCAAACCGACGTCAACATCATCGAATTCACCGAGGCGGAGCAGGCCACGATCCTGGAAACTTTCCCGGTCTCCGAGTTCGCCATCGCCGCCGATACCTACACGACGCTCGAAGCCGATGCGCGCTCGGTCTCGATGTGGAATTTCGCCATCGCGAGCTGCGATCTGCCCGAGAGCTTTGTCGAGGCCGTGGTAGATGTTGTCATGTCCGACAATGAGCGCATGGTGAACATCCACAAAGCCGCGCGTTCAACGCTGCCCGAAAACTGGGATAAGAACGGTGTTCTGATGTGGCATCCCGGCGCGGCCAAGTGGTTTGCCGAGAATGCTGGCGCGGATATTCCCGCCGACATGATCTTCGGCGGCTAACGCGGCGCGTTCTGTTTGACACAAAGCCCCTGACCGGCAACGGTCCGGGGCACCAAACCCGGCACGAGACCGGGATGTGAACAAAACAAAATAAAAAGGGGGGGAGGCCGCCAGTGACCGAAGGTGCCGCGCAAGCCAGAGAAGACGCCGTGCTGGCGGAGGGCGTCGATGAAGAGCCGGTCGAGGCCAACAGGCGTCTCTTCGATGGCTGGGCCTATACCCTCGTTGCCAGTATCGCGATCATTTATGCCGCGTTCCACATGATCGCGCTCAATGGCGTGTCGATCTCTGACTGGACCGGCGTCGACATAGGCTTTTTGCCGCAATTCCCGCTTGAGACCTGGAACTTCCGCATCGTTCATATCGCCGGGGCCCTCGCGCTCGGGTTCCTGCTCTTTTCCGCGCGTCGCTTCGTCGATGAACCGGGCAGCGGGGGAGGGCGCGCGGTCTCTCTTCTGGCAGCGCTTTGCGCGCTGCCCGCTCTCGTTTCCGGGGCCACCGCGATCAGCTTCATGGCGCTCATCAATTCCGGCACCCTTCCCCAGATGAGCGGGCTCATCACTTGGGCCGCTTTCCCGGGCACTGAGATCTATCAAACCGAGATCCGCTGGTTCGGTATCCCGCTTCTCATCGCGACATTCGGCGGCATCGTCGCGGGATGGTTCGAGACCCGCGCCCGCAGCAAGATCGCGATCTCTGATGCGGTTTTGGCGGTCTGTGGCGTTGTCGTGGCGATTTATCTTGTCGCCATCTATGGCACCGCCGCGCGCAACTCGGTAGGGACCGCTTTTGTGCCCATCGGCGTGGCGTTCGCGGCCACGGCGGGCTCGGCGATGATCCTCGAGCTCACGCGCCGCGTCGCGGGTCTTGCCCTCGTGGTGATCACGGCGATCTTTTTGGCCTACACGTTCACAGCCCACCTCCTGCCCGGCATCCTCGCCGTCCAAAGCGCCTATAGCTGGCAGCGGTTTTTCGGCCATGTCTACTCAGATGCGGGGATTCTGGGGCCGACAACGGCGGTCTCTTCGACCTACATCATTCTCTTCATCATCTTCGCGGCCTTTCTCCAGGCGTCGAAAGTCGGCGATTACTTTGTCAATTTCGCCTTCGCGGCGGCCGGGCGCGCACGGGGCGGGCCCGCCAAGGTCGCGATCTTTGCCTCGGGCCTCATGGGGATGATCAACGGCACTTCGGCGGGCAATGTCGTGGCCACGGGCTCGCTCACGATCCCGCTGATGAAAAAGGTAGGCTACGATAAAAAGACCTCCGGGGCCATCGAGGCTGCGGCCTCCACCGGCGGGCAGATCATGCCGCCGATCATGGGGGCGGGCGCCTTCATCATGGCTGAGATCACCGGCATTCCCTATCAGGAGATCGCCATCGCGGCGATCATCCCCGCGGTGCTCTATTTCGCGTCGATTTATTTCATGGTCGATTTCGAGGCCGCCAAGATCGGCATGCGCGGGATGCGTGAGGATGAGCTTCCCAAGTTCAACCGGATGGTCCGCCAGGTTTATCTGTTCATCCCAATCATCATCCTGATCGTGGCGCTTTTCGTGGGCTATTCGGTCATTCGCGCGGGCACGCTCGCCACAGTGGCCGCCGCGGTCGTCTCATGGCTCACGCCGCACCGCATGGGCATCCGCTCCATCCTCAAAGCGTTCGAACTCGCCGGGATCATGTCGATCCAGATCATCGCGGTTTGTGCCTGCGCGGGGATCATCGTGGGTGTGATATCGCTGACCGGGGTGGGCGCGCGCTTTTCTTCGGTGCTGCTTGATCTCGCGGCGGCCTCCCAGCTTCTCGCGCTCTTTTTTGCAATGTGCATCGCGATCCTTCTGGGCATGGGGATGCCGACGACAGCCGCCTATGCGGTGGCGGCCTCTGTTGTTGCCCCCGGTCTTGTGCAGCTGGGTATCCCCCAGCTCACGGCGCATTTCTTCGTCTTCTACTTCGCCGTTGTCTCGGCCATCACCCCGCCCGTGGCGCTGGCCAGCTATGCCGCGGCGGGCATCTCGGGCGCGAACCCGATGGAAACTTCAGTGGCCTCCTTCAAGATCGGGATCGCCGCGTTCATCGTGCCGTTCATGTTCTTTTATAATTCCGCGATCCTCATGGATGGCACCTGGCCCGAAGTGGCGCGCGCGGCAGTGACGGCGGTCTTTGGCGTCTTTCTGCTCTCCTCCGGGGTGCAGGGCTGGTTCATGGGCGCGCGCGCGGTGTGGTTCTTGCGCGCCGCGCTCCTTTTGGCCGCGCTTTGCATGATCGAGGGCGGCTGGATCAGCGATCTCTTGGGTCTTGGCATCGCAGCGGCGGTGTTTTTCGTGCAGCGCGTCTTCAACCCCGCGCCGGGCGCCTCAATCCCGGTGCGCGGCGCGGACTGATCCGTCAGGCCTGTGTTAAAGGCGCTCAGGCATCGCCTTCGCTTCGAAGCGGCGCAGGTTCCGGCCAGACACCCTGCCTGGAGCGCCCCCGAGCTTCCGTCAACCTGAGACCCGGGACAATCGCAGTTTCGGCGGCGCCGGCCGCACCCGCGCGGCAAGGCGCACAGTCTAGCTACGGCGCTGAAAGCGATAGACGATCTCGCTCAGCCCGACATCGCTCGAGATGAACTGAAGCCCACCATCGCGCCCCGTGGGCAGCATCGGCACCCCTTCGCGGATTTCACTCACCAGATCGATGACGCCAAAATCGAGGTCCGAGCCGAAAAAGCGCACGCTCTTCGACTTGGCGGGAACAGAGATCGAAATGATTTCGCCGCTCTTGATATCCGTGGCGGGGATATCATGGCTCACCTCGCTCGTCTGGCGATATTGCTCGATGCGCGCTTTGAATTCGAAATCGACCGGGCGGCTCCAATTCTCGGTATGGATCGACACGTCGCGCCCCCCATTGGCCGGTTGAGCGCGGTGAATGTTGGTGAAAGGGCAGCCGCTGTCATGGTGGCGCGGGATGCAGGCATTGAGATCGACCTTGTAGCACCGGCGGTCATTTTCGCGCGGGGGTGAATGGAGCTGGCTCGACACCTTGATCGTATGATGCCGGTGCTGCGGGCGAATGCGCGGCGTGGTTGTGAAATGCCCGTTCGGGCCATGGGTCTTGAAGATGACGTTGAGCGTATCGTCCTTGACCCATTCAAAGACCGGCTCTTTCGCCGCCGCGCTCAACGACCCCGCAACTTGCGGCGCGAGGGTGAGCATGAAGGGCTGTTTGCTCTTATACTTCTTGTCAAAGAGCAGCCTGTCCTTGGTGGCGCGGATATCGAGCACGGCTTTAATCAACGCTACATCCCGCTCGCGGCGATGGGCTTCGATGAAACTGCTGGGGATGATAAACCGGGCTTCGGAATCGCTCACCTCAAGCTCGTTGATGCGCATCGGCGGGACACCGACGGGATAGAGCGTGACCGAAAGCTTTGATTCAATGTCATCAGAATCAAATCCCACATTGAGCCCGGTCACAGATATCTCGGCATCGCCCGTCAGATGCGCGGGGATCAGCGTGCCGTTAATCTCGTCGAGTTTGAAGAACTCGGTATAGGCCCAGGTGCTGCTCAAAAGCTCGCGGAAGTCGCGGATCGCCTCTTCGCTCACATCCTCGAAGTTGCTCGCGGCTTGTTCGAGAAGGTCTTCGGCCATGAGCTTGAGCCCATAAACGGCAACCTGAAGATCGGCGGTGAGTTGGGCAATGGTTTTGTCGAGATCGCGTTTGACGCGTCCATAGACCTCTTCAAATGCAATCTTCGCTTGCGCGATGAGATCTTGGGCCAGGTTGCTGACGGTCTGGGAAATCGAATCGAGCACCTGATCGAGAAGCTCTTCGATATCTTCGAGCACCTCTTCAACGATGAGGCCTCCAATGGCGGCCACGGCTGCGGCGGATGTAACGGACATAGTAGGCTAGTTCCTTAAAGTGACACTCTCGCGCAGCGTCGCTTCTACCGTCTGGCAGTAGGCAAGCATCTCCCTGGCGAAAGCACAGTCTTGGCTTTTGGCTTCGAGAAAACGGGATGAAACAAGGCACATCTGAACATAGGGCGCGGCGGCAAAACCGAGCCGTCGCAGAAAATCGCTGAAAGACCGGGTGAGAACGCGCGCCGAGACATGCGGATCACAGGACGGCAAACGCAGGTAATGCGGGTGCGTGAGCGCTGTGAACTGAAAGTCGAACGGGACAGGAATGATATGGTGCCCGGTGACGCTCAGATGCACGTTGTGCGCCCGAAGAAACCGCCCCGGCTCGATCGTGAAGGAGTGATCTGCATTCCCGATGAGCGTTTCGAGGAAGTAGTAGTCGAGGTAATCAGAGGCATGGATGCGGCATGCCTTTGTGATCTTTGATGCGGGGTCATTGGCCTGGGGAAGGGGGGCGAAATCTTCGACGATAAGGGCGCTCAGGCCGGGCAACACGGTATCGCTGAAGCTCAAGGTGAGCCGCGTGCGCTGCGAACGCAAAGCGTTTTTAGAACAGGTCGCGACAAGCTCGTGGCCAAGGGCCTCTGCCTCAAAGAGAGCGTCAGGGCCGAGATCAGGCCGTGTGACGCCCGGCTCTCTGAGGGTCTCTTGGGTGTCGCAGAATATCAGATGTGCGGTTTCAGGCCCAAGAGCTGGGTGTTTGAGGGTGATGCCCAGCATGGGCAGGCCCGGCCGGTTATTGCCCCGCGTGATCACATGGCAGACAATCTCGCTCTCGGGCGTTCTCAAAGCCCCGTCAAACTGGCGTCCCGGTTTGGCTTTCAGAAGCGCTTCAAAGGGCGTATCCAAAGCAAGGCTAGGGGGCGCGCCTTCTCTCTGGGTCAATGCGCGGGGCAGCGCGCGGCGCAGGCGCGGCTCGGCCCGTTGGCCTTCTGGCAGATCGATGTAGTGGCCAAGCGAGTCCTGCCGCCGAAAGCCGGTCTTTGAAAACCCTGTCAGCACTCAGATTGCCTAGCCCCTCATCCCACTCCGACGGTCGCACCGCCGACCCGTCAAAGCAAGCACCGATTTCAAGGGGCAGAGCGCAGAAATTTCTCCGCGAAAACCGCGCCCTAGGGGCGCTATTGTGTTTGACGAAATCCACAAGCGACACATTTCTAAGGGCAGCAGCGTCGCTCACCACACACCTCGCACTTGTCCGCACGCGAGACGTTGGAACGCAAGGCCGTGCAGGCAGATAAGGGGATTGGGGCTTATGGCGGCTCCCGATAATGATGTGGGGCGTTCGTCGAACGGCTGGATTGGGATCGCGCCCATCCTGCTAGCAGCCGCCCTGTTCGCAATCTTTGCCTCTCTTGTTCCCGCCGTGGCCGCCGAGGGGCCACAGCGCTTCGCCTGGGAGTGGGTGCCCTCGCTGGGCATCACCGTGTCTTTCCTCATCGACGGGCTCAGCCTGACCTTCGCGCTCCTTATCAGCGGGATCGGCACGCTCGTCTTTCTCTATTCGAATACGTATCTTGCGGGATACAAACAATTTAACCGCTTCGTGCTCTTCCTGACCGGCTTCATGCTGGCGATGCTGGGCCTTGTTCTGGCCGATAATCTCATCGCGCTCTTCGTGTTTTGGGAACTGACAACGATCACATCTTACTTGCTGATCGGGTTCGGCCACGAAACCAAGTCCGGGCGCCGCTCAGCCTTGCAAGCGCTTTTTGTGACAGGCGCTGGCGCGCTTGCCCTTTTGGCAGGTCTTATCCTCATCGGCTTCACAGCGGGGACATTCGAACTCTCCGAGATCCTCGCGCAAGGCGACGCGCTGCGAGAGAGCGATCTCTACATCCCAATTCTGATCCTGGTTCTTGCGGGAGCGTTCACGAAATCCGCGCAGTTCCCGTTTCATTTCTGGCTGCCCAACGCGA
Organism: Pseudomonadota bacterium; assembly: GCA_039198835.1. GTDB lineage: Bacteria > Pseudomonadota > Alphaproteobacteria > Rhodobacterales > Rhodobacteraceae > Shimia_B. The sequence continues at coordinate 5,006 of JBCCTH010000036.1, read as the reverse complement.
TGGCCGCGCCAACGCCGGTCTCTGCTTTCTTGCATTCCGCGACGATGGTCAAAGCCGGGGTCTACCTCATGGCGCGGCTCTATCCCGGGCTTTCGGGCACCGATGCTTGGATGTGGTCGCTTACCATCGCGGGCGGTTTCACGGCCGTCTTTGCCTCTGTCCTGGCGCTCAGGCAGACCGATCTGAAACAGACGCTGGCTTACACGACGCTCATGGCGCTCGGCACGCTGACGCTGATGCTGGGCCAGTCGGGCGGCTACGCAATGACCGCTTTTGTCACCTTCTTGATCACGCACTCGCTCTACAAGGCCGCGCTCTTTTTGATGATCGGCTGCGTTGACTACGGCACAGGCACGCGCGAGGCGGGCATCTTGGGCGGATTGGCGCGCGCGATGCCGATCACCGCGCTGTCGGCTGCGCTTGCGGCGCTGTCCATGGCCGGTCTGCCGCCTTTCGTGGGCTTCATCGCAAAAGAGCTCGCCTATGCGGGATCGATCGAGGCCCCTTCAAGCGTTCTCTTCGTGACAGGCGCGTCACTGGCGGCCAATGCCTTGATGTTTGCCGTTGCGGGCATCGTTGCGTTCAAGCCGTTCTGGCGGCCCGCGGAACGCGAAACGCCCCGCAAGCCCAAGGAAGCGAAATGGCCGATGCTCATTGGCCCGTTCATCCTGGCCAGTCTCGGCTTGCTCTTTGGTTTGATGCCCGAACTCATTCAGGGCCGCCTCATCGATCCGACGGTGGCGAGCCTGATGGGCGAGGCCGCTGATCCAAAGACGCTCAAACTCTGGGCGGGCGTGAATGTGCCGCTTTACCTGTCGCTCGCCACCTTCGCCATCGGCTTCGTGCTCTATCTCGTGCATCTGCCGCTGCGCGAGCGTCTGGCCCGCGCCGATGCCGCCGCGCCCAATTTCGATGTCGGCTGGGACCGTTTCTTGACCGGGCTGAAAGCGCTCGCGGCCTGGCAAACCCGGATCATTCAGCCCGGCGTGCTGCGTTACTACATCTTCACGGTTTTCGCGGTCGTCTTTGTCGCAATTGGCGGCGCGATCGTGGCGCGCGGCGTCTACCCGGGCCTGCCTGATATGACCCTCGTGACCTGGAAGAACTGGGCGCTTATCGCGCTCATCATCGTGGGTGCTGCGCTCACCACCGTCACCCGTTCGCGGATCACAGCCATGGCCGCGCTCGGCGTCGTGGGGATCGGCGTCGCGATCATCTTCATCGTCTTCAGTGCCCCCGATGTCGCCATCACGCAGCTTCTCGTGGAAACGCTCGTTGTCGTGCTCGTGGCGGTGGCGCTTCTCCGGCTCCCGACGCTGCGCTTGCCAGGGGCCGATGGGTTCCGCCCGTGGGACGCGGCTTTGGCGGCGGGGGTGGGCCTCGTTGTGACCATAACGCTCCTTGCGGTGCTCGATGCGCCGCTTGACCGGCGTCTCACCGATTTCTTCGAGGCCGCGAGTTGGCCCGAGGCGTTCGGGCGCAACATTGTCAACGTGATCCTCGTGGATTTCCGCGCGCTCGATACATTCGGCGAGATCGCCGTCGTCGTCATCGCCGCGCTCTCCGCCTATGCGCTGTTGCGGACGACCAATGATGAGGGGGCGGGCAAATGAACTCTATCATCCTGCGGGCGGGGACGCGCTATCTCGCCGGGCTTCTCCTTCTGTTTTCGGTGTTCATGCTGCTGCGCGGCCATAACGAGCCGGGCGGCGGGTTCATCGGCGGGCTGATCGGCTCGACGGGGTTTGTGCTTTACGCCATCGCGTGTAGCGCCGCCGAAGCGCGCGCTGCGCTCAGGGTCATGCCGCAAAATATCGCCATGGTTGGCCTCGGCATCGCGCTCCTCGCGGGGGTCATGGCGGCCTTCTTCGGCGACGCGCTCTTCACTGGCCAGTGGTACTATATCGGCGGCCCCAAGGAGGAAGGCGGCCTGCCGCTCTCGACCGTGCTGATCTTCGATATCGGGGTCTATCTCGTCGTCTTCGGATCAATCCTGTCTCTCGTTTTCGCCATGGAAGAAGAAATCTGATGGATGCTCTTCTCGCCATATCAATCGGGATCCTCGTCGCCGCCGCCGTTTATCTGATGCTGGCGCGTCATGTGCTCAAGTTCATCTTCGGGCTCGTGCTGATTTCAAATGCCGCGAACCTCACGATCTTCACAGCCGGGCGGCTCACCGAGGGGCGCCCGCCGCTCATCGCGCCTGGTGCCGATGCCCCCTCCGGGATCGTCGCCAACGCGCTGCCCCAGGCGCTGGTGCTGACGGCCATTGTGATCGGCTTTGGGCTTTTTGCCTTCGCGCTCATCTTGATGTTTCGCGCCTATACCACGCTTGGCACGCTCGACAGCGATCAGATGCGCATCGCCGAGCCGCGCGAAGAGCCAGCGCCGGGCCCTGAAAAAGGCGAGGCGGGATGACCTGGTATCTCACGGCCCCTCTCGTTTTACCGTTTCTGACGGCGGTTGCGTCTTTTCTGATGCGCCATAGCCCCTCGGGGCGCTGGGTGAGTGTGGGCGGCAATGTCCTGCTTTTGATCGCGTCAATTCTGCTCATCGCGCAGGTGCTTCAAAACGGGGTTCTGGCCGGGCAGATGGGCGGATGGCCCGCGCCCTTCGGGATCACGCTCGTCGCGGACCGTTTGAGCGCGGTCATGGTGGTGATCACCGCGATCACCGCGCTCGCGGTGTCGGTCTATGCCCTCACCGATATCAATGAGCGCAAGGAATATCTGGGCTATCACGCGCTCTTTAACGTGCTCATCGGCGGGGTGACGGGGGCGTTCATCACAGGCGATCTCTTCAACCTCTACGTCTGGTTTGAAGTTATGCTGATCTCCTCTTTCGGCCTGCTTGTGCTCGGTGGAAAGAAAGAGCAGATCGACGGCGGCGTGAAATATGTCACGCTCAATCTCGTCTCCACGATCCTGTTTTTGTCGGGCATCGGCCTTCTTTATGGGATGACGGGCACGCTCAATCTTGCTGATCTGGCGGTCACGGTGCCGCTCATCGAAAACCAGGGCCTGGTCACCGTCGTGGCGATGATGTTCATGGTGGCGTTCGGGGTGAAAGCAGCGGTCTTCCCGCTCTTTTTCTGGCTGCCCGCCTCCTATCATACGCCCGCCTTCTCCGTTTCGGCGGTGTTTGCGGGGTTGCTCACCAAGGTCGGTGTCTACGCGCTCATCCGCATGTTCACGCTCGTTTTCGATGGCGATATCGGCTTTACTCATACGATCCTTCTTTGGGTCGCCGGGTTGACGATGCTGACCGGCGTTCTGGGCGCGGCGGCGCAAAACGATATACGCAAGATCCTGTCATTCCACATCGTCAGCCAGATCGGCTATATGATCATGGGTCTGGCGCTTTATACGCCGCTCGCCATCGCGGGGGCGGTCTTTTATCTGGTTCACCACATCGTCGTGAAAGCGAACCTCTTTTTGATCGCGGGCGTGGCAGAGCGGCTCACCGGCTCCACCGATCTCGGCCGCATCGGCGGGCTCTATAAATCCGCCCCTCTCCTGGCGGTGCTCTTCTTTGTGCCTGCTTTCTCGCTCGCGGGCTTCCCGCCGCTTTCGGGGTTTTGGGCGAAATATGTGCTCGTCGCCGCCGCGCTTGAAATCGAGGGCTGGATCATCGCCGCTGTCGCGCTGCTCGTCGGGCTTTTGACGATCTACTCGATGACAAAGATCTGGGCCGAAGCGTTCTGGAAGGCCCATCCCGACAGTGTCGAGCCCAGCCTCTCGAAACTCTCGCGCGTCGAGAAATGGCACCTGCTTTTGCCTATCGCCGGCCTCGCCGCGCTCACTCTGGTCATTGGCTTCTTCCCTGAACCGTTTATTTCTTTCGCCGAGGATGCGGCGGGCGAGCTGCTCGATCCGACGGCCTATCTTGAAGCGGTCTTGAGAGGGGGCGCATCGCCATGAACAATTTCGCCGCTAATCTCGTCTTGGCCGCGGTCTGGGCGATCTTTTTCGGGGGCTTCACCTGGCTGACCGTGCTTTCCGGCTTTGTGGCGGGATACGTTGTCCTGTGGGTGTTGCAGCCGCTCACCGGCGTCAGATCCACGTACTTCAAGCGTGTCTTCTACTGGATCAGGCTCCTTGTGATGTTCTTTTACGAGCTTATCGTCTCGAGTGCGCAGGTCCTTTGGGACATCATAACCCCCACGCTCTATGCCCGCCCCGCGATCATTCACATGCCGCTCGATGTGAAATCCGACACTGGCATCCTGCTTGTCACCAACCTGATCTCGCTCACCCCAGGCACGCTCAGCATCGATGTGAGCGAAGATCGAAAAACGCTCACGCTGCATGCCATGTTCGCTGATGATCCGCTGGCCGTCTGCAACAGCCTCAAATCGGGCATGGAACGCTGGGTCATCGACGCGGTGGAGGATATTTGAGATGCAAGATGTGCTTCAGACCTCGGTTCTCATCGGGTTCGCGCTGGTCTTTTTCGCAGTGGCGCTCGCGCTTTATCGGTTGGCCAAGGGCCCGAGCCTGCCCGACCGGGTCGTGGCGCTTGATATGATGACGGTGGCGATCGTCGCGTTCTGCGGTCTGGCCTCGATCCGCTACAGCGATCCTGCTTTTCTCGACGTGGCCCTCGTTTTGGCGCTCGTGGGCTTTCTTGCGACGGTGGCGCTGGCGCGGTTCGCGGAGCGACAGGTGGAGCGACGCTCGAAAGAGAAGGTCTCGAAATGAGCGCGGGCATCGCCATCTTCCTCGTTCTCGTGGGGGCGCTTCTCACGGTCTTCGCGGGCATCGGCATCTATCGGCTGCCCGATGTCTTCATCCGCATGCATGCCGCCACAAAGGTGGGGACGCTCGGCTCAGGCCTCATCATGGCGGGCGCTGCGGTCCATTTCGGCGATAGCGCGGTGGTGGTGCGCTGCATCCTGATCGTCTTCTTCCTCCTCCTCACCGCCCCCATAGGCGCCCACATGATAGGCCGCGCGGCCCTCAGCATCGGCATCAAGCCCTGGACAGCCGAAGAGAAGGAGAAGGAGG
>JBCCTH010000035.1:0-17397 GCA_039198835.1 Pseudomonadota bacterium | reverse complement strand
GTGGTGTTGTTCCGAAGAGTCTCTCGCGCGTCAGCGGATTGAGACCCATCACCTTCGCCGGTGCGGTTGTCCTCGCCGGCCTGTTCCGAAGAGTCTCCCGCGCGTCAGCGGATTGAGACGGCTTTGTTCTCGTCACGCAGCCCGGCGCGTGCGCCTGGGGCCCTGCTGTCGGCGGGGTGCGGAGATATGAGGTCTCGGGACAGGCCAGCGGCTAAGGGGCGTTCAAGGGGCGATGGATATGCGGCCTGCTCCGATGACCGTGTCAGCGCCGATATGGGCGGCTTTGGCGAGGCCGAGCAGCGCGCGGGCGTCCATCTCCGCGCCGCTGAACGCGATCTTGCCGGTGAGGCCCAGGCGCGTGCGGGCGCCCGCGCCGCGCTGAATGCGCTGGAGCGTCAATGCGCCATGGAATTGGACTGGGAGCGGCCCCCGCCTCGCCTGATCGGCAAGTGCTTCGCTGAGCGCTCGGGCTTCGCCCCAGAACGACAGCCCGAGCAGGCGTTGGCGCAAGGTGTTGAAGAGCGCGCCGGCGATCTCTTCGGCATCGATCCTCTGACCAGCCGCGCGGCCCTCGAGCGCGCGGCCCCGCAGGATGAGCGGGGTTTCGAGCGTGATTTCCCCCGCGCGATGATCGAGCGGGCCCGCTGCGGCGCGGGCGACCCAAGCGCCACTTACGGTGAGCCGCGCCTGGCCGAGCTCGCGGCGACACGCGGCGATGAGCGCTTGATGAAAGCCGTGATGCCAGCGGTCGGCCCCGCCGAAGAGGCGCAGCGTGAGCTTTGTCTGCGCGCCGTCGCGATCTGCGCGGAGCACGAAGGGCTTGGGGACCTCGCGCCCGTCGATCTCGCCTTGCGCATTGTGAAAGAGATCGAAGGCGCAGGGCGGATCAAACGGGCAAGGCGCGCCCTTGAGCGCCTCCTCTGACGCGCTTTCGCCCAGCACCCGCCCGAGCGCGCCCCTGAGATGGTTGAGCGTGGTGAGCGGCGGCCCCGCTGGCCAGCCGGAGACCACCACGGCGCAATCGGTATAGCCGAGTCTGGCTTCGGCCCAGGCGGTCATGTCAGGCGGGGGGAGGCAGGGAGGGCGAGCGTCATGGCACCAATGCGGTTTTTGCGCCCTCTATACCATCGCCGCGCGCAATGCTGCCCGCTTTTTGGCGGCCGTGCTCGCCATTGCTGCGCGCCACCCCCTGCCTTTCACGGCTTTTTCACAATCCTTCATCAAGCGGGAATTTGCGTGAATTCCTTTTGATATCAGATGGTTCCGGGTCAAATTTTTGGGCAATCGGTTGAATTGGGCGCGCTTGACGGGTGCGCCAGCGGTGCCTAGGCTGACCTCACTTTTTTTGAATAACTTTTTTATTTCAGGTGAATTATGACGAGCAAAGCTCCCCCTTTGCCCATATCGGGCTATATCTGGCTATCTTTAATTGCGTTGGTCGTGATCGTCGAGATTGTGATTTATTTCACGACCTCTCCGATGCAGACCTTTTCAGCCGTGCTGCGCGGATGGTCGATTGTCGGCCTCGCTGCGCCTTTCGGCTGGGGCACTCTCGCGGGGCATTTCTTTCACCCCGTCGACAGCGATAAATGGCATGGCATCTGGAACGCCATGTTCAAGAACATCAACGGCGCTGTGGTGATTTTGATCACGGTGGCACCGATTGCCATCCTCGCGCTGATCGATCTGATCCTCGCGCTGCAAAGCACGCCGCAAACCTTTTCTCAATGGATCGGCATGGGCAATGCCGGATGGCTTTCAACCTTCATGCTCGCCTTCGGATTCGTCTGGGGCGCTCTCTCTTGGCCGGTGTAAGGAGCTGAAATCATGGAATATGTTGTTACAGTCCAGGTCTGCATAGTGATCATTCTTATTGCCAGCATCATTGTCTCGGACGTCGTGCTCTATCTCACCCCCGATGCGAAAGGGACGCTGCCCGGTGACCTGACGGGCGATACTTACAGCGAGGTCACGCGCTATCTGGGTAAGCTCGCGCCCATCGCGCCCTGGCTTTGGGGCATGATCGCGGGGCGGGTCTTTCACTGGGGGCAGGAGCCTGTGTTTTCTGATCCCGCCTGGCTCAACATGGTGGTCCTGCTCGGGGTGAGCGCATTGATCCTCATTCCGTTCTCGATTTGGCGACGCTCGATTTGGCAGCCGATTTCGAGCGTATTCGGGATGATGCTCGTGTTCTTCATCGCCTATGTGCTCGGTGGCTTCTTTTGGCCCGAGAACGTCGGAACGATCGCCTTTCGATAAGATTTAGTTTTGGCCCGGGTTTCGCCGGGCCAAATTCCCGATTTTCCAAAACGCTTTTCAGCTCATTCAATACGTGTGCCTTTCTCATGCATATTCCCACTGAATCTTTCAAAGATCTCGAGGCCAGTCTGAGCCAGTGGATCGCGCCGGTCGCGGCGGAGGTTCGGTTTGGCGAGATCGCGCCGCAAAATGATGGCGATGCGCGCGTCCATCTCACCCGGTTGGGCTGGTCGGACGCGCCCGCCAAAGACCGGGATGCCCAGGATCGGCGGATCTCGGTTGATCTTCTGGTGACGGCCTGCGCGCCGAGCGCGGCAGAGGCTGACGGGCTCCTTGGTGCATTGCTTTTGAGCCCGGATAAGGCTCTCGCGCAGTTGCGGCCCATGCCGGTTGACAGCCCGCTCTGGGCGCAGCTCGGGGTCGCCCCGCGCCCCGCATTGATCGCGGTCTGCCCCGTTCGGCTCAGCCCCGCTGCCCAGCCCGCGCCGCGCATTGAAACCGTCATTGCGCGCTTTGAGACCTCTGCGAGCCTGAAGGGTCAGATTGTCGGCGATGACGGCCCTGTGCCCGCCGCCGAGGTTGCCATTGTGGGCGGCGCATCGCGCGCCGAGACCGATGCATCGGGCCATTTCAAGCTTGCTGGCTGGTCGGGCCAGCCGATCAGCGTGGCCCATCGCGGCAAACGCCGCGTCTTCAAACCCAAACCGGGGTCGCAAGACCTGAAATTGTCCCTCGCGAAGGAGAGCTAGACCATGACCAATTATGATGCACCCGGCGTCTACATTGAAAACGTGCGAGATGCCTCGCCGCCCCTGCAAGCGGTGGGCACATCGACGGCGCTTTTCATCGGGCCTTTGCCGGGCGCGAAGGCCGAGATGGATGTGCCGGTTTCGATCACGAACTTCACTGAGTTCATGACCCGCTTCGGCTCAGACAAGGCAGGCGCGCGGCACATGATCAACGCGGCCAAGGGCTTTTTCCAGAATGGCGGCACGAAGATGTATGTCGTGGCCGTGGAGAACGAAGCGGGCGTGGCGGGCGATGCCGCCAAGCGCACCGGCCTTTGGTCGACGCACGGGCTTGATGAGCCCGCACTCGTTGTCTGCCCCGGCGTCACGGACCTGGCCGCGCAAAAGGCGGTCATCGAATATTGCGAAACGATGCGCGACAGGTTCTGCATTCTCGATGCACCCGAGAAGGTCGATGACCTCGACAAGCTCACCAAGATCGGCACGGTGCGCGCCGCCGCGGGCGGGGATGGCGCGGCGCGCCCGGGCGGCGGCCTGAAGCCCGCAATGTCGGATCAGGGCTTTGGATCTTACAACTTCCCCTGGATCACGGTCGTTGACGAGCAAAGCGGCAAGATCGTGAACGCCCCGCCCTCGGGCCATCTCGCGGGGGTCTATGCGCGCACTGACGCGTTGCGCGGTGTCCACAAAGCGCCAGCCAACGAGGTTGTGAAAGGGGCGCTTGGCGTATCATACAACGTCGCCAAGGCCGAGCTTGGGATGCTCAACCGCAGCGGTGTGAATGTGATCCGGGAATTTCCGTTTCGCGGTATCCGCATCTTTGGCGCGCGCACGCTCGCTGATCAAAGCTCGGAATGGAAATACGTCAACGTAAAGCGCTTCCTGATTTTTGTGGAGGAATCGCTGCAACAGGGCCTGATGCGGGCGGTTTTCGAGCCCCATGACGCGTTCACGCGTGCGAGCCTGAAGATGCAGATCAGCTCATTTCTGCTGACCCAATGGCGCGGCGGCGCGCTCGTTGGCGGGACGCCCGAGGAAGCGTTCTTCGTGAAGTGCGACGCTGAAAACAATCCGCCGGATGTCGTCGAGCGGGGTCAGATCTGTGTTGATGTGGGGCTTGCCGTGAGCCGCCCGGCGGAATTCGTGATCGTGCGATTGAGCCAGTGGAATGGCAGCGAAGCCGCCAGTGACGCGTAGCGATTAGCAACAAGGAGATTTCATTATGCCTTTGGATACACCCGGCAATTCTTACAATTTTCGACTTGATATCGGGGGGGAGATCGTCGGTGTTTTTACCGATGTCACACCGCCGGCTGCGCGCGTGGAAACCATCGAGTACCGCGAAGGCGGGGGTGCCCCGGCGGTGCGCGTTTTGCCCGGACGGGTGAGCTATGCGCCGGTCGTGTTGCGTTGGGGTTTTGGCCTCTCGCCGATCCTGTGGACATGGATGCAGGCGTCGATCGCCGGTCGCGCGGAATACAAAGACATCGCGCTCATCACGATGGGCAATGATGGCGAGGCGCAGACCGGGCGGTTCAACATGTTCCGCTGTCTGCCCGCCGCCTTCGCGATGTCAGAGCTTTCTGCTTTGAGCCAGAGCGTGGCTATCGAGACGCTGGAGATCCGCTATGAAAACCTGGAGCGGGTCTTTGCTTCGGCGAGCTGATCGAGGCCGCTTGCCGCTGCGGGTCTTGCGCGTGCTGTCGCGCGGGCTGCACTGGTTGGCGGGGCTTTTGAGCCAATGGGCCGAAGCGCTTGCAGCTCCCTCCGGTCGCGCCGGTCTGGGCGTGGGGTGGGATCAAACGGAGACGTTTGCTCAGCCCCCAAGTGCGGACCGGTTTCGCGGCGCGCCAAAGGCATGGCGCAAGGCCGTGGCCGAGATCGATAGCGGCCTTTTGGACGGCGCGGGGTGGACGGCGTCGGCGGGCATGGCCGCCCCATCCGCCTCCCCTGACGCGCGGCCGGTGCCACGTTTGGGCGGTGTCATTCGGCGCGGCGTCCCGCAGTTCAGCTTCCCGTCTGAGCGCGCGGATGAGGCGGCGAGCGGTGCGCCCCGGCGAGAGGAAGAGCCCGCCGAGCCCGCCGGCTCTGCCAGCATAGGGGGCACCGTGGCCGCCGCCGTGCCGCTTGCGGCCTCACAGCCGGTGATGCCATCGGCACCAGGAAGCGGCGAAGCAGGCGAGGGCCCCCGCGACGGGGGAGATCTGCGCGGCGCACCGCGTGCGCCGAGGGACGCGACACTTCTGACAGACCCGACAAAACCAACAGCGCAAGCGGTGCCTCTCGCGCGTTCGCGCATAGGGTTTTTTGAGCCCGGCTCCGCGCCAGAGGCAGAGGGCTGGGAGCGGGCTCTGCCATCGCTCCGGCGCAAGGGGGGGAGCAACGAGGGCGAAGGCGCAGGCGCGCTTTCCACGCCCGCTCAGCCGCAGTCACCGGCACCCGATTTGATGCCCAAAGCCGAGCAGGCCGCGAGAACCCTTGCACGCGCGCCCGAGCCAGCGCAGCCCTTGCCCCGCGCGGCTGGCCCGCGCCCTGCTGAGGCGCTCTCATCGGGCGCATCAGCGGCTCTGCCAGCGGCTCGACCGCATTCCGCGAGCGGGCGGCCCGACCTCCCGTCTTTGGCATCTTCTGGCGCGCCTTATTCTCCTCCTGATGCTTTCCCAGAAGCGCGGCGCTGGCCGCCTTTGCCGTCGCTGCGCAGGGTGCCACCCAATGGCAAGGCCGGGCGCGGCCTCAAAGACGACTTTAGCGCTCGGGGTGACAGAGAGGCCGGAGGGGACGCATGGAACGCGTAGTGTTTTTCAACGAGCGCAACGGCGACCTCATCGAGGGGCTTTTGAACCCTGAAACGATGACCTGGCAACGCAGCGCGGGGGTGCGGACGCGCTCGCTCGATGCCTTGCCGCTGACCTCGAGCACCCAGACCGATGACACACTCATCTATACCGGCGGGGGCGAGACGACCGCTGAACTCGAACTCCTTTTCGACGTGCGCGTTTTGCAGGGCGCGAGCGTGGATGGCGGCGCGCGGGTGCGCGAGGATGTGCGCGAGATGACGATCCGGTTTTGGGAACTGGCGGAAAGCCGCCCGGAGCGCCGCGCCGACACTCTCGCCGGGAGCCAGGAGATCTGGCCGCCTGAAATCCGCATGATCTGGGGGAACTGGAGTGTCCCTGTCGTTGTGACGGCCGTTGCCGAGCGGCTCGAAGACTTTACCCTCGCGGGCGTGCCCCGGCGGTCCTGGCTCACGCTTGGCTTGCGCCGCGTGGGCGAGCGCGCGCACCTTGAGCGGTTGCCCGAGAGCGCGCCCTTGACGGGTGATGCCGTGCGCGACGCCATCGCCGAGATCAATGCCGATGATATCGCCGTCGAAAGCGCGCCGATGGCGCAGGGCAACGCCGAAGACTGGCTCTTTCGGCTCGATCTTCTGGCGCAGCGGGCTTTTGGAGACCCGCGCAACTGGCGCTTTTTGGCGGAACTCAACAACCTGGAAGACCCGCTTCGGCCACCGCCGGGCGAGCCGCTCATCACATTGATCAGAGGGGGAGAGCGCGCACGATGACCCGGCAAACCCTCCCTGATGTGCGGATCATGCTCGGTGGCCGCGCGCTTGGCGCGGAGCACGATATCGTTTCGGTTCGCGTTTTGCGGGCCTTGTCGTCGCCCGCCATGGCCGAGATCAGCTTGCGCGGGCAGATGCCCTTGCCCGGGCTTGGGACCGAGTTGCGCGTTGAGGGGCTTGGGCCGCGATTTGATGGGAAGATCGCCGCTGCTGAACTCGCGCGCCGGGGTGATGGCGCGCGTGTTTTGACGCTGCGCGCCTTTGATGCGTTGCAAGATCTGCGCCTGACCGGCAGACCAGAAGCGCTCTTCGATGTGACGCCCGCCGACATCGCCCGTGCCATGGGCGCGCGGCTGGGGATCGATGTTCACGCGCCCGAGGGCGGGCCGCGCATCGCGCATATCGTGCGAACGGCGCGCAGCGATTTTGACTTTCTGCTTTCCGAGACGCGGCGCGTGGGCCTTTGGTTTTATCTTGCCGCCGATGGGCTTCATCTCACGGGGCTTGATGGCAAGGGCGCTCTGCGGCGGGTTTCGCTGGAGACCGATGCGCTTGACGCGCGGCTTGAGGCGAACGCAGCGCTTGCCACGGGCGCGATCACCTTTTCGGGGATCGCCCCGACCACGCTCGATGATTTGCCGGGCTTCGCCTTTGGCCTTGAGGAAGCGGACGCTTTCGGCGCGAACGGGCTCGGGACAAAGAACGATCTTCCGCTCTTTAATGTGCAGGCCGGCTCGGCGGATGAAGCGCTTGAAATCGCTTCTGCTGAAATGGCGCAGCGTGACGCGGCGCGCGTGACCTTGCGCGCCGTCTTCGAGGGCGCGGATGCCCCCGCGCTCGCGCAACCGCTTGAGATCGCAGCGCCGGAGACAGATGTGCCTGGGCCTCTTGTGGTGACACGGGTCGAACACAGGCTCGATGCATCGGCGGGGCATATCGCAGAGATTTCAACCGCCCCGCCCCCGCTCTTTGATGGAGCGCAAATGCCGCGCAGCTTTTGGGGCATCGTGGTGGATAACGATGACCCCCTCAATGCGGGGCGCTTGCGGTGCAAGCTGCCGCAATTTGGCGATGTGGAGACAGACTGGCTGCAAGTCACCCGCGCGATGGCGGGCCCGGGACGGGGCTTTGCCTATGTGCCGACGACCGGTGACAAGGTCTTGATCCATAGTCCTTCGGGGCGGCCGGAGCACGGCGTTGTTCTCGGGGCGCTCACGGGCCGCGACGCGCTCGCGCTTGATGCTGGTGATGGCGAGCGCTTCGGTTTCGTGACCGGCGCGGGCCACAGGCTCACCTTCGATGAGGGTCGCGGCGAAGCGGAACTCGAAGTTCCCAGCGGGTCGCGCTGCACGCTCGGCCCCAAGGGTATCGCGCTCAGCGCGCAGGGCGATCTCACGCTCGAGGCGCCCGGCCGCCGCGTTTTGATTTTGGGCGACCGGATCGATTTTGAAAGGGGATAGCCGATGGAAATTTTGACCGACCGCGCCAATGTTCGCTGCGCCCATGCCGTGGGCAAGGTTAAGTTGCTCGCCTCGCAACGCTTTGTCCGCATCGCGGGCGATCCGGTTCTGGTGCGCAATGATACCAAGGGCCGCCCCATCAATGGCTGCCCGCCGATCCCGCCGCTGAAGCCCTGTCTTAACACCATCGTAGAAGCGGCTGGGCGATCGGATTTTGTGACCATCGACGGAAAGCCTGTGTTGCTCGATACACTCAGCGGCCTCACCAGCGGCGACCCGCCCGGCACGATCACCTATAGCGTGCGCGCTCCGGGCCAGAGCTTTGTGAGGCAGCGATGAGCGGGGCCGAAACACTGGTGATCCGCCCGGACCGCGCCCTGCGCTTTTTCGCGCGCGATGGCGGGCAGGGCCTCGCGGCGGGTGCGAGCGGCACGCTCCAGATGGTGGAGGGCGCCGAGGCGATCCGCCAATCGCTCATGACGCTTCTGTCAACGCGGCCTGGCGAGCGCGTCATGCGCCCCGATTACGGCTGTGATCTCGAAGCGCTGACCTTCGCATCGGGCGGCCCCACGATGGAAATGCTCGCCGCGCTTTTGATCCGGCGCGCCATTGAGCGCTTTGAGCCACGCGTGGGTGATATCCGTGTCACGGCCTCCCCCGATCCCGAGGATCCCGCGCGCCTTTTTATCGCCGTCGATTACACGATCCGCCGCCAGCAAAGGCGCGACCGGATCGGATTGGTTGTTCCGACACTTGAGACGAATGAGGCTGTTTGATGCTTGTCACGCCCAATCTTGATGACCGCACCTATGATGATCTCGTCGCTGGCGCTGAGGAGCGCGTGCGCCAGCTTTGCCCGGAATGGACAGACTTTGGCCCGGCCGATCCGGGCCGAACGCTGGTAGAGACCTTCGCGTTTCTGACCGAGGTCTTGATCTGGCGGGCCAACAGGCTGCCCGAGGCGGCCTATATCGAATTTTTGGCGCGGATGGGGGTCAGGATGGGCCCGCCCGCCGCGGCCTCGACGCGCATCGCGATCTCGCGAGACGATGCCGCCGCTGATCTGCTGTTGCCCGCCGGAACGGTCATCGGCGCGGATCGCGGCGGGGCCAAGGGCGAGGCTGTTGAGTTTCGGACGCTGGCCCCGCTCAGGCTTGCAGCGGGAGAGACCTCGGGCGAGGTGCGCGCGGCCCATGCCGAGCTCGTTGCGGGCGAGCTTTTGGGGCTGAGCGACGGCACGGCCGGGCAGGCCTATAAGGTCGCCCAGACGCCGATCCTCGCGCCGCTCGGCGCGCCGCTTGATCTCGCCGTCGGGATCGAGACGCCCCGCGATGAAGTGGCCGCTGGCGTGGCGGCCATAGAAGTTGACGGGGCGGTTTACGTGCTTTGGTCAGAGGTTGCGGCATTCGATGCAGGCACCGAGGGCAAGCCCGTCTTTGTGGCTGATCGGATCACCGGGATCATCCGCTTTGCGCCGGAAGCCAGGCTGATGGAAGGCGCGGGGGGCGCGGCAGGCCCCGCAGCGCAAGCGCGCGCCCTTGCCGCCATCCCCCCCGCTGCGCGACGCATCCGCGCGTGGTATCGCGTGGGCGGCGGCGAGGCGGGCAATGTTGTGCCCCATGCGCTCACGAAGATCGAGCGCGACGGGGTTGCGGCCACAAACCCCGCCGCGGCGGCGGGCGGCCGCGCTGCCGAAACGCTCGCCAACGCGCTGGTGCGCGGGCCCCGCGATATCGCGTCGCGCGGCAGGGCTGTCACCGCGCAGGATTATGAAGCCCTGGCCACGAGCCGCGCCCCCGTGGCGCGGGCGCGCGCCCATGCCATGGCCGAGACCTGGGCCCATGCCGATCGCGGGACTGTCGAAGTCGTTCTCACCCCGCATTTGCCGCAAAACCACCGCCTTGGGCCGCCCACGCGCGCCGTGCTGGAAGAGGCCTGCACCGATCTGGGGCGGTCTGAGGTTCAGGAGCATCTCGATCAGCACCGACCGCTCGGTGGGAAATGCAAGGCGCGCTGGGTGCGCTTCAAGCCGGTTCGGATCAGGGTGCGCGCGGCGCTTAGGCCCTATGAAAACGCGGTCGAAGTGGCCGACAGGCTGCGCAAGGCGCTCGATGAAATGCTCTCGCCGCTGGGCTCTGATGAGCGCGATGGCTGGGCCTTTGGAGAACCCTTGCGCTCTTGGCACATCAACGATGTCGCGCGGCGAGAGCCCGCTATCGTTTATCTCGAAGACCCGATCATCGAGACCCCCGAGGCCCCCGATGATGTCTGCGCCGCAATCGCGCCGGACCGGACGCAGGAGGGCGTCTGGTATGCGGGATGTGGCGATGCTGTCTATCGGTCGGTCAATAATGGCGATGGCTGGGAGCTTGCCCATGCCTTTGAGGGCGAGACCGTGCGTCTCGTCGAAACGCCAGCCGATTGGCACGGCGCGCCGGAGATGCGCGGGCTTGTCGCCGCGATCACCGAAAGCGCCGCGGGCGGCTCTTTCTACGTCTCGCGCGATTGCGGCGACAGTTGGGAGCTTATGCTCCGTTTCGAGGCGGGGATCGGCGTCAACGACCTTGATTTCCTGATGCGTGAAGACGGGCCGACGATCCTGTTTGCGGCCCGCGACGGATTTCGTGAATTCACGCTGGGGCGTGACAAAACCTGGCGTCGCATCCTCGTGAACCCGGATACGCCTGATATGCAGGTCTGGGCGCTGACGGTGGCGCGCAACCCCGTGGGATCCGCGCAGCGCTACACGGTCTTTCTGTCGGGCGATGACAAGGGGCTCTTTTACTCTGCCGAAGACGGTTTGCCGGGCACGTTCATCCCCATCGGGCCGGCGGGGATGGAAAAAGGCTTGTTGCGCATTTTGAGAACCCATGAATTCGGCGGGCAGGCGCGGGTCTGGGCGGGCGTGCGTGTTTCGCGCGGGGTCGAAGGGCAGGGCTGCTTTGAATATCGCGTCACCGGCAAAGCGGGCGATGCGCCGCGCGTGCGCCCCTATCCGAAGGGGTGGAACGGAGAAAGCTGCCGGGGGATCGCGTTCAAGGGCGACATGGTTTTGGTGGCTACCCACCGCGCGGGCGTTCAGACGCTTTCGCTGACCGATCCTGACCCGCAATGGCGGCCCTCAGATGTAAATTGCGGCTTGCCGCAGCGCAGCCTCGATCTGCTTCAGCCGATCAATGTTCTCGCGTCGAATGACAGCCGCGCCATGGCCGGACCCGGGCTTGAGGATGGCGGCATCGGCGGCGGGCTTTACCGCACAGAGGACGGGCAGACCTTCGCTCGCACGAGCAGCCGCACCCATGTGGGATCGGTCACGCTGCCCTCAAACTGGCTCTTTTGCAGCGCCGGGGCACACGAGATCGAGGAGGTGGGCGATGAAAGCTGATCAGATCGCGCGCTTTCTTCCCGAATTCTGGCGCGAGGCTGCGCAAGAGGGGACACCCATCGCCGCGCTTCTTGATGTCATGGCGGGGATGATCGATCCGGTGGAGCGGCAGATCGCGGGCATCGGGGCCGCGCTTGACCCAAATCACTGCCCGGCGCGGATGTTGCCGTTGCTTGCCCGCATGCTGGGGCTCGATGCGCTTTTGCCTTTTGCGCGTGGATCCTCGGCGCAGCTCAATGAACGGGCCTTTCGCGATATTCTGAGCGATGCGCCCGCGCTGCTGGATCGTCGCGGCACGCCCGAGGCCTTGTTGCACGCGCTCAAGGTGGCGACGGGCCGAGATTTTACGCTCGATGAAAGCCCGGATGCGGAACGGCCTTTTCACATCGCGGTCCATTGCGCGCGGGGCAGCGAGGCGAGCGGCGGTCTGATTGAAGCGGTGATCCGATTGATGAAACCGGCCCATATCACCCATGAACTGATCTGGCCCGCAGACGATTAAACCACTGAATACATTTATTTTCATAGGAGATTACCATGGCTGAAATTGTAAACATCTCAGAATCCCAAGGCGAGATCGCCGCCGGGCCCGATGCGCCCGGCACAGTGAGTTTTGATGTCGTCAACGTGACCGCGCGAAAGCTCGATGTCGCGCTGCGGGTTGTGCCTGATCCCGCGGGCGAGGGCGCTGTGCCCGACTGGATCACGATTTCTGGCGATGACACGATCACGCTTGATGCCAATGAGACGCGCAAGATCGAGGTTGAGATTGCACCGCCAGCCGATGCGTCGCCCGCGGAGATCGCCTTTTGCCTCAAGGCCTTTGAGCCCGCCTTGCCGGAGGAAAACACCGATCTGAGCAATGTGGTGACCGCGACGATCGCCGCAGGCGCGGTGGCTGCGTCAGGTGGCCCGAAATGGGGGCTGATCGCGGCGCTTGTGATCGGTGTCCTGGTGCTGATCGGCGGCGGGGTCGGCGCGTATTTCCTGCTCAGGGGGCCGGGCGGCCTGCCCAACATGGAGGGGATGACCATCGCGCAGGCGCAATCTCAGCTCGACGGGCAGCTGCTTGCTTCGGTCTCGACTGTGCCGGTCCCGATCTCAGAAGACTTTCCTGATCCCGGCCTTGTGGCCGGCCAGACCCCGGACCCAGAGGTGGCGTTTGGCGAGGAGGTCGATGTCGTGCTCGAAGTTACGGCCCTTCAGATGCCGAATGTGACCGGGGCGGCGCCCCAAGTTGCCATCGAGGCGCTTCAGGACCTCGGCATCGAGACCGGCGATATCACGATCGAGACACCGCCTGTCCGCGATGCGACCGGCCTTGTGACCGATCAACGCCCCGTCATGGGTGACTTTCTCGTCGAAGAGACTGAGGTGGCTCTCGTGATCCCGACGGAAGCGCCCGTGATCATGCCCAAGGTGACGGATTTGCCCTTGGCTCAGGCGCGTCGCTCTTTGGCGGATGCGGGCATCCCTTCATCTCTCGTGCGGATCGAGGAACCGGAGCGCAACGGGGCCAACGGGACAGTCACCGCCCAAGTTCCCGAACAAGGCATCGAGATCGGGCGCAACACGACGATTGTGCTCACCGTTCCAACCCAGGCGCTGCTGACGATGCCGCCCGTCACCGACCAGACAGTCTCGCGCGCGCGCCAGATCCTTCAGCAAGCGGGGTTTAATCTCAACGCTGTGCGGGTCGATCAGCCGGAACGCGTGGGCGCGAGCGGGCGTGTCAGCGCGCAAAATCCGCCGTTCAACACGCGGGTACCGCCCAATACGCGCATCGTGCTCACCGCGCCCCGCGCGCCGCGTGTGAGTGTCTGCGCGACAGCGCCGTTCGCGGGCACCTGGAGCAACGCCGACCGCAATACGCGCAGCGTCACGAAGATCATCATCAAACCCAACTGCAATGGCGCGGCATCGCGGCCTGACAGCTATAGCATCCAGATGTTTGCCTCTTGCTCGCCCAGTGATTGCGACTGGGGCGAAGAGAAAGCCGCCATTGCGGGCCCTGAGGTTCGCATGCTCATCGATCAGGGCTTTGTTAAGCGCAGGATCCGCATGCGGATCATGGAAGGGCAGCTCGTAGGACGCTTTGAATCGGCTTATAACGACAGCCGCCCAAACCGGTCTGAGACGCTGCGCTTCAACAGGCAGCTTGTGATCAACCCCAACCTGATCTTGCGCGAACTGCCGCAGATCGTGCGCCCCTGAGAGCGGCCCTGTGACGCGTCTCCTCTTCCTTTTGATCTTCGTGGTAGCCCTCTCTTGGGGGCTGCTCGCGGTGGGGGTGACGCGGAGCAACGGATCGATTGAACGGGTCTCGGCCTCTCTTGAGCGCAGCATTGGCGCGGTGCTGCGCATGGATCTTGAGATGTCAGATCTTTCGACCACGTCGCCGGGTTGTTCCCTGAGCGGGCGGCGCGTGGCGCTTGCGTCGCGTCGCACATGTCGCCTGCGCGTGGGCGAAGGGGGCTTTCGTGTTCGCGTGGCGCGGATTTCGATCGGCCAGGGCCAGGGTGAGGCGCGTTTTGAACCGGCCGATGACGGCGAGACGCGGGTGCTTCAACCCGAAGAGGGGCGTCACAGGCTGCCGCAGGACGGCGCTTTTGACCTCTCGGTCTTCTCGGATGGCGGGGTTCTTGAGCTGCGCTGCCCGAGCGACCGTGATTGCCGCTTCACGCTGAGGCGCGCGCAATGAGGCTCGGGCGGATATCGCTCGTTTGGGCGGCGGGCGCGTTTGCGCTTCTGGCGTTTGGCCTCGAGCTGGGGATGGGGTTTGCCACGCGGTTCACGGAACAAAGCGCGGCGGCGGGCCTCGCGATCCCCGCTTTGGCGCTGGTGGATGGCCTGCTTTTGTGGCTCGTGATCACGCTCGTCACCTCAACTGTCATGCCCGCGCCGCTCCATAGCAAGGTGCGCGCATTGCTTACGCCCTTCATTTATGTGGCGGCGCTCATCCTCGCGCTCGTCGCGCTCACCGCGGCGATCCTCAAGCTCGTGTTGATGTTGTCGCTCCTGGTGGCTTTGCCGTTTGGGCCGCTTGTTTATCTCGCCGTTTTCGGAAGCTTTGCGACCAACGGGGTCACGCTTGTGATCGGGGTCGTGACACTTTTGCGGGCAGGGGCGCTCATATGCCTCTTTCTCTCAAGCTGGCGCTATCTGAAGAACAAGACGCTCGTCTTTACCGCGGCGACAGGATTTGTCTGCGGGCTTCTGGTTGGCCTCGTTTTCGCGCTGTTGCCGGGCCTTTTGCATTCGGTCGGCGATGCGATCCTGGCGATTGTCTTTTCAATTTTCGCTCTCATTTGGGCGCTCATCATGTTCATACGCTCAATCCCAACCCTGCTCTCGCTCATTCGAATTTAGTCTTCCGCGCGCGGCGCTTTCGAGAGGCCGCAATTTCACGGTCTTTTCGCGGTGAGCTCACGGTTTTTCCCAGTGTATCCTGTCCACTTATGCTAGTTTAGCTGCATTGATTTTAAGGAGATTTATTATGCCTACTACTGCTTCCGCGGATAACACGCTTCCGATCTTCAAACTCCTTTACCATGTTCTCGCCTATCTGCTGGTTGCCGGAATTGGCGCATGGCTCTTTTATCTGGCGATCACGGGCCCGAGCCCTGTATTCTATCCGCCTGCCATTGGCTGCCTCGTTTCTCTCATTGTCCTTGTCATTGACGGGGCGAAAGGCAAATGGGGCCTCAAGGTGAAAACCTCTGACGGGAAGTTCAAAGAGGCGACGATGAAAGCAAAGTTCATCATCTATTCCACTTGGGCCATGGTCACCCTCATCATCGTGTGGGTTCTTGCCGTGGCGGGATCGCTTCTGATCGAATTTCTCTGATCGGCCCCTTGGCCATTGCAGCGGTCTGCTCCTCGCGGGGTGGGCCGCTTTTTGCTTGCTGAACGGCGCGCACGGCTTCACCCTGGAGACACGCAGCAATTTACGCGCTAACATCATATGAAAGCGTGCGCTTTGCCTGCACCTCAAAGCGGAGGTTAGAGCGAGATGAAGAGACGTGAGATCCTTTTGGGCGCGAGTGCTGCGGGTGCGGTCGGAATGTTAGGCGGCACGGCGGCGCTTGCGAGAACGGGCTATTTTGTGCCCCCCGAGGAAGACCCTCACGAGCTGACTTTCATGCAATGGCCGGTGAACCGGCGGGTCTATGCTGACCGCTGGTTCTTGCGCGCCGCCCAAGAGACCATCGCTGATATCGCGAATACCATCGCGGAGTTCGAGCCCGTGATCATGCTCGCGGATCGCGGCGATCACGCAGGCGCGCGCAACTTGCTTTCAGATCAGGTGACGCTCTGGGATATTCCCACCGAGGATCTCTGGTGCCGCGATGCCGGCCCGATTTTCGCTGTGAGCGATGCCGGTGATCTTGCCATCACGCATATCCATTTCAACGGCTGGGGCGAAAAGCAGGTCAACCGCCGCGATAGCCGGATCGCGGCCCGCGTTGCCGAACGGCTCGGGCTGCCGCTCTTGCCAACTGGCTTGCGCGGTGAAGGCGGCGGGGTCGAACATGATGGCCATGGGCTTTTGATGGCCCATGAAAGCAGTTGGGTGAACCCGGATCGCAATCCGGGGCTGAGCCGCGACGAGATCGAAGACAGGCTTCTGAGCGCCTATGGCGCGGAGCGGATGATTTGGTCGCCCGGTGTCTGGGGCCAGGACATCACGGATTATCATATCGACAGCCTCGCGCGGTTCACCGGCCCGGGGCGCGCGCTTGTCAATTTGCCCGATGAGCCGCTCGATGATGACCCGTTCCACCAAGCCGCGCTTGAGACCCATGATGCGCTTCTTGCCGCTGGCCTTGATGTCAGCGTTATTCCCGAGCCCAATGAACGCCGTGTCACTGATGACGAGTTCGTGGCGTCGTATGCCAATTACTATGCCTGTAATGGGGCGATCATTGCCGCTGAATTCGGTGATAGACAAACCGACGAGATCGCCCGCGCCGCGCTCGCGCGTTACTATCCTGGGCGCGAGATCGTCATGCTCAACGTCGATGTTTTGGGCGAACTGGGCGGCGGCATCCATTGCGCAACCCAACAAATGCCCGCGGTCTAGTGTCAGGTGGCGCGTTGCTGTTGCGCCTCGGCGGCCGTGCCAAAGGCCGGGAGATCGGCGGTGGTTTTGCCATGAGCGCGCATCAGCGTGTCGCGCACAAAGGCGATATGGGCCGTCTCTTCGATGATTTCGGCGAGATATTGCGCTTTCATGAGCGTCGCGCCGACACCTACCGTGCCGTGATTTGCCAGCACCGCGGCCACGACCGCGTTATCCGCAAAGACAGGGCTGATCTCGACCTCCGTTTGAGGGCCGCCATTTTCTGAGAGCGGGATCAGCGGCATCCGACCGATCTTTTCAATCGTCTGCACCGTCAAGCAGGGGATCTCGAGCCCCGCGCTGGCATAGCCCGTTGCCCAGGGTGAATGGCAATGAACGACCGCGCCGATATCTTCGCGGATGCGGTAGAGATCGAGATGAAAACCCAGATCTTTTGAGGGCTTGTGGTCTGACGGTTCAATCGTGCCGTCAAGATGCACGACCTGGAGATTTTCGCGCGTGCATTCCGCGAAACCCACGCCCGACGGCTTGATCACGATGGCGTCCGCGCTTTTAAGGCGCACCGAAAGATTGCCGCCCGCATTTGTCTGGAGCCCGCGCTCGAAGCATCGGCGCGCCGTGGCGATGAGCGCGTCTTTTTTGGCATTGAGTTCGGCGGCGTCAGCCATGGGCGGCTTCCTTTTCATTGGCGAAGGTCATCGGCAGCGCGCTTTTGATCGCCTGCGTGACTTCCGGATCGAAGATGTGGTGCGGCATCACTTTGAGGCGCACGTGGCTCGCGATCCTGGTTTTGACGGCGTTCAGGAATGTCTCTCTGAGCTCCGGGTCTTCGATGGCACCGCCCGGGCGGTCATGGTGCGAGAAGCCGCCCATGGGCACGATGAGTGTCTGCTCCGAGC
>JBCCTH010000034.1:0-17412 GCA_039198835.1 Pseudomonadota bacterium | reverse complement strand
GGCGATCCGAATGTTTGCCGAGCTTGAGGGGATCCTGCTTGATCCGGTCTATTCGGCCAAAGGCGCGGCGGGGCTGATCGATCTCATCCGCAAGGGGCAGCTCGGTGCGGATGGAGAGCGGATCGTGTTTTTGCACACTGGCGGCTCGGTGGGGCTCTTTGGGTATGATTGGGCCTTCGAGCGAAGCCATCTCCACAGCGATGCCAGCGCCCTGGCGGCGGAATAGGGCCGCTATGGGGGTGGTCTCTGCATGGCTCCGCGGCGCGTGGGGCAGGGTTCGGCTGGTCAGCAAGACCCAAAGCCATAGCGGCCCTGCCGGCGGTTTGCGCAAAGCCGCCTCACTCAGCGATCAAAGGCGCGGCGACTTCGAAAAAGATGCCTGTTTTTCGCGCTGTTGCTTGGCGTCACCCCGCCAATCTCGCGCGATAGGCGCGGCCTTTGGCGGGGCGATCATTGCCCCGATAGCACGCGCGCTATGCTCTCATGGCATGAGCGGAGGCATGAGAGCATCTAAGAGCGGCCAGATCGGAGGTAGGGGTGCCGCCCTTCGCAGCATGGCTCAGCCGGAGCGCGCCGCGTGAAGCCTGTGGGCGTTCTCGGCGGCATGGGGCCCGCGGCAACGATCCTTTTCATGGAGCGCGTGCTTGGGGCTGTCGATGCACAGGACGACGCCGATCACATCCCCCTTCTTGTCGATCAAAACACGCAAGTCCCCAGCCGGATCGAAGCGATCCTTGGGAGCGGCGTGGGTGATCCCGGGCGGGCGCTGGCAGAGATGGGGCAAAGGCTCGAAAGGGCGGGCGCGGCGGCGCTTGTGATGCCCTGCAATACGGCGCACCATTATGCGGCTCAGGTGCGCGAGGCTGTGAGCATCCCCTTTCTGTCTATGGTTGATTTGGCCCTTG
This sequence comes from Pseudomonadota bacterium, assembly GCA_039198835.1. Classification (GTDB taxonomy): domain Bacteria; phylum Pseudomonadota; class Alphaproteobacteria; order Rhodobacterales; family Rhodobacteraceae; genus Shimia_B. The sequence continues at coordinate 16,507 of JBCCTH010000034.1, read as the reverse complement.
ATCATGCAGCGCGGCTTGCACCGGGGGGGGCTCTTGGGCTTTTGGGGTCACCGGCGCTGGCGCGTGCGGGCGTCTTCAACGCGCCCGCGGCCGCGCGCGGCCTTGCGCTTTTGGAGCTCCGCGACCCCGCCGCGACGCTTGAGAGCATCAAGACGATCAAGTCTCGGGGCGTGACACCCGAGGCGCGCGCCCAGATTGGACGCGAAGCACAGGCGCTGGCTCAGGCGGGGGCCCGCTCTATCTGCGTCAGTTGCAGCGAATTCTCATTGGTGGCGCGAGACCTTCGCGCCCCTGTTCCGGTCTTCGACGCACTCGATCTTCTGGTCGATGCAACGGTCCGGTTCGCTCGCGGAGAGGAACGCCTCTCCGTGAATGCCGCCTCGGCGGCCCCAAATCTCGACAGGGAGAAAGAAACGACATGAAGACCCTTACCATGACGAGCGCGGCCGCGCTTATCGGACTAGCTGGCGCGGCCTCCGCCGCTGATCTTGTTCTGGGCGTGCCGAACTGGCCCGCCGCGAATGCGACGTCCAACATCCTCAAGATCGTGATCGAAGAGAATTTCGGCCTCGAAGTTGAGCTTCAGAACGGCACCAACCCGATTATCTTCGAAGCGATGGATTCAGGCTCGATGCACCTGCATCCTGAGGTGTGGCTGCCCAACCAGGCCAACCTGCACCAGACCTATGTGCAGGAAAACGGCACCGTCGTCGCGAACCAAAACCCGGTTCAGGCCGTGCAGGGCATGTGCGTGACGCAATACACCGCCGACACCTATGGCATCACATCGATCGACGATCTCACCGACCCCGATAAGATGGCCGTCTTCGACAAAGACGGAAACGGCACGCCCGAGGTTTGGATCGGCGCGCCGGGCTGGGCCTCGACGGTGATCGAGCAGATCCGCGCGAAATCATATGGCTATGACCAGGTGATGGACCTTCAGCAATATGACGGCACCGTCGCCTGGGGTGAGCTTGGTGCGGCGGCCAATGCCGATGAAGCTTGGATCGGCTTCTGCTATGAGCCGCACTTCATCTTCGTGGCATATGATCTCGTCTACCTTGAAGAGCCCGCCCATGATCCGGCGACCTGGACCATCGTCCAGCCGACCGATGACCCGAACTGGCTTGAAATGTCTGAGGCGTCCACGGCCTGGAATGGCGCGAAGCTGCATCTCCACTATGCCGCGAATGTCCGCGATAACTTCCCCGAAGTTGCAGCGATGCTCGATAATTATGCGATCCCGCCTGCCGTTCTCTCCGAGGCCGGCTTTGAGCTTTCTGTGAACGACACGCCTGTCGAAGAATACGCTCAGACCTGGGTCGACAATAACGAGGACGTCGTTCTCGGCTGGCTCACCGGCGAGTAAGCCGCGAGATTGAACATGAGAGCGCGCGGGAGCGATCTCGCGCGCTTTCCAAAGGACTAAGCCGGAGTGCCAGGAAGATGACCGAAAACGTAGTCGAGCTCTCGGGGGTCTGGAAAGTTTTCGGCAATCGTGCCGCAGAGACCATCACAGCGGCCAAGGATGAGGGCATCGGAAAGCCTGAAGCGCTTTCGCGATTTGGCACCGTGATCGGCGTTCGTGACGCGACATTCGATGTCGCGCGGGGCGAGATCTTTTGCATCATGGGGCTGTCAGGGTCAGGCAAATCGACCCTTGTGCGCCATGTGAACCGCCTCATTGAGCCTTCGGCGGGAACGATCCGGGTTCTGGGCGAAGATGTGAGCGCGATGAACACCACCGCTCTGCGGGAGATGCGCGCGCGCCATATCGGCATGGTCTTTCAGCATATGGCGCTCATGCCCCATCGCTCCGTGCGCGAGAATGTGGGCTATCCGCTCGAAATTCGTAAAATCCCCAAATCGAAGCGCTGGGCCATTTCTGACCATTGCCTGAGCCTCGTTGATCTCGCGGGCTATGAAGATCGTCTGCCGAAGGAGCTTTCAGGCGGCATGCAGCAGCGCGTGGGCATCGCGCGGGCCTTGGCGTCAGACCCTGAAATCCTGCTCATGGACGAGCCCTTCTCGGCGCTTGACCCGCTGATCCGGCTTCAGCTTCAGGACCAGTTCAAAACGCTGGTCAAGGATCTCAATAAATCAACGCTCTTCATCACCCATGACCTCGATGAGGCGATCCGCATCGGAACCCGCATCGCGATCATGAAAGACGGTGTGATCGTGCAGATCGGCACGCCCGAGGAAATCGTGACCTCGCCCGCCGATGATTATGTGCGCGAATTCGTTCAGGGCATATCGCGCCTCAAGCTCGTCAAGGCGCATACGATCATGGAGCCGATCAACGGCGCGGGCGTGCCGGAAGGCGCACCGCGCGTGACCGGCGACAGCGATCTCGATTCCCTCATCGACGTATCCGTTGAAACCGACGGCCCGCTTGTCGTCGAAGATGGGGGCGTGCCGGTGGGTGTGATCTCTAAAACAGTGCTTCTGCGCGGCATCCAGGGAGGGCGCTGAAATGACGACGATTGACCCCGATAGCCTGGGCGGGGCGGCCAATGAGGCGCCTTCGACCGGCGCGGTGCGCGACATTGAGGTCGACCGCGCGGCGCTGGACGATTCAATCAGCGCGTTCGCGGGCCCTCGCGCAGAGTATTACGCCGACGCGTTTCACACGATACACGATGCCACTTCTGGCATTCCGCGCACCTTTAATTTGGGCGCTCTGCTCGCGGGCCCTTTCTGGGCGGCAGCGCGCGGTGTCTGGGGGATGTTCTGGGGCTTTATCATCCTTGAAATCATCGCTTTCGTGCAGATCGGGCGCGGCACATGGGGCCAGCTTGGCGCGGCGGATCTCGCGCAGGCCGAGCGCCAGGAAGCGCGCGCGCAAGACTTCTTGCAGCGCGCAGCCGAGGCTGCGGCGGCGGGAGAAGACGGCAGCCGCTTCGAGACGCTGGGCAACAACCTCATGCGCGCCGCGGAGCGCTCGCGCGAGGCCGCCGAGGCCGCTGCCGCGGATGCGATGACCATTCTCATCACAGGGCTGGCGCTTTTGGTCATCCTTCGGGTGGGCCAGGCGGTCTATTCGAACATCGCCTATGAAAAGCAATATGCGCGCTGGCGGGTCGACCCCGATGCGACACCGTCCGGCTTTAGCACGCGCAACCTCGCGCTCGGGCTTGCGCTCGGCTTGGTGATCGTGCCGCTGACCGTCTATCGGTTCACGGTTGAGGGCGTCCCCGAATGGATGGCGGAATTTCCCGCAAATCCAGATACGTATTCGGTGAGCGCGCGCTGGCTCGAAGGTGTGATCGACGATGCAGCGCGCAATGGCGCGGGCGCTTTTGACGGCATTGTCCTTTTGGTGAGGCAAGTGCTCGATGCCATCAGCCTCGCCCTTATCGGGACACCCTGGCCCGTGGTGATGACGGTGATCATCGTGGTGGGCTGGCGCTCTGCTGGTCCGCGCGTGGCGATCTTCACAGCCGCCGCGCTCGCCTACATCGCCTTCCTGGGCTACTGGGAAATCGCGATGGAGACCGTGGCTCTCGTTGGCGCGGCTGTGGTGCTTTGCGTCGTCATGGGCATCCCCCTTGGGATCTGGTTCGGCAAATCGAAACGGGCCTATGGCTTTGCCGAGCCTGTGCTCGATCTCATGCAGACCTTGCCCGCCTTCGTTTATCTCATCCCGATCATCGCCTTTTTCGGAACCGGCAACCCCCCCGGCATTCTGGCGACGATCATCTTCGGGATGCCGCCGGTGATCCGCCTCACGGCGCTGGGCATGCGCGGCGTGCCAGACTCGATCAAGGAGGCGGCGACAGCCTTTGGCGCAACGCGCTGGCAGCTCTTGAAAGATGTGGAGCTACCGCTCGCGCTGCCCTCGATCATGACCGGTGTGAACCAGACCATCCTGATGTGTCTTTCCATGGTCGTGATCATCTCGCTTATCGGCGGCGGCGGGCTCGGGCAGGTGATCCTTGAAGCGCTGCAATTCGCGGCGAAGGGGCCGGGGCTGCTCGGCGGCTTCGCGATCCTCTTCGTGGCGATGGTGATCGACCGGATCGTTCAAGGCGCGTTCCGGCGCGCGGATCAAAAGGACTGACCGTGGAACACCCGCATTCTCCCGCTTGGCTGACACGGCGACGAGGCGCCGCGCGCCGGGGGTGAGGGCGTCTGTCTTCTCCCCTGGCGTCTCGGAGCTTTATCCTGACATGCCAATAAAAAGGGGGGAGCGGGCCGATGGCCGTGACCTATCTCAAACGGGCCGCGCGGGCGGCTGAAGACACCCAAGGCGATGTCCGCGCAACCGTCTCTGAAATGCTCACCGCCTTGCGCGCCGGGGGCGACGAGGCCGCGCGGGGCTATGCGGACAAACTCGACGGGTGGCGCGGGCCGCCGCTCGCGCCCAGAGACCAGATCGATGCCGCAATCGAACGGGTGCCCGAGCGCCTAAAGGACGATATCCGCTTCGCCCATGACAATATCCGGCGGTTCGCCGAGATGCAGCGGCAGACAATCAAAGATGCGCAGATGGAAGTCAGGCCAGGGTTTATCGCCGGGCAAAAGCATATCCCCGTTGGCGCGGCGGGCTGTTACGTGCCCGGAGGGCGATACAGCCATGTCGCCTCGGCGCTCATGACGATCACGACCGCGCGGGTTGCGGGCGTGGGCCATGTGACCGCTTGTTCGCCTCCGAAGCCGGGATACGGGATCCCCGATGCGATCCTCTTCACGATGGATCTCGCCGGGGCCGATGCGATCCTTAACATGGGGGGCGTTCAGGGCGTGGCGGCGATGGCCATGGGCATGTTCGGGTTGCCCCAATCCGATATTCTGGTGGGGCCCGGCAACCAGTTCGTGGCAGAGGCCAAACGCATGCTCTTCGGAGAACTCGGCATCGATATGTTCGCGGGTCCTACGGATTCGATGGTCATCGCCGATGAAACCGCCGACCCGCATCTTGTCGCCTGGGATCTCGTCGGTCAGGCCGAGCACGGCTATAACTCGCCGGTCTGGCTTGTGACGAGCGATGTCTCGCTTGCGGAGCGTGTCATGGAAGACGTGCCTCGAATGATCGCAGAGCTGCCTGATCTCAACGGCCAGAACGCACGCGCGGCCTGGCAGGACTACGCGGATGTGATCTTATGCGACACCCGCGAAGAAATGGCTGCAACGTCAGACCGTTACGGCCCCGAACATCTGCATGTGCAATGCGCCGATCTTGATTGGTGGCTGGGGCGTCTTTCTTCTTATGGCTCGCTTTTCCTGGGGGAAGAAACGACTGTCGCGTTTGGCGATAAGGCGGCGGGGCCGAACCATGTTCTCCCGACATCTGGCGCGGCGCGCTATACCGGGGGCCTCTCGGTGCAAAAGTACATGAAGACGGTGACCTGGCAACGCGCGACGCGAAGCGGAGCGCGTCCCGTGGCGGAGGCCACGGCCCGGATCAGCCGCCTTGAAGGCATGGAAGGCCATGCGCGCACCGCCGATATCCGCTTGGCAAAGTTCTTTCCGCAGGAGAGCTTCCGTCTCGACGCGGCGGATTGAGTTGAGCCTTAGTTGAGATCAGCCGGTCGATCGACATCGTGAAGTTCAGAGGCTTTGGCCAAAACCAGCTGCGGCCCCGGAATCTGGGCGAGGAGCGCGCGCGCGCCTTGATCCCCCTGGGCCGCCATCAGATCGCTGAAATAGGCTTTGGGGAAACCGGCCGGCGGCAAGCGCCTTTTGCCATCGGTGGCCGCCGCCGCCTGACCTTCGCCCATCCGCGCGACGACTGCTTCAAGGAGCGGCTTTGTCACCGCCGGCATGTCGCCCAGCACAATGAGCGCGCTCTGCGCGTCGCGCTTTATCGCGGCGGCAATGCCTGCGCGCAGCGACGCCGATTGGGGCAGGCCTGCTTCAGGCGCGACGACATGCCAACCCGGCAGGAGCGCTGCTACCCGCGACGATCGCGTCACGACGATCAGATGCTCGGGCCTGATCGCGCTGAGCGCCGTGGCTGCATGGCAGATGAGCGGTCTCGCCTCATAGGGCGCGATGAGCTTGTCCGCGCGTCCAAAGCGCCGGGATCGCCCGGCAGCGAGCATAATCCCGGCGAGGCCTCGCGCTATGACCACGGAGCCTGCGCTTTTGCGAGGATCTCGGCGAGCACTGAAACCGCCAGCGTGCCGGGATCCCGGGCCGACGGGATCAGGCCCACCGGCCCATGGATGCGTCCTAGCGCGGCCCTTTCCACGCCCATCGCCAAAAGCGCCTGATTGCGAAGGTCGCGGGCGCGCTGGCTGCCTTGGGCCCCGATATAAAATGCCGGGCTTTCGAGGGCCTTAGAAAGTATGGGCGGCTCCCAATCATGATCATGGAAGAAAAGGGATATCGCAGTGCGCTCATCAATCTCAATGCTCTCGGGCAAAGCGGGCGCTCGGAGCGGCTCGGTCTTGCTGCCGAGCATGGCGGCGCTCTGCCGGGTCTCTTCATCAGGAGATAAAAGCACGTTTGAATAGCCGCCCGCCTGAACGAGCGCCGTGAAGGTGCTGGCCTCCGGGCCTTTGCCGAAGATCACGAACCGCAGCGCGGGTTCAAAGCGCACGCGCAACACATCACCCTCCCGCGCTGTTGGGCCTGCATGCAGACAACGCATTGACCCATCAACACAATTTATCTCCAGCGTGCAGCCCTGCCGGCGCTTTCGACGGGCGCTAACCTGCCGCAAGGCGGCGCGGTCGGGTTTTGGGATCAGCAAAATATCAAGGCCGCCACCGCAAGGTAGCTCGATATCGCGAAACGGAGAGCCGCGCCCGTAGCGGAGGCATTTTAGCGCGCCTGTTTCAAGGGCGCTCATGGCCTGTCGCGCTATATCAGCCTCAATGCAACCCGAAGAGAGCGAGCCCGTGCGCCACCCCTGCGACATCACAGCCATCGTCGTTCCCACGGGGCGATAGGCGGGGCCTTGTGTCCCCGCGATAACGGCAAGAACTGTGCTTTCCGGTCCGTCCACAATCGCCTGAATGGGATCAGGCCCGCGAAAGAGGGGCTGTGACAGTGCTATCATAATATTTAGATGAGTGCATTGTCGGGCGCAGGCAAGAAAATTCCCACATAACCGGTTATCGATAATCGTTGACCATCCCGGGGTGCCGCGCTACCTCATCTCAAGTCGCGCATGCCTTACCCATTCTCTGGTCATCATGGCACCGTTTGTTGCCAAGGATGTTCAGAGAGTGACCGAAGCAAAGCGAGCGACGTCACGCAGGCGCAGCACCGCAGCAGGAGGCCAAAACCGTGATCCAGAGAGTCGTATTGAGCGATCAGGTCAAAGAAGAACTGCTCGATGACATAATGTCGGGTCGCGTAAAGCCAGGCGACCGGTTGGTCGAATCGCAGATTGCGAAGCGGATGGGCATCAGCCAGTCGCCCGTGCGTGAGGCGCTGCGCGACATGGTGGCGATGCGCTTTGTCGAGGTGCAGCCCCATAAAGGCGCGCGCGTGCGCCGCATCGATCAGCGCGAAGTGATGGAAATTTATCCTGTGCGCGCGAGCCTTGAGCATCTGGCCGGGACACTCGCCGCCTCGTCAGCGCAAAAGCATCTCGATGAGTTGGAAGTCTGCGTGGATCGCATGACGAAGGCTTTCGAAGCCAAGGATGCACGCACCATGGCGAAATGGGATGTGAAGTTTCACCGAACGATCATCGAGGCTTCCGGCAACTCGATCCTCATCGAGACCTGGAATTCGCTGATGATCGAGGCGCGCACTTTCGTGACCTTGAGCAATCTCATAACGCACAAATCCGACATTGATTTAGCCGGGCGTCACTATCCAATCGTTGATGCCATTCGCGCAGGTGATCATGCCGCGTGTGGTGCGGCGATGCGCCAGCATGTGGAGGAGTTCGGAGAGGTGATGAAGGTCGTCTTCGAGAACGACGCGGAAGTCACGGATATGGTCGGCACAAGCTCGGCAGCATGACACAGAAAGCCGGTTGCCGCGGGCCGTGCCCGAGGCGGCGAAAGTCTCTTTTTGGTCCGCGCCAACCCACAATCACAAGAGCCAAGCCATGAGCAACGTCGTCCTCGCTTTTCTGCGCCACGCTAAGGTGCCTTCTCATAAAGGCGACATGCCCCTGACAGAGGATTCGCGCGCCGATATCGATGCCGCGATCCCCCGTCTCAAGGCCTTGGGCGGCGCGAATGCCCGCTTTGTCTTTCTGGGCACCCGCACCAAACGCTCAAGGCAAACCGCAGAAATCCTACGTCAGGAAATCGATCCGACCGCGCCCGAGGTGGCGGCAGCGTTCGCGCTGCGCAACCCTGATATCCACCTGGCGGGGAGCCGCGTGGAGATGGGATCGACAGCGGAATTTTTCGCCGAGCAATGCGAGCATCTCGCCATGACGCCCGCCGCCGTGATGGAGCACCCGTTTTACCGCGGCTTCCTTCAGGCGCCCGACAGGATCGAGTTTTGGGTCCACCATGAGAGCCCCCCGGGCGAAGACGCGGCCGCCGTGGCGCGCCGTATCCTGCATTTTGCGCGGAGCTTTCGCGCCGCGCCCGAGGTGGCCCAAGGCAAGCGGGATCTGGTCGTGGCCTGTGTCACGCATTCGCCTGTCATGCGGGCGATCCTGATCAAGGGCTTGGGCATTCGTGATCCCGGCGAGCCCGGCTGGGTCGAAGAGATCGTGATCCGCGTTGGCGAAAACGAGATGAGCTACAGCTTCCGGGATTCGATTGGGAAGATTTCTTAGCGCGATTTTGGCCTCGAGTGTCGGTATATCTGTGTATGCCGAAACCGGAGACACCAGGATATTGTAATTTTATCAATGATTTGGGTGACTTTCTGCGATTGCATAATATAGATAATAAATTATCGATAATCGCTTGACCCAAGAACAGCCTGCTGCATATTGTCACCTAACAGCCGAATAATGGGCGATAAGGGAGGGCGTTATGAGCCTAGATGACACGGCCATACTGGGCCAAAACCTCGGTACTGATGAGTTTCCCGTCACGTGGGGCGAAGGCGAAGAGGGGCTTTTTTGGATCCTCGATGACCTCCATTGCCCCAACCCGCTCTCTCCGATGTTCTTCGACATTGGCGGATGGTGGCTCACCTGCGATCATATGTTTCGCCGCTTTGGCACGCCCTTCGCGAGCGATTGGGTCGCCAAGAATGTGAACGGATATCTTTATACGGCGGCGCTCCCGGCAGCGCCCGGCATCCATGTCGAGGCGACTGAGTATCAGAACCGCTATGTGCCACGTGTCCCCCATGACCCTGAATATGCGGGCAAGATCGGCGCATATCTTGGCGATGTGCTTCCGCACTATGCCGAGAACTTTCTCGATTGGTGGAACGATCGTATCCTGCCGGAGATGAAGACAAACTTCGCCTATATCGACGGGTTCGATAAAGAAAACGCATCGCTCACCGCGCTTGCCGTCTTGCTCGAAGACATGATCGACATCCATGATCGCCACTGGAAAATCCACTGGATGCTGAACTTCTCGCAATTCTCGGCGACGATGGCGCTCAACGGCGCAATCGATGAGTTCAAGCCCGATGCCGATCCTGCCCTGAAAGGGCGGCTGCAAAGCTCTGTGAAAGATCGCAATTGGGACTCGGTCGAAGCGCTCTGGAAGATGAAAGAGACGGTCAAGGGCAATGCGACCCTTGAGGCAGCCTTCAAAGCGCCGACGGCGTCAGATGTCATGACGGAACTTGAAAAATCCGACGAGGGCCGCGCGCTGATCAAGGATCAGCTTGAACCCTATCTCGAAGAATTCGGCCATAAGGCGCTTTGGTCGCATGAGACGCGCTTCCCGCTCTGGGTCGAGAACCCTGGCCCGGCGATCGAGGCAGTTCGCGGCTATGTCGTGTCGGATTATGATTATCCTTCGACGATCAAAGAGGTTGAAGAAGATCTGAACGCGGCCATCGCTGAATGCATGGACGGGGTCGAAGGCGAAGCACGCGAGAAGCTGCAAGCCGCGCTCGACGGCTCGCTCAAGATGAACCCGCTCACGCCAGACCATCATTTCTACATCGATCAAGGCACGAATGCGCGTTTGCGCACAGTGCTCATCGCTATTGGCAAAAAGATGGTCGCGCTCGACATGCTCGACGATGCCGAAGATATCAACTTTTTGCGCTACAATGAGCTGCGCGCGCTCGTGGGCGATAAAGATGCCTATGACGCCCGCGAGCTGGTTTCAGATCGTCGCGATGAAGATGAAGACGCCACAGAAAAGCGGCCCCCCGACTGGCTCGGCACGGCAACCCAAGAGGCGCTTGATTTCCCTTATGCGGGTCTCTGGGGCTTCCCCGAGCGGTTTCATCGCAAGCCGCCGACGAAGGCCGGCGAGATCACGGGGCTTGCCGCGTCGCCAGGCGTGATCGAAGCCAAGGCGCGCGTCATCACCTCGCTCGATCAGTTCCACACGGTCGAGGAGGGCGAGATCCTTGTCTGCCGCATGACCAATCCGGCATGGGTGGTGCTTTTCACCCAGATTTCCGGCCTGGTGACAGATGCCGGCGGCACGACATCGCATTCCGCGGTTGTCTCACGGGAGTTCGGGCTCCCCGCCGTCGTGGGGACATCTGTCGCCACCAAGGACATCAAAACCGGAGACACGCTCCGCGTGAACGGAACGACGGGCGTCGTGGAGATCCTCAACTAAGGGTCCGGCTCCCACACCGTTCCCCGGTTTTCTCCCAGCCGGGGAACGGCCCTACCCACGGCCGCATCTTCAGCGTCGCTCGCGGCGCAACAGAGAAGGTGCATCTGCACGCAAGAAGGAAGCCCAATGTCCGAGAATGTGCTCTGGTTTCAGGATGCCCAATGCCGCGAGGTCGCCGATGCGGGCGGCAAAGGGGCAAGCCTCGCATCGATGACGCAGCAGGGTCTACCGGTTCCGGGCGGTTTCGCTGTGCCTGCCGACGTGCTCGAGAAAAGCGTCGATGTGGAAAAGCTGCGCGGCTTCGCGCGGGCGCAAGATCATGCGGCCGCCGTTCGGCTTGTCGAAGAGACGGCCATCGTGCCGCCCGAAGTCATCGCGGCCTACCATGACCTTGGGTCCGGCAAAGTCGCGGTGCGGTCATCTGCGAGCGCCGAGGATAGCGAGGCCGCAAGCTATGCCGGGCAGCAAGAGACATATCTGAACGTCGAAGGCGATGACGCCGTGCGCAAGGCTGTCATAGATTGTTGGGCCTCGTTCTTTTCGGAGCGTGCGCTGTTTTACCGGGGGGAGAAAGGCTCGCTTGATGATCTGCGCATGGCGGTCGTCGTGCAACGCATGGTCGATGCCGACAAAGCAGGCGTGGCGTTTTCGATCCATCCCGTCACCCGCCGCAAGGATCGCATGTTGATCGAAGCGGTCCACGGGTTGGGCGAAGCGGTCGTTTCAGGGGAGGTCACGCCCGATCACTACGTGGTTGATCGCAAGGGCCGCACCAAAAAATCAGAGACACCCCATGGCGGCGTGCTCGCCGACGATGAAATCAGTCGGCTCGCGGCGCTCTGCGTCGATCTCGAACAGCATTACGGCAGGCCCCAAGACATCGAATGGGCGATCTACAAATCCGATATCTACCTGCTGCAATCCAGGCCGGTCACAGCATGACAAAGAGGCCGTTCAAGGCCCACAGGCAGCCCATGTGCCCGGGCAAAAACGGCACGCAGTGGAGGAGAAAAACATGATCAAACTCAAAGCGATACTTGCAGCAAGCATTGGCTTGATGCCGCTTTCTGCGCTGGCGGACGGACATTCAAAAGCCCTGCCGCCGCTCGTGCTTCAGCCAAATGCAGAGCTGGTTACTTTTGAACATATCGAGGCGCTTAATGCCTGCGACTGGGATCGTCTGATGGCGCAATATCCCGAAGAAGTGCTCTTCATCCTGCCCAACGGCGTTTGGGTCGAAGGCCGCCAGGCCATTGGTGACGTGTTCACCGGGTTTTGCACCCCGCGCGCGGAAGGTGGCTTCCTGGGGGCGACGTTCATCGCCGAGAAGGTCAAGACAGTGGGCGACACGGTCAACGTCTCGTGGCGGGTCGAAGCTGATTGGCTGGCCGAGCCCTATAAGGGGGCCGATGCCTACGTGACGCGCGACGGCCTGATGTATGCGCAGGTCACCACGTTCAATCCCGACGACATGGTGTTTGCCGAATAACGCGAGGGTGCCGCCGCGCGCGCTCGCGGCGGCATGCCCTCAAAGGAAAGGATGGTCATGCTGCTCTTAGATGCAATTTTCATTGGGCTGCTCGAGGCCTCGCCTCTGATCCTGGCGGCGATGGGCTTTACGCTCATCTACTATCTCAATGGCTTCATGAACATCGCCTATGCCGAAAGCATCACATTCGGCGCCTATTTCGCGATCCTTTTCAATGTGGTGCTGGGCGTCCATTTCTACGGGGCGATCCTACCGGCCATGCTCCTTTCCGGCGCGATGAGCGTCGGCGTCTATTATGCGATCTTCCGGCCCGCCCTGAACAGAGGCGTGGGGCCCACAGAGATGATCATCCTTTCGGTTGGCGTCTCTTTCATGCTCCGTTACGGTCTGATCCTCGTCGTCGGGCCCGAGAACCTTTTCCTCAACGAGCCCAATATCATCTACATGCGCATCGGCTGGCTTGGCGCCACCAACCTGCAACTCATCGCGCTTGTGCTCGTCTTCCTCACCGCCGGGATCCTCTATTGGATGATCTACAATACCGGGCTCGGCGAGCAGATGCGCGGGCTCGCCAATAACCACGAGCTAGCCATGGCAAGCGGGATCAACCCGCATCGCACCTCCGTGGCGATCTGGTTCATCGCGGGTTGCGCGGGCGGGCTCTCGGGCGTGTTCTCGGGCGTCTTTACCCAGGTGACCGCCTATATGGGCTGGAACGTCATCTTGATCACGATGCTTGTGACCATCGTTGCAGGCATCGGCTCAGTGCGCGGCGCGCTTCTGGCCGCCGTGGGCGCGGGCATCCTGACCTCTTTCATAACGCTGGTCTCCAAGCCGCTCTACGCGGAGGTCGTCCTTCTGACGATGTTCATCGGCGTGCTCACCTTCCGCGGCGCGAGGACAGCCTGATGGATTTTCTGATCTTCTCTCTCTCGCTGATGCTCATCTATGTGGGTCTGGCGCAGCTTCTGCACGTGCAATTCGGGATGACGGGTATCCCTAATTTCGGGCTGGTCGGCTTCTGGGGCGTGGGCCTTTACGGAACGGGCGTTCTTTACGTCGAATTCGATGCGCCTTTGCTCATCGCGATCCTGGTGGCCTCTTTCTTGTCCGGGCTTTTGGCGTTCGTCTTGGCCCGGCTCGTCTTGCAGCGGTCGGGGCAAGCGATCCTTGCGGCAACGCTCGCGCTCGCTGCGATTGTGGCGACGCTCGTCGTAACCGAAAAACAACTGACCAACGGCGTTCAAGGCCTGGGCATGATCGGCTATCCCTTTCCCGATCTCGACAACCGCAATGTGATCTATTTCGGGTTTCTGGCGGCGGTCGTGGCCGCTCTGATCTGGGGGTCTGCAAGGCTGCGCGACAGCAGGCTCGGCCGCGTCCTCATCGCGATCCGTGACAATGAAGAGCTGGCAGCGAGCCTCGGCAAGAACACGGCCGCCACGAAGCGCAACACCTTCATCGTAACCTGCGCGCTCATGGGCGTGCTCGGCGGCCTCAGCGCGCCGCTGCACCAGTTCCTCGTGCCCTATCAGCTTGCCCCGTCGCTGACATTCGCTGTCTGGATCGCGCTCGTTCTCGGCGGCAAGGGGCACAATCTCGGTGCGGTTGTCGGCGTTTTCGCGACGTTCGGGCTCTTTGACATCATTGTTGAGACCTATGTGCCCGTGCCCGCAGAGCAGGCGATCTTGCTGCCGAACTTCAAGCTCTTCTGCTACGGCGTCCTGCTCGTCATGATCATCATGTTCCGCCCGCTGGGCATTCTGGGCGAGGACCGACCAAAATCGCGCAAAGCGCCATTGGCCCGTCCGGTCTCCACGCAAACCGTGAAGGAGGGCTGAGCGATGGAACTTCGCGCCGAAAACCTGACCAAGGCCTACCATGCGCATGAGGTCGTCAATATCGAGAAAGTGGCGTTCGGGGCGCAGGGCCTTGAAGGTCTGATCGGGCCAAACGGGGCTGGCAAGAGCACGCTCATGGGTCTTTTGACCCGCAGGATCGCGCCCACAAGCGGGCAGATCGCCCTCGATACCGGCGATGGCGTCAAGAAGCTCAATCCTTTGAAGTCGCATGAGGTGGCACGGATCGGGCTGATCAAGACAAACCAGAGGATCCAGGGGTTTGACAGCCTCACCATCAGAGACTCGCTTCGCCTGGCGGTCACCCCGCCGCGCGCGGAAGGTTTCATGAGCATCTTTGCCGGCGAGCGCGACGAAGAGGATGTCGAAGAGCGGGTCTCCCGCCTCATCGAGGCGTTTCCATTCACAGATCGCAATGGCTATGCCCGCTCGGGGGGCGAGAAGAAACTCGTCGATATCCTGCGCTGCCTCATCGCCGAACCCAAGCTTCTCTTGATGGATGAGCCCACCGCCGGCCTGCCCGAGGATATCACCCGCACCGTCATGGACATGGTGCGCGAGAAGGTTGCGAGCGGCGCCATGCGCGTCGTGGTCGTCGAGCACGATCTCCCGCTGATCTGGGAATATTGCGATTACGTCCACTTCCTCAGCGAAGGGCAAATCCTCTTCGAGGGCGCGCCGGAGGAAGTGAAATCAAACCGTGTCGTCGCTGAAAAATACATGGGGGTGTGAGCGATGTTTGACGTTCAGGCCTTGCGGAGCGGGTATGGCGAAATGGCTGTCCTGAAAGACCTCACATTCTCCGTGAGGGACGAGATTTTCGCTGTTCTCGGTGCCAATGGCGCGGGCAAGACAACGCTTCTGAAAACGTTGGCGCGGCTTCTTCCGGTCATGTCTGGCAAGATGTCGCTCGATGGGGCGGATGTGTCGAAGACACCGGCCTATACGATGCCAGATGCGGGTGTGGCCTATGTGCCCCAGGAGGGGAATGTCTTTCCCGATCTCAGCGTTCAGGAAAATCTGTCGATCGGCGGGCGCACGGGGCATCGCTCAAAGGCGGAAAAGCTCGAAGAGGTCTTTGGCCTGTTCCCCCGCCTGAAGGAACGGCGCTCTCAGGCTGCCGGTTCGCTCTCAGGGGGCGAGGGTCAAATGCTCGCGGTGGGCCGCGCGCTCATGCAAGATCCTAGGGTGCTTTTGCTTGATGAGCCGTCCGCGGGCCTCTCGCCGCTCTTCGTGGATACCCTGTTTTCCAGCATCGCAGAGACCCGCAAGGAGAGAGGTCTCACGATCGTCTTGGCGGAGCAGAACGCCGTCAAAACCCTGGAGATCGCGGACCGCGTGATGGTGCTCTCGCTCGGAGAGATGCACCTGCTGCGCCCGCGCTCCCAACTAGAAATGAGCGACATAACAGCCGCCTATCACATCTAACGTTCGGTCATGCGTCCAGAGGAGGAGAAAATCATGACATATAAGACACTTGTACTGACGACAGCGCTTGTATCGGGGATCGGCCTTGCCACCCCCGCCGTCGCTGATGGTGAAACCGTCATCGGCCACCTGACCTACCATACCGGTGAATTCGGGGCCTTTGGTCCGTTCTTTGACGGGGTCACTGAAATGGTGCTCTCAAAGATCAATCAGGATCCGCCGCTCGGCAAACCGATGCGCGCGATCCATCAGGATATCGGCACCGTGGGTGAGGCCCGCGCCGCGCGCAAGCTCGTCGATAGCGACAATGTGCAAATCCTGCTCAACCCGGCGCATAGCTATCTCAGCTACCGCGAGTTTATGCTTGAGACGGTCGCTGAAAAGAAGCTCCCGCTGATGCCATCGGTGCATGGCGGCGCGATTGAAGGCACGATCGGCGGTGTCACGAACGAGCCCATTTTCCGCGGCTCGCCGCTCGATACCGCCAACGGCGTCGCAGGCATGATCCACGCGCAGCAGGCCGGCAAGAGCTCGGTCGTCGTGATCGCCACAGAGGTCGCGGGCTCGCAACTTCAAAAAGAGGCCGCCATGGCAGCGGCTGAGGCGCTTGGCCTCGACGTGTTGGGTGATTTTGATATCGAAGCCGGTCAAGGCAATTACCGCTCGGTGGTCTCGCGGGTGAACCGCCTGGCACCCGACGCCGTCATCGCCTTCACCTCGCCCAATGTCGGTGGCAGCCTTGTCAAGAACGCTGCTGAAAGCGGCGCGTCTTGGTATGTGGTGGGGTCCGGCGAATGGCAGGAGACAGAGTTCTATGACACTGCGACCACCAGCGCCCTAGATCAGCACGAAGCCGTTGTGCTCGCCGCCAATGCCCGCGCTGAAAACCCCGCATGGGAGCCCTTTGAAACCTTCGCGAATGCGTCACAATGGGCCGGGGATATCGGGGATGTTAGCAACTCCCCGATATCCCCGGCCCATTGTGACGCATTCGCGAAGGTTTCAAAGGGCTCCCATGCGGGGTTTTCAGCGCGGGCATTGGCGGCGAGCACAACGGCTTCGTGCTGATCTAGGGCGCTGGTGGTGGCGGTGTC
>JBCCTH010000033.1:0-18318 GCA_039198835.1 Pseudomonadota bacterium | reverse complement strand
CGCCTGCTGTGAGGGCGATAGCGGTGGCGGCGATTGCGAATTTCTTGAACATGGGTCTTTCCTTTTAGATGTGGCTCGGTCGGGAGCCGGTTGAGATTTGGGCGGGCGGTGGCGTGTTTTGGTCGGTGCCGCCGTCCGATGCCCGAGAGTTGGGGGCCTGCGAGGCATTTGAAAAGTGGGCGGGCATTCACATAAAAATGTGCGTTGCACGCCACTTACACGCCCTTGAAACGCCTGTGATCAAGACAGGTGGCGCAAAGGGTGCATCGTTGCGCTTTGTCTGTGCAAAGGCGCTCGTAGCGGTCTGATTTGGCGCAGTAAGCGACCATTACAGGCTTCACAAATCGCGTGAGCTCACGGCGAAGTTTTTTGATTGAGGCCCGAAAAACCCGCCCGAAGCGCAGCGATACCCCTCATTGCGCGTCGCTTTCATCAATCACAAAGCGCTGGAGCGCCGCGATTTGCCACCATAGGAACACGAAGATCGCCAGCGGAAAGCCGAATGTCTCGATCTTGACCCAGGTATCGGTGCTCATCGTGCGCCAGACGATCTCATTCACCACGGCCAAAACAGCGAAGCCGAGCGTGACCCGCCGCGTGAGGATCATCCAACCTTCCTCTTGCATGGGGATCATCTCGGCCATGACATATTCCAAAAAGGACTTTCCGCGCAAAAGCCCGATCCCCAGGATGACGACAAAAAACCCGTAGACCAGCGTGGTTTTCATTTTGAAGAAACGCTCATCGTTAAAATAAGCCGTCAATCCACCGAAGAAGATGACCATGAAGGCCACGAAAAGCTGCATCCGGCTCAGCTTGCCCGTGAGGATCCAGAGCGCCAGGATCGACGCGAGCAGGATCGGCACGAAAACGACCGTCGCGATGATGAACCCGGAATATTCAACGCCGCCGATCTCGATCACCGCGTCTCTGATGCGCAGGTAAATGATGAAGAAGGCAACGGGCGGGCCAAGCTCCAAGAAGAGCCTCAAAAGCGGGTTGATCTCTTTTGCGTCGCTCATGCCTTAACCTCCAAACTCCACGATCACCGCCCCCGCCGCGATCAGCGCCATCAGGGCCATGCGCTTCGGCCCCACCGTCTCTTTCAGCACAAGCCAACCGATCACAGCGGCGAAAACCGTCGACGTTTCCCTGAGTACCGCCGCTTCTCCCACCTTGTCGAGCCGCGTTGCAAGCATCACCGAACCGAATGAGCCGAATGCCACGAGAGCCCCGAAAAACCCGCGCGTCATCAATGGGCCAAGTGCCGGGCGCTCTGGGTCCTTGAGCCATAAGATCGGCCCAATCACCACGAAATCCAAAGCGGTGAGAAAGAAAAACCACGCCAGAAATGTAAACGGATCGGGCGTCGCGCGGATGCCGTAGGCATCATAGGTCGTATAGACGGCAACCATCGCGCCCGTCCCCAGAGCGAGCCAAAGCGCGGGCGCGAGTGTGGCCCGGTCAACCTCGATATGCGCCAGATTATAAGCTGCAAGCCCGAAGATCGCGCCCGACAGGAGCGCCACACCAAACCATTGGAGCGGTGAAAACGCCTCTCCGAAGATGAACCAGGCCCCGATGACCGTAAAGAGCGGGCCGGTGCCGCGCACCACCGGATAGACGACAGTGTATGCCGCGCGGGAATAAGCCAGCGCCATGCCGAGCTTATAGATAAAGTGAATGCCCAGCGCCCCGAGCAAAAGCCACCAGACATGCCCTTCAGGCCAGGGCACGACGAAAAGCGCGACCGGCGCGGAGAGGACAAAAATTGAAATATCAATCGCCCCGCGCGCCAGCCAAGGGTCATGGCGGCCCTTTTGAAGCGCACCGAATATCGCATGAAGAAGCGCGGCCAAAAGCGCCAGACCAAGAGCCGCCCTGCGCCCCGCCTCGGTGCCTTCGATCGAAAGAACCCACTCGCTCATCGGCTATCTTGGAAGCTCTGGGCCATAGGCGGGCGCGTCGATGCGCAGCCAGGTGAAGACGCTCGCGAGATCAAGCTCAAGACGCGTGAACATTTCGATCTCAGGCGCCAGAGACAAAAAGCCCACGCAAGCGAGCGAGCCCAACCAGGCCAAAAGCATCTCCCATCTTCGGTTCCCGAAATCTGCGCGGCGCGTCCATCGTGTCAGCGCCGGAAAGGCTTCGAACTTTGAACGGTTCATCCGCAGGTCTTTCAGGCAGACCTGAAGGCCCAGATAGGTGTCTTTCATCGCCAGAAAGGTGCGTGTGAGCACAAGCGCGAAGATCATAAAGAGAAAAATCCGCACCAAAAGCGGGATCGCATCAAAGCCCGCGACCAGCGAAAAGGTGAAGACAAAGTTCATGTAAAGATAGCGCTGCCAATATGCATCGATCCGGTTCCCAAGCGCGATCATGATCTGAAACACCTCTTGAAGAGGCACCTCGCGTTGAAGCTTGGGTGATTTCATCGGCGGCTTTGCCCCTCGCACGCGCCAACCGGCTCAGCCGGCGGCACCGGTGAGCGCCGCGGCGAATTCCTCTGGATCAAATGGCGCGAGATCGTCGATTTGCTCGCCCACGCCGATCGCATGGATCGGCAAGCCGAATTTATCCGCCAAGGCGACAAGCACGCCGCCCTTGGCGGTGCCGTCGAGCTTTGTCATCACAAGCCCAGAAACATCGGCGAGCTTCTGGAACGTCTCGACCTGGCTGAGCGCGTTCTGGCCGGTCGTCGCATCGAGGACGAGCAGCGTGTTATGGGGCGCGTCCGGGTCTTTTTTGCGGATCACGCGCACAATCTTGGCGAGCTCTTCCATCAGATCGGCCCGGTTCTGGAGCCGCCCGGCCGTGTCGATCATCAAAAGGTCAGCGCCGTCGCGCTCGGCTTGTGTCATCGCGTCAAATGCCAGGCTGGCGGGGTCAGAGCCTTCTGGCGCGGTCAAGACCGGCACGCCAGCGCGCGTGCCCCAGACCTGAAGCTGTTCGACGGCTGCGGCGCGAAATGTATCGCCCGCCGCGATCACAACCGATTTTCCAGCGGCGCGAAACTGGCTCGCGAGCTTGCCGATGGTCGTGGTTTTGCCTGATCCGTTCACGCCGACGACAAGCACAACCTGGGGCTTTTTGGGGTAAATCGGCAGCGGGCGGGCCACCGGCTCCATGATCCGGGCGATCTCTTGGGCGAGAAGCGCTTTGATGTCAGAGGCGCCCAGCCGCCGCCCGAGCCGGCCTTCAGCCATGTTGGCGGCTACGCGCAAAGCCGTATCGACCCCCATATCCGATGCGATGAGCAGCTCTTCGAGCTGTTCGAGCATCTCGTCATCCAGAACGCGCTTTTTCTCTGGCTCGCCGCTTTTGCGCCCGAGCATGCGGCCCAAAAGCCCGGGCTTTTCCGCCGCATCCGCGCCGTGTGTCTCGGCGGTTGCGTCAGGCGCATGCCCTGCTTCGCTTCCGGGTTTTGGGGGCGGGGCGATCAAGGCCTTTTCAGAGGCGGGCGTACTTTCAAGTGCGCCTTCGTCCTGGGCTTGACCCGGGGCCTCGGGCGCGCTCACCTCAGGCGTCACGCCTGCGGCATCGCGCGCCTCATCTTCTTGCGTGCCGCCATCATCGACAAGTGCCTCAAGCCCTTCATCGAGCTTCGTGCTCGACTTGAAGAGCCTGTCTTTGAGTTTTCCGAAAAAGGACATCGCGCCTCGCGTCTTTTGTCTCACCTAATACCCCAACGCCCGGGTTGGAAGAGCGTTGACAGAGACGGGGCCGGTGGCATGCTCTGCGCCATGGGGCTGCGCGCATTCCTTTTTGGCATGATTTTCCTTTGGCCCACGCTGCTTTGGGCGGAGCCGCCGGGCAAGGTCTGCACGTCAGGCGAATGGAGCGCCGTTGAATGCATCCGCCGCGATCATTTCGCCTTCGACACCTGCCAGATGCTCGAAAGTCAGGCCCGGATACATGGCCCTGACCCGGGGTTCTTTGCGCGGCTGATCTGGCAAGAAAGCCGGTTCGACCCCAACGCGCTTTCCCCGGCCAATGCCATGGGGATCGCGCAGTTCATCGCCTCGACCGCCGCGCTCAGGGGCCTGAGCGACCCCTATAACCCTGCTGAGGCGCTCGAACATTCCGCGCAGTATCTGGGCGAGATGAGCCGGCGCTATGGCAATCCCGGCCTTGCGGCCGTGGGCTATAACGGCGGAGAGCGGCGCGCCGAGGGCCTCATCGCAAAAACGGGCGGGTTGGCGCGCGAGACGGTCAACTACGTGAGAATAATCACCGGCCTTCCGGCCGAAACATGGCGCGATGCGCCACCCGATGCGCCCGATTTCAGGCTTTCGGAGGAAAAACCTTTCCTCGCCGCATGCCTTGATCTCGCCAAGGGCCGCAGGATCAGCGCGCCGCGCCAGCCGGAGCCGCCCGCGCCCGCCATTCCGCTCTGGGGCGTTCAAATCGCTTTTGGCGCAGATGAGGCCGCCGCTGAGCGTGCTTTCACAGCGCGCGCCCGAAGCTGCCCTGGCCCACTCACGGGCGAGAAGGTGTTTTACATTTCCGTCAAAAGCCGCGGCCAGGGCCGAGCGGGCTATATCATGGCGCGGCTGGGCAGAAACACGCGCGCGGCCGCCGATGATCTGTGTCGCGCTGTCTCTTCAGCCGGGTGCTTGTGCCGCGTCTATCGCAATTGAGGCGTTGGAAGACGCGTGCGACGGGCCCTCAAAAAGCCACAAACGCGCCACAGATATTAACAGGTTGTTAACCAACATCGCGCGGATTGCCCCGCTGTTAAGCGCATCGAAAGCGAAAATGGCCATAGGCCAGGAAGACGTGATGCCACCCAAAGCCGACATGCCAAATTCGCACACCAATCAGGACAGTCCCACGACCTTTCTCAAAAGGCCTTTAGCCGCGTTCTCAATGGCCACGCTGCTCCCCGTGCCGATGCTCGTTGCCGCGGCCTTTTTGGGCGGCGTCTGGATCGCTCTCGCGTGCGTTTACCTTTCGGTCTTTGTCCTTTTGCTCGACAGGCTCGCCGGGCGCGCGGCTGAAACCGCGGCACCTGGTGTCGAGTTTCCTGCCGGGCGCTGGCTCTCGGCTGTCTTGGGGATGGCCCATTTTCCGGTTTTTCTCTTGGGTGTCGCGGCCCTTGCGGGGGCCACAGGCCTCGGCTCGGTCGAACGCGCGGGCCTCTTCTTGTGTTTTGGCCTTTATCTCGGGCAGGTCCTCTTCTCGAATGCCCATGAGCTTATCCATTGCCGCAGACCCTCGTCATTCTGGCTCGGCGCGCTTGTTTACGCATCGGCGTTTTATGGCCACCATGTCACCGCGCATCGTTTCATCCATCACCGCTTCGTGGCCTCGCCACGCGATCCAAACAGCGCGCCGCTCGGGCAAGGCTTTTGGGCCTTTGCCGGCAAAGCGTGGATAGGCGCGTTTCTCGCGGGTCTCGCAGTCGAAAGAGCAAGGTTGCGCCGCGCGCGCGGGCAGAGCGCGATGCGCCTTTTTCCCCCGGCATACATGGCCTATATCGCGATGCCCGCCCTTGCCGCTTTTGGCATCGGGCTTTGGCTCGGCCTACCGGGCATTGCCGCATACATCGCGCTCTCGGCCTATGCTTGCCTGCAAATCCTGCTCGCTGATTATGTTCAGCATTACGGTTTGCAGCGCGACATCCGCCCCGATGGCAGCTTGGCACCCGTGAGCATCGCCCATTCCTGGAACGCGCCGCATCGCTTTTCGGCTGCGCTGATGCTCAACGCGCCGCGCCACTCAGATCATCATATGAACCCGCTCAAGCCATTCACATCGCTCGAAATTCCCGCCGAGCATGCCGCGCCGATGCTGCCCGCTTCATTGCCGGCGATGTC
Organism: Pseudomonadota bacterium; assembly: GCA_039198835.1. Lineage (GTDB taxonomy): Bacteria > Pseudomonadota > Alphaproteobacteria > Rhodobacterales > Rhodobacteraceae > Shimia_B. The sequence goes on along the minus strand of JBCCTH010000033.1, from coordinate 12,499 downwards.
TTCTCTCGCGCTCATCCCGCCGCTTTGGCGGCGCGTGATGGATAAACGCGCGCGCGCATGGCACCGCACCGGCGCAGCTTTGCCAATCGCCGCAGAATAGGCTGGCCATCGCGCGCCCTCCCGGCCTAGCATGGCCCATGCGCGCTTTTCTTCTCGGCCTGATCCTCTTCACCCTTCCAAGCCTCGCCTTGAGCGAAGAGCGCTCGATGACACCCGCTGAATTCGAAGCCTATACCACGGGCAAGACATTCTATTACGCCAATGAAGGCAGCGAGCCCTACGGAGCAGAAGAATATCTCGAAGGGCGGCGCGTGCGCTGGGCGTTCACCGGTCAGGAATGCAAGGAGGGGCAGTGGTTTGTTGAGCTTGATCTCATCTGCTTCGTTTACGAAGACAATCCAGACCCGCAATGCTGGAGCTTTTATCTGACAGATCGGGGCCTTCGCGCGGAGTTTGAGAACCGCGCCGGGGTTGCGCCGCTTTATGAGGTGGAAGAAAGCGCCGAGCCGCTCTTTTGCCCAGGCCCCCAGATCGGCGTTTAATCGAAAAGCGTCCTCTGATCTGGTTTTTTCCCTTTTGGCGCGCTGCGCGCGCGCGCGGTGGGGGTCATGCCGTGGCGACCATCGGCAAATTCGATCTCCAGAGCGGCACCCGCTTTGAGCTGGGCCTTGCGCGTCGCGACAGCCCCGTCCGCGCGGATGACAGCATAACCGCGTTCGAGCGTGGCGCGGTATCCCAGCGTCTCGCGCAGCCGCTCAAGCGCCTGCAAGCGCTTGGTGAGCGCGTCCTGGCGGTGGCGCGCGGCATCCGCCAGACGTTTTGAGAGCCGCTCAAGGCCTGTCCGGGCCTCGCTCACCCGCGTCTTGAGCGCGTCGGGCGAGAGCCTGCCGCGCGCCGAAAGACGTTCGCGCGCGGTTGCAGCGCGCCGTTCGAGCGCGGGCCCCATGCGCCCTGAAATCTGTGAAATCCGCCAGGATTTGTCAGCGAGCCCGCGCCGCAGCAAAGCGGGGTTAAGCGCCGCCCGCGCCAACCCCAAGCGCCGCTTTTGCACATTCGCCAAAAGCGCGGGCTTGAGCCTTGCCTCCGCGAGATCGAGCCTTTGGCGCGGCTGCGCGAGAAGCGCTTCGCGACGCGGCAGCGCGCGCGCCAGATCGCGCAAGCGCTGGCTGCGCATATCAAGGGCCGCCCCCTGCCCGCGCAAGAGCCTCAGACCCTGCTCCTCGACCCATGCAAGCAGATCGCGCCGCACGGGCACAGCCAGTTCAGCCGCGGCGGTGGGTGTCGGCGCGCGCTTGTCGCTCACGAAATCGATGAGGGTTGTATCTGTTTCGTGGCCCACCGCTGAAATCAGCGGGATCGCAGAGGCCGCCGCCGCCCGCGCCACCGCCTCTTCATTGAAGCCCCAAAGATCTTCGATCGAACCACCACCGCGCGCCACGATGATCAGATCCGGCCTCGGCAAGGCCCCGCCCGGCGATAGCGCATTGAAGCCCAGGATCGCGCGCGCGACCTCTGGCGCGCAATTGGCCCCCTGCACCGCCACCGGCCAGATCAGCACCTTGCGGGGAAACCTATCGCGCAGACGGTGCAGGATATCGCGGATCACCGCGCCGGTGGGTGAGGTCACCACGCCGATGATCTCTGGCAGGTAAGGCAGCGGCTTTTTGCGCTCCGCCGCGAAGAGCCCTTCGGCTTCGAGCGCCTTTTTGCGCTTCTCTAGCATCGCCATGAGCGCGCCCTGGCCCGCGATGGCGAGGGTATCGACATTCATGTTGTATTTCGATTGCGGCCCAAAGGTGCTCATGCGCCCGGTCGCCACAACCTCGAGCCCCTCCTCAGGCATAATGCCCAAACCTGCGATCTGGCCTTTCCAGGTGGTGCAGGCGATCGTGTTCCGATCGTCCTTGAGATCAAAATAGAGATGGCCCGACCGCGCGCGGACAACGCGGCCAACCTCCCCTTTCACACGAACGCGCCCGAATTTGCCTTCGATCTCGCGCTTGATGGCGCTCGATAATTCCGAAACGGAATATTCGGGCGTGTTTTGCCCCGGGAGCGGATCGTCGAGCAGGTCCATGTGGCGTCGCCTTGTATGCTGATGGGCCTAAGCCTAGAACGCGCGCGAAGACAGGGAAAGGGCGCTCAATGAACATCCTGATATTGGGGGGCGGGGGCCGCGAGCATGCCCTCGCTTGGGCGATCAAGCAAAACCCCAAATGCAGCCGCCTCATTGTCGCGCCCGGCAATGCGGGGACAGCCGCCATCGCCTGGAACGCCGATCTCGATATCAATGACGGGCCCGCCGTCGCGAGCTTCGCTCAGGAGCAGACCGTCGATTTTGTCATTATCGGGCCAGAGGCACCGCTCGCAGCCGGCGTCGCGGATGCCCTCAGAGATGCGGGGATCCTGTGTTTTGGCCCCTCCTCCGCCGCCGCCAGGCTTGAGGCCTCAAAAGCCTTCACAAAGTCGATCTGCGACGCAGCCGGAGCACCCACCGCGCGCTATCGCCATTTCTCCGATGCCGCCGCTGCCCATGCCCATGTGAACCGCGAAGGCGCCCCCATTGTCATAAAGGCCGACGGGCTCGCCGCGGGGAAAGGCGTGATCGTCGCGATGACAGCCGATGAGGCCCATAGCGCGATCGATGACATGTTCGGCGGAGCGCTGGGAGAGGCCGGCGCTGAGGTCGTGATCGAAGAATTCATGGACGGCGAAGAGGCATCCTTCTTCGTATTGAGCGACGGTGTGAACGCGCTGCCCATCGGCACGGCGCAAGATCACAAGCGCGTCGGCGAGGGCGATACCGGCCCAAATACCGGCGGGATGGGGGCCTATTCGCCCGCGCCAGTGCTGAGCGGTGCCGTCGCCGCGCGCGCCATGGCCGAGATCATTGAGCCTTGTCTGAAAGAGATGGCCGCGCGCGGTACGCCCTATGCGGGCGTGCTCTATGCCGGCCTCATGATCAAGGATGGCGCGCCACGCCTCGTTGAATACAATGTGCGTTTCGGTGATCCTGAATGCCAGGTCTTGATGATGCGTCTGGGCGGCCAGGTGCTCGATCTGCTTTTGGCTGCCGCGCGCGGGCAGCTTTCAGAGGCGGCTCTGAGCTGGGCCGATGACCATGCGCTCACGGTGGTCATGGCCAGCAAGGGCTATCCGGGGGATTACACAAAAGGCAGTGAAATCAACGGGCTCGACGGGCTCGTTGAAGGGTCGCGCGCGATGGTTTTCCATGCTGGAACGCGCGCCGAGGGCGGCATGCTAAAGGCCCATGGCGGGCGCGTGCTCAATGTCACAGGCCGCGGGGCAACGCTCGAAGAGGCGCGCCGCCGCGCCTATGACATCGTCGAGAAAATCGACTGGCCCGAAGGGTTTTATCGCCGAGATATCGGATGGCGGGCGCTCTGACGCGTCACCTCGCCACGGGCGAAACCGGCCCCGCTCAGCAGGTCATCACCTCCGCGAAAGACGCGCGGCCCCGATGCGGCCCCAGATCGGCAGTCACAAGCCCGCCATCTTCAAAGCGAACCGCGAGTAACCGCTGCCAGGCCGCGTCAGCCACGATCATCTCGGGGCCTGCCCCGCAATCGCGAATGCCGCCCGCGATATCTTCTTCGCCGATCCGGTGATTTGTGACACCGGCCAAAGTGGCGATCTCTTCCACGCGCGTGCTCTCATCATCCACCGGCACCACGCGCCAAACGCGCAGCGTCTTGGCGAGATGCGGGCGGTCGACATAAGCCACCTCCACGAACCCATCACCGTCAAGGTCAGCGGCCCCCACGATCCCCAGCCAGCGAAAGCGCGTCCCGATGAAAGGATTAGAGACCATGCTTTCAAGCTGCCCGTCGCGGAGCCGCAAGATCTGAAACTGCGCGCCGAACTGCTCGTGAGACTTAACGACCAAAAGCTCGGGCGCACCGTCTCCATCCACATCCACGATGCGCGGCGCGGTATCTTCATAAACGATCGGCCGCGCCCATGTCCGGCGGTGAAGCGCGCCCTCGGATGTCGTCACCTCGAGCGTGGTATATTCGCTCGGGTCTCCGAGAACGCCATGGGGGTATCTGTCCGTCGGATCGACGTAGCGCGCGCTCACAATCATCTCGCCCGCCGCCAGCGATGGCAGCCCCAGGAAAACAGCCATCAGCGCGCCGCGCGCAGAAAGCCGCAAAACGCGCATGGGGTGACGCGGCGCCCCCTTAAGCTTCATATCTGCCGCTCCGGCACTTCGATCAAAAGACCGTCCATATCCTCGGTCACCGTGATCTGGCACGTGAGCCGCGAGCGCCCCGGCTTCGGGGCATAGGCAAAATCGAGCATGTCTTCCTCGCTCTCTTGCAATGGCGGAAGCCGCGCGGCCCAGTCGCCCGCGACATAGACATGGCATGTCGAACACGCACAGGCCCCGCCGCAATCGCCCTCGATGCCCGGCACATTACCGGCCCGCGCGCCCTCCATGAGCGTGCGCCCCGCGGGAACCTCGATTTCATAAGACGCCCCGCCCGGCGCGATATAGACGATCCTTGCCATGCTTTTCTTTGGGAGATTTGGAGACCGCGTTCCAGCAACATTTGCGCGAGCGGGGTTTCTCTTGCCCAAGGCGCAAAATGTTCCTAATTTGTTCACCATGCCACTTTACCCCGCTCAGGATTGGCCGCGCCCGCCCGCGGCTGTGCCCAACGATCTTTTGCCCCTCGTGCCCAATGGCGCGCGCTGCGTGGTGGCGGGCCTTGTCCTCGTGCGTCAACGCCCCGGCACGGCGAAAGGGGTCATCTTTATCACGCTTGAAGATGAAACAGGCGTCTGCAACGTCATCGTCTGGCGCAAGATTTACGAGCAGTTTCGGCGCGCGGTTATCGCGGGGCGCATGTTGCGCGTCACGGGCCGTCTTCAGCGCGAAGGCGATGTGACCAATATCGTCTCAGAGCATATCGAAGATATTTCTTACATGCTCGATGACCTTCTCAAGCCCGATATCGCCCGCGCGGGAGATCAACCCTAGCCGTCGCGCCGCCGCTTCGCTACAGATGGGGCAAGGGCAAAAGCCCAGCCGCAGAAGCGCGGAGAGAGCAGTGAACTATATCTTTATGTCAATGGCAGCCGCGCTTGGGGCGCTCGCAGCCTGCGCGCCGCTTCCCAATGTGGCGGTGACCCGCGCCGAGCCAGAGCCCCTGCGCACGCGCATGGAAGGCCCGCCCGCCGCTAAACCCGGTGAGTGCTGGGGCCGCGATGTCACGCCCGCCATCTTCGAGACCGTGACCGAGCAGATCTTGCTGCAACCCGCCGAGATCGGCACCGACGGCACCGTGCGCAAGCCCCCGATCTACAAATCAGAGACCCGGCAAGCCATCGTGCGAGAGCGCCGCGACATCTGGTTTCAGACCCCCTGCGAGGCAGATCTCACACCTGATTTCATCGCCTCTCTCCAGCGGGCCCTCGCCGCCAGAAATCTCTATCGCGGCGCAGTCAACGGCGTTCTGGATGCGCGCACCCGCCGCGCCGTGCGCGCCTATCAAGCGCCGCAAGGCCTCAACAGCGCGATCCTGTCGCTTGCAGCGGCGCGCCAGATGGGCCTTGTGGCCATCGCGCGCGACCCCGATATCGCCAGACCAGAAGAAAAAGAGCCCGACGCATGAAAAAAGGGCCCCGCAGGGCCCCTTTCTATCGCTGTGCTGAAAGCTCTGTGATCGTCACTCGACCCCGAGCGCCACAAAACGCGGGTCTGCCCCCTGGCGCACCAGCAACAAGACAGAGCGGCGGCCCGCTTCCCTTGCTGCATCAACCTGAGCCGTGAAGGCCGACAGCGAAGTGACTTTTTCCTGACCCGCTTCAGTGATCACATGGCCCTGACGCAAGCCCTTCTCGAACGCCTCTGACCCTTCGTCGATCTCAACGATCAGAAGACCTTCAACATCTTCCGGCACGTCGAGCGCCTCGCGGGCGTCATCGTCGAGAACGGTCAGGCTCAATCCGAGCAGGTCGAGCGAAGAAGGCTCCTCCTCCCCTGCCTCGGGTGCCGGCGCCGCTGCGGGCACGGCGATCGCCGTTTCACGGCGTCCCAGAGTGACAGAGAGCGTTTCCGTGCGCCCGTCGCGCAACACCACCACCGGCACTTCCTTACCCACCGGCGAGTTCCCCACCACGCGGACAAGCTCGCGGGTGTTTTCAACTTCGACACCGTCGAAGCGCACGATGATATCGTTCACCTCGATGCCAGCATCCCGCGCCGGGCCCTCGGGCACATCTGTCACAGCTGCGCCAATCGCTTCTTCCATGCCGATGGCCTCGGCCAGGTCCGGCGTGACATCCTGGATCCTGACGCCAAGCCAGCCGCGCCGTGTTTCGCCAAATTCTTGCAGCTGATCGACAACATTCGTCACCACATTCGATGCCATCGAGAAACCGATGCCGATGGAGCCACCATTGGGCGATAGGATGGCTGTATTCACGCCGATGACCTCGCCCTCGAGGTTAAAGAGCGGCCCACCGGAATTGCCCCGGTTGATGGCGGCATCGGTCTGAATGTAGTCATCATAGGTGCCGCTCAGCGCACGATTGCGCGCCGAGACGATCCCGGCGGAGACAGAAAAGCCCTGCCCGAGCGGGTTGCCCATGGCGATCACCCAGTCACCCACGCGCGCTGTATCGCTGTCACCAAAAGGCACGAAAGGGAGCGGCTCATCGGAAGTCACCTTCAAAAGAGCGATATCGGTGTTCGGGTCCGTGCCCACGAGCTCTGCGACCAGCTCATCGCCTGAGAAAAACTCGATAGTGATCTCATCGGCGCCCTCGATCACGTGGTTGTTGGTCACGATATAGCCGTCTTCAGAGATCACAAAACCCGAGCCAAGCGCCGAAGAGCGGCGCGGCCGCTGGCCTTGATTGCCCCGGCGATCTTCAAACTCGCGGAAGAAATCTTCAAACGGCGATCCTTCGGGGACAATGCCCCTTGGGGCATTGTCAGTGCGGCCGGCGACGACGGTCGATGTCGTGATATTCACCACCGAGGGGCTGATCTGTTCGGCGAGGTCGGCGAAACTCGGGGGCGCGGTCTGTGCTTTTGCGACGATGCTTTGCGCCATCACAAGCGCCACGGTCATGATCGCGAGCCAGGCGGCTTTCATCCCCGATTGCGCCGTTGAGCGGCGACTTAGAATGAGTGCGTCAGAGGTCATTTACTACTCCTTAAGATGATCCTCGCCGGGGACATGCCCATTGAGCCTCAGCATGAAAGATAGGGTGGCAGGATTGCAACGCAAATCATAGAAATGCTCCCTCACCGCACTGTGACGTGGCAGTGAGGAGGCGCGAGGCGCCGGGTAAGCGCCCCCGGCTTGTCGAGCGGCCTAAAAAACCGCCGCATCTGCTCACAATGACGCCAGTCCGACAAGCAACACACCGGCCGAAATCGCGCCAAGACCGATCAGGCGGCGCGTTTCCAGAGGCAACGATTTGAGCGCCTCCAGGAGGTCTTCAACGAGAGAAGGGGCCAGCGCATAGACCAGCCCCTCCACAATCAGCACCAGCCCGAGGGCCAGAAACACCCAGGTCATCAAGGACCCGCGTCAATTGCCCGAGGGCACGCCTGTCGGCGACTTCAGATAATTGAAGAACTCGCTGTCCGGCGACAACACGAGGGTCGAGTTGTTGCCCTGCAATGACCGCTGATAAGCCGTAAGGGACCGATAGAATTCAAAGAATTCGGGGTCGCGGCTAAAGCTATCGGCAAAGATGCGCTCGCGCTCGGCGTCGGCCTCGCCGCGAATGATCTCGCTTTGACGCGTCGCATCCGAGACAAGCTCAACGACTGTCCTGTCCGCCTGCGCCTCGATCCGTTGCGCCGCCTCACGGCCCCGCGCGCGTTCGTCTGTCGCTTCGCGCGTCCGCTCGGCGCGCATCCGATCAAATGTCGCCGCAAGGTTTTCTGGCGGCAGGTCGGTGCGCTTGAGGCGCACGTCAATCACCGCGATCCCAAGCGCCAGCGCCTCATCGGCCGCGCCATTTCTGATCTCGAGCATCAGCGCGGCCCGATCCGACGAGAGGATATCGTTGGACGAAACGCTACCAAGGGCCGCACGAAGCTGGTCGCGCAAGATACCGTCCATGCGATTGGCAGCCGCGATCTCGCCGCCCAGACCCACGGCCTGACGGAACCGCTCCACATCCGTAATCCGATACCGGGCGAACGCATCCACGACCAAACGCCGGTCATCCAGCGGGGTGACCTCGAGCGGATCCACATCAATCGACAGGATCCGGTCATCATAGCGCACGACCTCTTGAATGAGCGGGATCTTAAAGCCCAAGCCCGGTTCTTCTTTGATCTGCACCACCCGGCCAAATTGCAGCACAAGCGCCTTCTGACGCTCATCCACAATGAAAATCGAGGACAACGCGAGCGCTAGAACAGCGACGACGACGGGAATGAGATAAGCAGAACGTTTCATCTTAGTTGTTCCCCGTGCTGTTGGCGCTGCGGCGCAGTTCATTGAGCGGCAGGAAAGGAATAACCCCCTGCCGAGCGCCCTCGCCGGTTGTGTCATCAAGGATGATCTTGTCGACCCGGCCGAGAACCTCTTCCATCGTCTCAAGATACAGCCGTTTGCGGGTGATCTCGGGCTGCACGAGATATTGATCGAGAACGGCAGAGAAGCGGCTCGCTTCACCTTCAGCAGCATTCACAACCTGCGCGCGATAGGCCTCCGCCTGTTCGAGCACCTGCGCCGCTTCACCGCGTGCCTCCGCGAGAACCCGGTTGGCATAGGCATCCGCCTCATTCTGGAGCCTGTCGCGTTCCTGCTCGGCGGCCTGAACATCGCGAAAGGCCGCGATGACATCTTGCGGCGGGTCGGCTCGGTCAAAGTTCACTCGAATGACGTTGATGCCCGATTCATAGCCATCGAGCGTGCTTTGAATGAGGTCTTCCAAGCGCTGCGCGATCACCGCGCGGTCTCGGTTAAGGATCGGCGCGAGCTGGCTTTGCGCGATGATCTCACGCATGGCCGATTCAGAGACGGCATCGATCGTCTCAGGCGGCGACGCCAGATTAAAGAGATATTGCGCCGGGTCATTGATGTTCCAAACCACCTGGAAATCGATATCGACAACGTTTTCGTCGCCGGTCAGCATCAGCCCCGCATCGCCCCCGCGCGTGCCAACACCGATCTCAACCGTCTGTTCGCGCGTCACGGGGATCACCTCGGCCGTCACAAGCGGCCAGGGCGCGAAGTTGAGGCCCGGGTTGCCGACTTGCGAAAACTCACCGAGGAAAAGCTCGACTGACTGCTCTTCTGGGCGGACGGTGTAAAACGAGCTCAACCCCCAAAGCACCAAAAGCGCCACGGCCCCGAGGCCGAGCGTGCCTTTGGTGAAGGCCGGGCCGCCACCGCCGGACCCGGTTCCGTTCGATCCGCCGCCGCGCCCGCCCATCAACACGCGCAGCTGTTCCTGGCCCTTTTTCATGATCTCATCAATTTCAGGGATTTGCGGGCCCTCGGGGCCACGCCCGCCGCCGCCGTTCGGCGGCCGGTTGCCGCGGTTTCCACCGCCTGAATTTCCGCCGCTGCCGCCCCCCCAGGGGCCGCCGTTATTTCCAGCCATTGCTGATCCTTGCTCGTTTGAAGATTTATCGGACAGATGTGGGTTTTTGCGCCAAAATCAAGCGGGCTCACGCCGTTCTGACAGGGGTTTTCATTGTAACCAGCTCTTCTGACATGGTCGGATGAACGGCACAAACGCGATCAAAGTCTTCCTTCGTGGCCCCCATTTTGACCGCGATCCCCGCGAGTTGGATCATCTCACCGGCCTGATCAGCGACGATATGACAGCCCAAAATGCGCCGCGTTGCCTGGCTTACAATGAGTTTCATCAAAACCCGTTCATCACCGCCCACAAAGGCCTGGCGCATGGCCCGAAACGATGTCGCGTAGACTTCGATGGGCTCGGCATCGCGCGCTTCTTCCTCGGTCATGCCAATCGTGCCGAATTCCGGCTGCGTGAAAACGGCGGAGGGGATGAGATCGTGATCAACGGGGGTGGGATTGTCATCGAACACGGTCGCAACGAAGGCCATGCCTTCGCGGATCGCCACCGGCGTAAGATTAACGCGATTTGTGACGTCACCGATCGCATAGATCGAAGGCACGCCCGTTTTCGAATAGGTATCGACCTTGATTTCGCCGCGCCGCCCGATCTCAACCCCTGCCTCCGCGAGGCCCATCGCATCTGAATTGGGCACCCGCCCCGTTGCGAAAAGGACCTGGTCAAAAACGCTTTCCGACCCTGTCGTTGATTTGACCCAGACAGGCCCCGCCTTCCCCCGTTCGACAGCCAAGCGCCCGGCATCGGATTTGAGACTGTCGCTGACGGGAACGGCATCAAGCTCTGGGTCATTGTCGGCGGCGCGCTTCATCTCGAGGATATTCGCCCCGACATGCAGATCAACGCCCCGCGCGCGCATGCCATCTGCAATGATCCCGCGCGCTTCCTCGTCAAAGCCACGTAAAATCTGCGCGCCGCGATACCATTGGCAAACCTCGACGCCCAAACCGTTCATGATGCCCGCGAATTCGCAGGCGATGTAGCCGCCGCCGATGATGAGCATGCGCTTGGGCAGGGCATCGAGGTGAAAAATTTGGTTGGAGGTGATCCCCAATTCGCTGCCCGGCATATCGGGCACAACAGGCCGCCCGCCTGTGGCCACGAGGATCGTTTTCGCGCTGATCTCGGCCCCATCGGCCAGTCGTATGCCTTGGGGGCCGGTGACGACAGCGCGCTGCGAAAAGCGTGTGACGCCCGAACCATCAAGGAGGCGCTGATATATCCCCTCCAGCCGGTCGAGCTCGGCCTCGAGCTTTGTCTTGAAAGCCGGCCAGTCAAAGCCGCCCGAGGAGACCTGCCAGCCATAATCGCGTGCTTCGCGAAAAGCCGATGAATAGGTGGACGCGAAGACCATGAGCTTTTTTGGCACGCAGCCGCGGATGACGCAGGTGCCGCCGTAACGATCTTCTTCGGCCAAGGCGACACGGGCCCCGCCGGCTGCGGCCACGCGCGCCGCGCGCACACCGCCCGAGCCGCCGCCGATCACGAAGAGATCGAAATCAAAGTCAGACATCTTGCGCTCCTTGAGCTTGGCGTTCGCGGTCCTGCGCGGATGTGACACAATCGAGCGCGGTCCGCGAGCCCCGCTGTTGCCACCCTGCCCGCTCCCCTGGGCTTGGCCGCAGCAGCGGCATGCTAGTCAGAAAGGTCGGTGAAGAGGTTGTCTGTGTCGACGAAATTGATCTTGTCCTCGTGGACAGTGCCGTCGTTGATATCGCGGACTTCGACGCGACCGTCGCCGTAGCCGATCACCACGATGTCACAGATATCCATGAAGAGCCCGTTCTCGACGACACCGGGGATCTGATTGAGCGCCATGGAAAGCTGGCGCGCGGCTCCGATGCGATGCAGGTGCAAATCAAGGATGTGATTGCCCTCATCGGTCACGAAAGGCGCGGCTCCGTTCATCCGCAGCGTGGTTTGCTGGCCGAGCACATCCATCGCGCTCAAAAGCTCCTCAACGAGCGCTTTCGTGGTCTGCCAGCCGAAGGGAATGACTTCAACCGGCAAGGGGAACGCGCCCAGCGTATCGACCTGTTTGGAGATATCCGCGATCACAAGCATTTGATCTGACGCGGTGGCGACGATCTTTTCCTGCAAAAGCGCGCCACCTCCCCCCTTGATCAGGTTCAGATCGCTGTCGAACTCGTCTGCGCCGTCAATCGTGATATCGAGCCATTTCGCCTCGTCGAGAGAAATCACATCGATGCCCACGTCGCGCGCCAGCGCGGCGGTGCGCGTGGAGGTGGGAACCCCCTGAATGCGCAGGCCATCTTCGCGAACAAGTTCCCCCAGGCAGCGCACGAGCCAGGCCGCCGTTGAGCCGGTGCCAAGCCCGACCTTCATCCCCGTTTCCACAAAATCAGTGGCCCGCTTAGCGGCCACGAACTTTGCTTTGTCGATGGGTGATAACTCTCCGCTCATCCCGCCGCCCCGCTGGTTACCTGGCTGGGCTTATATCTGCGCTGAAAACGAATGGTAGATGCCAATGCAAAGAACGCGGGGAACGTGCCTGGCCACGGGAGCGGAGCCAACACCCGCGCTCTGCGTTGAGCCCGAGTTGACCGGGCCGCATCGCACACCCCGCGCACCGGACCCGCCGCCTTGCAAAGCTGCGCGAAGCCATGACGCCCATGTGGAGCCAGAGTTGACCCGACCGCATCGCATACTGCGCGCACCGGACCCGCCGTCTTGAATGGCCCCATAAGGCCGTGACGCCCATATGTCGCTCTCCGTTTTGTGCCCGCGACACTCTTTCAGAGAAGACAGCGGAACTAGGCGAGACAGGCGAGACAGGCGAGGCAGGCGAGACAGGCGAGACAGGCGAGACAGGCGAGACAGGCGAGACAGGCGAGACAGGCGAGACAGGCGAGACAGGCGAGACAGGCGAGACAGG
>JBCCTH010000032.1:0-18451 GCA_039198835.1 Pseudomonadota bacterium | reverse complement strand
GGCAAAAGAGCTATGCCCTTGCGATATCTGTCCCCGTTGGTGAGCTCGCCTCTTTGAAAGATGGCGCGCGGGTCGAGCTTGACCTCGCCGGTGCGTTCGATGCGCCGCCGCTTGGCGGCGCACTCGATCTCGAAAGACGCCCCCCGAGCGATGCCAATACTCCGACCATAATGGTCAATTTTGATGCAGCTGCCCGGGCCTGGCTGGGTTCGGAACAGGCCACGATGGCCTTGGCTGGCGCGGGCACAGCCTCGCGCGCCCGCGTTCAGTTGAGCGCGCAGCCTTTTGGAACTCTTCTTAAAGCCCAAGCGCGGGCAATATTCCCCAAAGGCCGGAGAGAAGCCAGCGACCGGAGCTTCTCGCTCTACTGAGCGCGCCAAAGGCAATCCCGCTTTGACATCGCCCGTGACCACCCAAGCCCTCGCGCAAAGAGCCTCCGCGATGGCTTAAAAAGTTCACCACCTTAGCTTGGAAAGCCGCCAAGGAGGGCCCAGAAAAGTCACCGCCGAGGCTCAGGGAGCCGCCAACGGTGAATCAAAAATCCACCCACTTGGCTCGGAAGGCCACCGCCATAGCTCAAAAAAGATCACGATCTTGGCTTGGAAAACAGCGAACGCAGGCTCAAAATCCACACCAGTGGTTCGGTAAGCCGCCAAGGAGGGCTCAAGAGGCCACCCCTATGGCTCAAGGAGCCACCGCGATCGCTCAAAAGTCCACCCACGTGACTCGAAAAGCCGATGCGTTGGCTCAAGAAACCACGGCCGCGGCTTGGAAAGCCGCCACGAGGGCTCGAAAGCCCCCCGCTTCAGCCCCGAAAGCCGCCGCAGTTTTAGCTCAAACGGCCGCCGCCGTGGCTGCGAAAGCCGTGGCGAGCCTGGCTCAAGAAGCCGCCACCGGCCAATGAGAGCCAATCAGCCAATGCGCCGCAGAGGCACTGCTCAAACCACACGAAAAAAGGTTAAGGCTTCAAGCCGATTTCGTGGCGTGACCCATGTAAAGGATCGCCGTCAGCGGCAGGCGCCCGAATGTTGGATCGAGGCGGCGGTTTAGCCCTCTTGGGCCAAGGCCTGTAAAGCCGTGCGGCGTGAGCCCGGCGGCTTTCAGGGCGTCGCGCAGCTCGCCGGGCTTGATGAACATCGCCGGGTCATGGGTGCCCTTGGGCAAGAGGCCAAGGATGTCTTCGGCGGCCGTGATCACCGCGAGGCGGGCGAGCGGGTTTCGGTTGATCGTATCAAAAAGTAAGGTGCCGCCCGGCTTCAAAACGCGCTCCACCTCGCGGCACACCTGCCCGAGATCCTGCACATGTTCGAGCACATCGACGCAAACGACATGGGCGAAGCTCTCATCCGCATAGGGAAGCGCCTCGCCAAAGCCCACGTCATAGGAAATGCCCAAACCTTCACCATGGGCGCGGGCCGCAGCGATGGCATCGGCAGCAGGGTCAATGCCGGTCACGCGCGCACCGCGCTCCGCCAGCGCTTCGGCCATGAACCCACCCGCGCATCCCAAATCGAGAACCGGCTGCCCCTCCCATGCGACGAGCGTGTCAAAATAGCTAAGCCGCCCCGGCACCATATTCTTGAGCGTCCGGATCCATCGCACCTCGTCAGACCACCATTGATCCGCCACGCGATCATAGAGATCGAGATCATTGCGCAGGGTGTCTTTGGGCATCGGAGGCTCCTTTCGTGAAAGGCAAAAAGTAAGGGACGCGGGCGCGATAGGCGCGGAAACGCGCGCCATGGATCGCTTCGAGGCGCTTCTCCTTCCAGCGCGGGGCCAAAAGGCAATAGCCGGTCCAGACTATGGCGACCATCAGCTGGTCGGGCGACCAGGTCGGCACCGTCCAGAGTGTGAGACTGAACGCGAGATAAATCGGATGCCGCATGAGCGCATAAAGATAGCGCGTCGGCAGATCAGGAAACTTTGGCGCACGATCGCGCAAAAGCGCCCACCACCCCAGGGCCCCGGATTGAAGCATGATCCCCGCATTCACGATTGCGAGGCCCAAAAAGCCCCAGGCCGCAAAGTAAAGCGCGAGGATCGCATAAAGCGTTCCCGCCTCGGCCTGCCACCAGACAATACCGCTTGGCGACCACCCCCAAAAGAGAAGCGCCAACTGGAGCGAGGCGATGAGCGCGTAGGTCGTCGTGGCAAGCTTTTTGGCGTCTTCGCCGCGCGCAGGCGACAGGCGCGCCAGCCAGGGCCGCCCCGGTCCGGCCCAAAGGAAGGAATGCACAAGCGGAAACTGCAAGAGCAAAAAGAAGTTAACGACCCATGCCAGAGGCCCCACGAAAGGCCCCTGCCCCAGCTGCATCCCGAAGCCCATGCACAAAACCATCGATCCAACGCCGAGCCCGAAAGCTGCGTGGGTCACTGCGCCGTAGCTCAGCGCGAGCGCGATGCGCCTTGGGGGGGAAAGCTCACTCATTGAGCGTTGAGGTAGCGCGCGCGCAGGCGTTTCAACGCGCGTCAAAGGCTCGACATTTGCGCCCGCCGGGGCCATCTGCCCCGTATGAATGCGCTGCTGGCCCTTAACTTCACTGTCGCGCTCATGGCGCTCGCCGTGGGCGGGCACGCGGTGGACTACGCCCTGAACGGGGCGGCAGACGCGGCCTCGCGCGTTTCTGCATTTGAGCTTGCCGCACAGGTCCATGCTGCCTGCGCCGCCGCGCTCCTTGCGGTCTGGCAACTTTTGCGCGCAACCCGCCCGGCCTGGGCCATCTGGATCGTGCTCGCCGGTCTCGCGGCCTTCGCGCTCGCACTCTATGGCTATGGCACTCTGGGGTGGAAGGCAGCCATGCCGCTCACCGTTATTGGCACGCTCTTGATGGGGCTGGGCTGGCTTTCGATCACGCTCCTCTTGCTCAAGCACCCATGACGCTGGCGGCCCAGATCGCGCTTGGCACGCTCATCTGCGCGGTATGCGCCGTGCTTCAGCTTCTGGTCGTGGCCAAGGGCCTCGTCTGGATAGATCGCGCGAGCCACCAGCGCCGGCTCTTCCTGACAGTCTCGGCCATCTTGGTGATCCTTCTCGCGCATCTTCTCCAGATCGCGCTTTGGACAGCCATTCTCATGCCCCAAGGCGGTTTTGAAAGCCTCGAAGCCGCGCTTTATTTCACGACCGCAAGCTACACGACGCTCGGCTATGGCGACGTGCTTATCGCCCCTGAAACGCGCCTTCTGGGCGCGATGGCGGCGGTGGCGGGTCTCATCTCATTTGGCATCTCGACCGCTTTCCTGTTCGGCGTGCTCTCGGAGTTTATCCGAGACCGGGCGCGCTAGGGGTCTTCGCGCCATTCCCAGGGGCGCGTGAAACGGCCGAGAACGTCTTTGATCTGGGCGTCTTCTGGGCTGTCTGCCCCGTTGAGGCGCGCCACGAGCCCGCGCTTCTTATCCTCTATGACATCCGCCACACGCGCCGTGAGCCCCGCTTTTTCGAGCGCCGCATCATAGATGCGCGTGATCGCCTTGCGTCGTAGATCTGGCTTGAAAACCTTGCCAACGGCCGTTTTCGGCAGCTCATCGAGCACCTCGATACATTTGGGCAAGGCCGCCCGCTCATGGATATGCGCCTCACAATGCGCCATGAGCTCTTGCTGGGTGGCCTCGGCCCCCTCGACAAGTTCAACATAAGCGCAAGGCAACTCGCCCGCATGGGCGTCAGGCTGGCCGATGGCCCCCACAAACGCCACAGCCGCATGGCCCGCCAGAGCCTCTTCGATCTCGGCTGGGTCGATGTTGTGCCCCCCGCGAATGATGAGATCCTTCGCGCGGCCCGTGATCCAGATATAGCCGTCGCCATCGATGCGGCCCAGATCACCGGTGCGCAGATGCGTTCCCCAATGGTAGAGGTCTTTGTTCTTGTCGCTTTCGGTATAGGTGGCGCCCGCGGCCACGCCCGGATTTGAGATACAGATCTCGCCGATCTCATCTATCGCGCAGATCGCGGGCCCGTCTTTGCCGTCTCTTACGATCTTGATGTCGGTATAGGGGAACGGGATGCCAATCGAGCCGATCTTCTTTGTCCCGTCGATGGGGTTGCATGACACAAGGCATGTCGCCTCTGTGAGCCCGTAGCCTTCTATGATCTCGACGCCGGTTGCGCTTTCAAACCGCTTGAAGAGTTCGACGGGAAGCGGAGCCGAGCCCGAAAAAGCGGTCTTGAGTGAAGAGACATCGGCATCGACCTTGCGCTGCATGAGCGCCGAAAGCGCCGTGGGCACCGTGATCATGAAAGTGACGTTCCATCGCTCGATGAGCTTCCAGAAATTATCGAAAACGCCGTCGCCCCGGTAGCCTTGCGGCGTCGGAAAGACGACATGCGCGCCGGACGCGATCATCGACATCAAGATGGGATGGCAGGCAAACACATGGAAAAGCGGCAACGGGCAAAGGATCACATCCTCAGGCCCGAACAGAAGTTCGTTGCCGAGCCATCCGTTATAGATCATCCCCTCATAGGTGTGCTGCGCCACCTTTGGCATCCCGGTCGTGCCCCCGGTGTGGAAATAAGCGCCCACGCGGTCTTCTTTCGGGTCGTCGAAATCGAGTTTGCTCGTTTGCGAGGCGAGCGCGGCCTGCCAATCATGGACACGGGCGGCATGGGTCACCGGGTTTTGGGGGCGGATGAGCCGCGCGACCCAGCTTTTTGGGGGCGCAAGATAGCGCAAGAGATCGACTTCGACGATATGGGCGACATTGGGCGCGAGGGCTGCGGCTTGGGCCGCTTTCTGCGGCACATCAGTTTTCGGAAAAGCCTTCAGCGTCACAAGAACTTTCGCGTCTGTTTCCCGCAGGATCGCGGCGATCTGTTCGGCGTCAAGAAGCGGGTTGATGGGGTTGGCAATGCCCGAAATCGCCCCGCCCACGAGCGAAAGAGCCGCTTCAGGGCAAATCGGCAGCATATAAGCCACCGTATCAGAGGGCCCCACCCCCAGCGACCGGAAGAGATTTGCGGCGCGCACGGCCTCATCGCGAAATGCGCGCCATGACAGGGTGATCGCCTTATCCCTTGGCCCCGATGTGATCTGGAAAGAGAGGCCTGGCCGGGCACCATGGCGCGCGGCCACCGCATCTATGAAATCATACATGGTCACGGCTCGGGGGCGCTCGCCCCATGCCATGGCGTCTTCCATGGCGCGCGCTTCAGCGGGCGACGAAAAAGTCATCACACATTCCTCCCAAGGGCCTGTTTGCTGGCCTCTTACTTTGCTGTTGTTCAGCCATGGAAGGAAGTGTGAGGCCGATCAAGTCTAACGCGGCGTGAAAGCGTTTATTCAGCGGCCATATCGGCGGTGAATTGCAATTGCGCCAAACGCGCATAGAGCCCGCCTTTTGCGACGAGTTCGGCATGAGTGCCAACGGCCACGATCCGCCCTTCATCGAGAACGATGATCCGGTCGGCCTTTTTAACGGTTGCCAAACGATGCGCGACAACGAGGGTCGTGCGGCTTTTGGCCAACGCATTGATTGCGTTTTGCACGGCATGTTCGCTTTCGGCATCGAGCGCGCTCGTGGCCTCATCCAAGAGCAAAATCGGCGCATCGCGCAAGATCGCGCGGGCGATGGCAATGCGCTGCTTTTGGCCGCCCGAAAGCATCACCCCCCGCTCTCCGACATAGGTGTCATAGCCTTGGGGCAGCGCGCTGATAAAATCGTGGGCGGCTGCGGCTTTCGCGGCGGCTTCCACATCGGCTTTGCTGGCATCCGGGCGTCCGAAGGCGATGTTGTCAAAGGCCGAGGCGGCAAAGATCGCGGGCTCTTGAGGCACCAGCGCCATGAGCCCACGAAAATCGCTGCGCGCCATTGATGAAAGGGGCTGACCCGCCAGCGTGATCGCGCCGCTCTGCGGATCAAAGAAGCGCAAGATAAGCTGGAGGATCGTCGATTTTCCCGCGCCTGACGGGCCCACGATGGCCACCGTCTCGCCCGGTTCAACGACAAAGGAAACCCCATCGAGCGCGCGGTCATCGGGGCGCGAGGGAAACGAGAATCTGACATTCTCGAACGCCAACGCGCCTTTGCGCGCCGCCACAGGCAAAGCCGGGTCTTCGATGAGATCCTGGGCATTCAAAAGCTCAAGCAGGCGCTCGGTCGCCCCGGCAGCGCGCTGCAATTCTGCCCAAAGCTCA
This sequence comes from Pseudomonadota bacterium, assembly GCA_039198835.1. Lineage (GTDB taxonomy): Bacteria > Pseudomonadota > Alphaproteobacteria > Rhodobacterales > Rhodobacteraceae > Shimia_B. Next base: position 12,317 of record JBCCTH010000032.1, on the reverse strand, counting down.
GAAAGCGCCGCCGAAGACGAGGCGACGATGCCGGCATAAATCACAAACTGAACGAGCTCGCCCGGCGTCATCGCTTCGCTGCGAACATCCACCGCCCCGATCCAGAGCACCGCGAGAATGCCGGAGAACACCACGAAAATGATCACCGCGGTGATAAATGCGCGCAGGTTGATGCGCGCCTTCGCGCTCTCAAACGAGGTCTCTGTGACCTCGCCAAAGGCGCGCTGCGCGCGTGCCTCACCGGTGAAAGCTTGCACGGTTTGCGCCGAGCTCAGCGCCTCTGACGCATTGCCGGAGGACGCTGCGATCCAGTCCTGGTTTTCTCGGGAAAGATCGCGCAGCCGCCGCCCCAGCGCCAAAATTGGCAAAAGCACCAGTGGCACGATCAAAAGAACGAGCCCCGTCAGTTTTGGCGAGGTCACCATCATCAAAACGAGCCCGCCCGCGAGCAAAAGCGAGTTGCGCAAAAACCACGAGATCGACGATCCAACGACGTTAAGAAGGAGGGTCGTATCGGTTGTGATCCGGCTGAGCACCTCGCCGGTCATCAATGTCTCGAAATAGCGCGGGCTCATCAGGATCATGCGGTCGAAAACCGCGCGACGGATATCAGCGACGACGCGCTCGCCAAGACGCGTCACCACCCAATAGCGGATCGCCGTGCCCACCGAGAAGACGAGCACGAAAAGAAGAGCCGCCGCGAAATAGCTGTTGAGGAGTTCAAATTCACCTTCCGCGAAGCCATCGACCACGCGGCGCGCGGCCATGGGCAAAACGAGCGAAACCGATGCCGTCAGCAAAAGGGCGGCAGCAGCCCCAATGACCGCCGCGCGATAAGGCGCAAAAAACGGCAAGAGACCCACAAGAACGGAGATCGACGACTTTTGCGCCGCCTCCGTTTTATCGGCTTTGCCTGCGACCTGTCGGTCTTGTCGCGCCATTGCGCTCCTCCCCTGCCCTCTTGCGTTCCATTGTATCTCGCCCTTGGGCCACAACAAGCCGCCCGCCAGCGCAAAAGAGCGGCGCGCGCCCCCGCAACGGCTTTGTTGCCTGCGTAAAACAATCGCGCTGCGTCAAATCGGCTTGCGCGACATCAAGTAGAGCCTATCGGCGGCGCGCACAGTCTTGGAGCGGGTAGCGGGAATCGAACCCGCACCTTAAGCTTGGAAGGCTCTTATGATACCATTTCACCATACCCGCCCGGGCCACCCGGATATGGCGCGCCTTTGGCGAGGTCAATCCCGGCGCGCGGCTCAGCAGGTGTAATTCATGCCCAGCCGCCCGCCATCGACATAAATCGTCTCGCCGGTCACGTAGCTCGCCTTGGGCGATGCAAGAAAGGCAACCACATCGCCGATCTCGCGCGGGTTGCCGATCCGCTTGAGCGGCGTGCGCGACATCATGCGCGCCATCGCCGCTTCATCGGCATTAACCCCGGCGAGCATGGCCGTGTCGATTGAACCCGGGCCAACAGCGTTCACGCGGATGTTGTGAGGCGCAAGCGCAAGCGAAGCCGATTTGGTCAGTTGCATCACCCCGCCTTTCGAGGCGCAATAAGACGCCACCGAGGGGATCGCGACCTGCGCGTTGATCGACGACATGTTCACGATCGCGCCTTCGATGCCCTGCGCGATCATCGCCTTTGCCGCGCGCTGCAACGCCAAAAAGACGCCCGTCAAGTTAACATCAATGACGTGCTGCCAATCCTCGGGCGTCGCTTCAAGAAAGTCCGCCGGTTTCGCGAGCCCCGCATTGTTGACCAGGACCTCTACAAAACCGTGCTCGGCTTCGATCCGGTCGAAGAGGGCGGAGATCTCGGCCCGGTTGCCCATGTCAACGCGATATCCCGCGCCGCCGAGCGTTTCAGCTGCCGCAATCACGCCCTCACCGTCGATATCGGCGATGATCGGCTTGAAGCCGTCCTCCTTCAGCGCTTCGGCACAGGCATATCCGATCCCCCGGGCGCCTCCGGTAATGAGTGCGAGCGGCTCTGTCATGCTTGTTCTCCTTCGAGTTTCGCGTCACCTAACCGAAAACCTCTTATGAGTGCCAGAAGGAGAGCGGCGATGGGGAAGCTGACGAAAAGCGCGGCAGACATGGTGCGCGCGGCACGCGGGCAGATCGTCGAGATCGAGGCAGATGAACTGATCTCAAGGTTCGGCGATCCAGGGATCGTGATCGTCGATATTCGCGACATCCGCGAACGCGAGCGCAGCGGGTTTATCCCCGGCTCATTTCATGCGCCGCGCGGGATGCTCGAATTCTGGGTCGATCCTGAAAGCCCCTATCACAAGCCGAACTTCAGCGAGGAGAAAGACTGTGTCCTGCATTGCGCATCGGGGTGGCGATCTTCGCTCAGCGCGCTGACACTGCAAGAGATGGGCTTCGCCGTTTCTCATCTCAAGGATGGGTTTTCGAGCTGGCTAGAGCGGGGCGGGCCGGTTGAGAAACCCTCTCCAAAGTAAACGATCCGGCAGGACGCGTGCGATTGTTTCGCCCTCAAGCACCACCGCCACAGTTTTGCCCAATTCCTGCGGTATCCCTGCCTTAATAATTGTTTCCTCCCCAACTGATCGGCCGCTCTTCGGAGCGGCCTTATTTTATTGAAAAATATCGCTTTTTGGCAGGGCATCCGCCCAGCCTTGCGGGCTCGGTTTCAGATTAAGAAACCCTGTGTTTCCGCGCCATCAGTAACCGCCCTGCCCGCGCGCTGCTAGCCTAACGCACAGCGCCCACCCCGGACAAAGAGGTTACCGTGATGTTAAAAATGATCGCAGCGAGCATGTTGACGTTGGGTCTTCTAAGCTCCCAAGCCGCCGCCGCCGATCTTTTTGTCAAACACGGGACAAACCTCAACTGTCGCACCGGCCCGAGCACCAAACACGTGGTCGTCGCCGTGCTCGCGCCAAAGCAGCCCGTGACCACGCTCTCACACTACGAAGGCTGGACCAAAGTGCGCGCGAGCAAGGTCACCTGCTGGACAGTTAAGAGCTTTCTGACAGCCGATCCCCACCATGTGCCCAAGAAGCCCAAGGTTATCCGGCATGCTAAGAAAGCTCATGTGCCGCATAAGTTTCACAAACCCAAATGCGTCAAGCATCCAGTGCTCACCGTGCATCCCGACCATCGCTATGCAAGCCATATCCCGACCCATTGCACTGGCATCGCGATCGGCCATGGCTGGTAGCCCGCGCGCGGCGCGCGCACTCTAGGTCTGGCGCGGGGTGTCGCTCAGCGGCTCGATGAGCGCTGGCCCCGCCGCCCGGTTGGAATTCACCGCCGGGTCGACGCGATGAAACGTGAGAGCGCTTTCTGGCGAAGGCACCATGAGCTTGGCAGCGCCCTTGCCCGCCTCGCCCAGCCATTTCGCCCAATCGGCGGCGTCGAGGATAACGGGCATGCGGTGGTGGATCGCGCTCATCTTCTGATTGGCCGCGCAGGTCACAATCGCGCAGGTCGTGTGCGCCTCGCCGTCGCGCTCCCATCTCTGCCAGACGCCCGCGAAGACGAGCGGCGCGCCATCGGTGCGGTGAATATACCAGGGCAGCCGCGCGCCCTCGGGCGTTTTTGTCCATTCATAAAACCCTGTCGCGGGAATGAGGCAGCGCCGGGCGCGGCACGCTTCCTTGAAAGCAGGCTTTTCAGCGAGCGTTTCAGCGCGCGCGTTAATCAGGAGCGGCCCGCCATTGGTGGCCTTGTACCAATGGGGCAAAAACCCCCAACGCATCGCTCTCAAGCGGCGGGCATGGCCATCTTCAGTGGTCACCGCATGGATCTGGTTGGTCGGGCAGACGTTATAGCGCGGCCCTTGCGGCAGGTCGTTCGACGCCACCGCCTCAAAGAGCTGCGCCATCGCATCATCGGGCAGTGTGATCGCGAAGCGACCACACATCACCGCGCCTTGAGGCTTGAATAGGTCAGAGTGCCCGTCGCCATGAGCGCGGCATGGATCTTGACCCAAAGCGCCTGAAAGCGGACGGCATCGAGCGACACCGCGCCCGCGATATCACCCAAGGCGCTTTGCCCGTTGACCCGCGCAAGGATGCCCGCCGCCGATTGCGGCAGCTTCAGGCGAAACGTCACGCCCTGTACCTTAATTTGAAGCTGCTTGCCCGCTGCCACCGCCTGCGCCACATCCTTGCGCGGCGCATCAAGATGCGGCACGAGCGACATCGATGGCGCGGTGAGAGGGGCGGTGCGTTCGCCCGCGCGCTGTGCATATCCCAGATGCTTGGTGAGCGAGCCCCTCAGCTTTTCGGCCAGCGCCATCGCTTCCACCTCGCCGAGGTGCTCGGGCGGGGGCGTGATCATGGAGAGATCATAGAGCGCGGGCGCCACCCAATTCGTAAGGGCGAGCCCCGCGTCACCCAAGGCCCCGATCCATTCATCCACCGCGAAGGCGCGGTCCTGCTCATGGAGGAGCAGGTCATAAAAGCCCGCCTCGTCGCGCAGATGATCGCCAAGATGCGGGTTGCGCCGAAACGGATGCCCTTCGGGCACCTTGCCCATGATCTCTTTCGCGCGCGCGAGCCGGTCGCTCGGGGAAAGGCCTTTGAAGAGGCCGCGAAACGCGTCTTGAAGCGGATAGACGCCCGAGCGGCCGTAAGGCGCATAGACCATGAAGCCGATGCCAGCGCCCGGCGCGAGCGCGCCCTCAAGCGCGCGAAGGCCAGCCACCGGATCTTCGAGATGATGCAAGACGCCGCAACAATCGATGTAGTCAAAGGGCCCCAACGCGTCCGCCTCAAGAAGGCTGCCCGTTTTGAACGTCACGCCGGGAAGACGCCGCTCTTTGATGCGCGCCTCCGCGATCGCGCGCGCAGAGGAGGAAAGATCAAGATAAGTGATCTCATAGGGGGCTTTGGAGGCATGGAGCACCTGCGCCATCTGAACGAGCGCATCACCGGTGCCGCCGCCTGCCACGAGCGCGCGGAACGGCTTTCTCCAATCGCGCTTTCCTCCGAAGAGGTGCGTATCGATCTCACGGGGGTGCGACGGCGATCCCGTCACCAGGCGCTTGCGCTCGTCCTTGGGGTCGCGCGCGGGATAGGGATAGGCGTCATACTGATCTGTGCTCATGGCGCCTATGTGCCGCTCTAAAGCGGAAAACAAAAGAGGCGCGCCGCGGCGAAATCTGCGGCGCGCCCCGAAATCTGCAAAACCTTAGTTGCGGGTGATGCGTCCGTCGAGCATCGCGGCCGACGTGCCGTTCGCCCCGATGAATTCAGCCACGACATCGGCCACGTCGGGCCCGAAATCATAAGCGTTCATGCCTTCTGTTTCGAACATAGCGTAGCCGTCACCGCCACCGCGCATGAAGTTGTTGGACACCACGCCATAGATCGCCGCAGGGTCAATGGGCTCAAACCCGCCATCTGTGGCGACCATCACATCGCTGACACGGCTGCCCGGCTCGGCGGCGCTGTCAAACGTGTATTTGAGGCCCGCAACCTGCGGGAAGCGGCCGGATCCGTCTTCGATCCGGCTGACCCCGTTTTCAATCGCCGCGACAACATTGGCGCCGCTGAGCTGGAAGGTGGCGAGCGTGTTTTGGAAGGGCAGCACCGTCAAAACCTCGCCCATCGTCACCTCCCCGGCATCGATGGAAGCGCGCAGCCCGCCGCCATTCTGGATGGCGATGCTGATGCCTTGGTCTTTGACGCGTTCGAGCATCGCTGTCGCCACGAGATTGCCCATCGGGCATTCCTCGGCGCGGCAGACCGAGCGGTCGCCGTTGATCGCCTCGGGCGCGTCGCCCACGACCATGTTCTTGAGATCTTCGATGGGCGCTGCGAGCTCCATGACGCGCGCGGCGATGCCCGCATCGGGCGTAACGGAGGCATCGAGGATCTTCGTGTCGCCCTGCGATGCGGTGACCGCGCCGTCATCGTCGAATGTCAGCGTCAGATGGCCAACATATTTTGAATAGGCATAGGCCTGCACGACAGGGATCCCCCCCGCGATGAGCTGGGGATAGGCGGCCGCGTCTTCATCCATGTTTGAAAGAAGCGTGTGGGAATGGCCGCCGATAATGGCATCGAGCCCCTCGACCTCTTGCGCGATCTCAAGATCGAGCGGCAGGCCGACATGGGTGATGGCGATGATCTTGTCGACCCCTTCGGCCTCAAGCTCGGCCACATCCTGTTGGAGGCTTTCGATCTCGTCCTGGAAGACGACAGAAGGCCCGGGCGCGGAAATCTCGACCGTGTCGTTGGTGAGCGCTGACACGAGCCCGATCCTCTCGCCGCCAATGTCGAGGATCACGCGGTCAAGAAGCTTGCCGTTGAGCACATTCGAACCGGATACATCGAGATTGCCCGCCATCACGGGGAAGTTCACCGCGTCGATGAACGAGGCCAACCCTTCAGGCCCATTGTTGAATTCATGATTTCCCGAGGTCATGACATCGAACCCGATCTCGTTCATGAACTCTGCGGCAGCGGCACCGCTATACGTGGCAAAGAAAAGCGAGCCCTGGAACTGGTCGCCTGCATCCACGACGATCACATTCTCGCCTGCAAGCTCTTCGCGCAATCCGTCGATCATTGTTTTGACGCGCGCCACACCGCCGAAGCACTCGCCCGCGGCGTCATCTTCGGCCGAGCAGGTGCTATCGAAGCGATTGATCGGCTCAATCCGGCTGTGAAGGTCATTAATATGAATGATGTGAAGCGTGTAATCCGCCGAGGCGACCCCGCCCATGAGGGCAAGAGCCGAGGTGGTTGCGAGCATGCGCATTGAAAAACTCCTATCTAGATCGTCCCGATAGTGTCCGCGTTTCGGTCCAGATTGCAACGCTTGCATGACAAATCCGACTTGACGCACGCGCTTAGCGCGCGGCATGCACAAAAGGATGTTGATCTACAAACTCTTCAGGCCCGCGGAATGGGTAGTCCTCGAAAGCGAGGGCCAGACGCAGGGCGCACCCATCGATCTGAACGACGGGTACATTCATTTTTCCACCGCCGAGCAGGTCCGCGCGACGGCGGCCTTGCATTTCGCGGCGGAGGGCGATCTGGTTTTGGTGGCCGTCGATACAAACGCTCTGGGTCAAGACCTCAAATGGGAAGTTTCTCGGGGCGGCGGGCTCTTTCCGCATCTTTATCGCGCTCTTGCGCTGACAGATGTGGCCTGGGCGGCACCGCTGCCGCGCGCGGGTGACAGCCATGTCTTCCCCGATGCCGTTGGAGGCGCTTTGGCGTGAGCCTGCTTGATCGGGCGTCCATCGCCTTGCTGCATCGCTTTGATCCCGAGCGCGCCCATGGGCTTGCGCTCAAGGCGCTGAATGCCGGTTTGGTTGCACGGCCAAAGGCCCTTGCCTTGCCGCGCCTGAACACCCGGCTTTGTGGCCTTGATCTCGCAAGCCCGCTCGGCCTCGCGGCGGGGTTTGACAAGAACGCGGAAGCGGCGGGCAAGCTCGCGCTCATGGGCTTTGGCTGGCTTGAAGTGGGGGCCGCAACCCCCCTGCCCCAACCCGGCAATCCAACACCCAGATTGTTTCGGCTGTCTGAGGATCGCGCGGCGATCAACCGCTTCGGGTTTAACAATGACGGGATGGAGACCATCGCCGAGCGCCTCGCGGCCTATCGCGGGGCGGCTCCGCTCGGCCTCAATCTTGGCGCGAACAAGGAAAGCCCCGATCGCGCGCGCGACTACGCCACCGTGCTGGCGCGCTCAGCGCCCCATATCGCCTTCGCCACCGTCAATATCAGCTCCCCAAACACGGAAAAGCTGCGCGATCTTCAGGGGCGCGACGCGTTGCGCGCTTTGCTCCACGGCGTCATGGACGCGCGCGCGAGCGCCGCTACTTCACCTCCCGTCTTTCTCAAGATCGCCCCCGATCTCAGCGAAAGAGAACTCGAAGACATCGCCGCGATTTCCGAGGAGATGCAGATCGACGCGATCATCGCGACAAATACCACGCTGGCGCGGGACGGACTTGTTTCAAGACACGCGTCCGAGAAGGGCGGGCTTTCGGGCAAACCGCTTTTCGATCGCTCCACGCGTCTCCTCGCCCGGCTCTCGACGCTGACGGCGCTTCCCCTCATCGGGGTCGGGGGGATCGCCTCGGCGGAGGATGCTTATGCCAAAATCCGCGCGGGAGCTTCGGCCATTCAGCTTTACACCGCGCTCATTTATTCTGGCATGGGGCTTGTCTCGGAGATCAACACAGGCCTCAACGCCCGCCTTGCGCAAGACGGGCTCGCCCATGTGGCCGATGCGGTTGGCCTCGACCGCGCGCGCTGGCTCGCGCGCGCTTAGCTGCCTGCCGCCGCTTCAACGCGCGGATAGCGCGCCATCAGGGTTGCGAAGCGGGCGAGGAAAAAGAGGGTCACAGCCGCCCAAAGGCCATGGTTGCCCAGCACCGGGAGAAAGAGAACCACGGCAAACGCATAGCACCCGAACGAAACGACCATCATATCGCGCATATCGGCAGTGCGCGTCGCGCCGATAAACACCCCGTCGATGAGAAAAGAGCCCGCCGCCACAAGCGGCAGCGCCCAAACCCAAGGGAGATAGGCGCGTGCCTCGGCACGGACATCCTCTGCGGTTGTCAGCAAATCAATGATCGCCCCGCCCGCGATCAAGAAGAGCAGCGTCAAGACCAGCGCAGAGCCAAAACCCCACAGAAAGGTCACCCGCGTCGCTGCGCGAATGCCGCGCTTGCGGCGTGCGCCCATCGCTTGAGCCACAAGCGCCTCAGAGGCAAAAGCAAACCCGTCAAGCGCGTAGCTCGTCAGATGAATGAACTGCAAAAGGATCTGATTGGCCGCCAGAGTCACCTCGCCCATGCGCGCGCCCAAGAAAAGAAACGAGGTGAAAGCCGCCATCAAAAGCACGGAACGCACTGTGATATCGGCGCTCACACTGAGCAGCTGCGCCAGCCGCGCGGGCTGCAAAAGAAGCGCCCGCGCGCGCCAATGCGGGCGGCCAAAGACCGGCAGACAAAACCAAAGCCCCAAAGCAAGGCCCAACCATTCTGCGATGAAACTTGCCCAGGCAACCCCGGCGACCCCCCAGCCGAAGCCCAGGACGAACCAGAAATTGAGCGCGATGTTGAGCCCGTTCATCCAAAGCTGAAGCACAAGCACGGCCCGCGTCCTTTCCTGGGCGATGAGCCAGCCGGTGATGCCGTAAAGCGCGATGGCGGCGGGCGCCGCGAAGACACGGATCGCCAGATAGTCGCGAGCGAGGCTCTCAACCCCCGAAGTTGCAGGGGCCACCCAAAGCGCAAGTGCGATCAGCGGGCTTTGCAAAATCAACAAAACGAGGCCCGCCAAAGCGCCGACCAAAAGCGCGCGCGCCAGCACGGCGTCAAGCTCGCGCTCATCGCCTGCGCCGAGCGCTTGCCCGGCAAGCCCCGTCGTGCCCATGCGCAGGAACCCAAAGAACCAGTAAAGCGTCGACAGGATGATCGCGCCGAGCCCCACCGCACCGATCGGTGCCGCCTCGCCGAGCTGGCCGATGGTGCCGGTATCAACCAGACCAAGGAGCGGCACAGTGATGTTGGACAAAACCACCGGTAAAGCGATCTTGAGCACGCGCCGGTGGGTCTGGGCTTCAGTCATCTCGTCGCGGCATCAGAAAATGCCCGGTCGCATGCGCGAACGGACGATCCCTGTTGTCCTGCCATGCCTCAACCTGAACAGAGGCATATCTGCGCCCGGATCGGGTGATGCGGGCGCGGGCATAGGCATCGCGCGGCAGGCCCGACCTCAGATAATCGACCGTGATATCGATGGTCTTTGGCAGGCGCGGCAAGGTGAGCGCGCCGGGCGTGTCGGTCTTGATCACACCCGCTTCAAGATCGTTCCAAAGCGCATTCCAGCTCAGCGCGGTGATCGCTGTCGTTTCAAGGAAAGCAGCCGTCACGCCGCCATGGAGCGCGGGCAAAAGCGGATTGCCGATGAGCTTGTCATCATAGGCCAGCACGCCAGTGAGCTCATCCCCCCGGCGATCAAAGGTGATGCCGAGAAACTGCGCGTAGGGAAAGCTTTCAACAAGCGCGGCGAGAAGCGTATCGCGCCGCCTTTTGAGCGCCTGGAGATCTGATTTGGCGCTCATGTCCCGCGCTCCAGCGTGAAAGCGCCCGCAGCGGTCGCCACCGGGTGCTCCCGGTCATCATCAAAAGCCGTTGCCCGCACGAAAGCCACCGAGCGCGCCACATGATAGCATTCCGCCCGCGCCAAGATCGCCTGACCGGGCGAGGCCGAGCGCATGTAGTCAATGCGCAAGTCGAGGGTCGCTGTGCCGATGGGCTGCGCGGGGTGACACAAAACAGCCGCTCCACCGCAAGTATCCATTAAAGCTGAAACGGCCCCGCCCGCGATCACGCCGGTGAGCGGATCGCCGATCAACCGCGCCGCATAGGGCATGCGCATTTCCGCGACGCCGCCTTCGATATGGGTGATCTCGATATCGAGCGCCTGAGCATGGGGGATGGCCTCGATGAATTTGCGCGCAATGTCTTTGGGATCGGCCCGCATGCCGCGTCGCCTCCTGTTGAGTGGCTCGTTTGAGCCCGCTCCCCTTAGCGCTCCCTCGCATTCGCGCAAAGCACTTGTTGAATTTCGGTGGAACCCCGGTACCATTTGAAACGGGAGGAGACCGATGGCCGAGATACGCCTATCGTTCAAAGACATGTGCGCGAAGTTCGATGTAACACCGCGCACGCTGCGCTATTACGAATATATCGAGCTGCTTTCTCCCGAGCGCGAGGGGCGCGCTCGCTTTTACGGCCCCACCGAGATCGCCCGCATGACGCTGATCCTGCGCGGCCGGCGCTGGGGCTTTTCCCTCGAGGAATTGCGGCAATGGCTTTTGGTCTATGAAAACGAGGGCAGCGAAAAGCAAACCGAGCTTTTTATCGAATATGCGGAGCGTCAGCTCATCGAGCTTCGCAAGAAGCGGGTCGAACTTGATGAGGTCATCGGCGAGCTCGAAGGCCTCAAAGACAGTCTGAAAAGAGACCTGTCAAGCGCATGACGCCGAGTCAGGGGAAGCGCGACGTCGCGTTCCCCGTAAGGATTTCCTTACCCCGCAACCAGCATTCAAAGCGCTTTGGATTGAAGAAAATTGCGCGTGACCATGGGTAAACTTGCGCGATCATTCAGCCGCCCGTTCTGACGCGGCGTCATATTTACGTTCACGTCACCTTTGCTTGTAGGCTCAAGCTCGATTCTGCACCTCTGCGAGACCCGCAAGACGCCGCTGAGGAAACAGAGATGACCGAACAGACGATGACGATCCGTGAAATGTGCAACACATTCGATGTCACCCCCCGCACTCTGCGCTTCTATGAAGCCAAAGAGCTGCTGGCCCCGATCCGTGAAGGCACCAAGCGCCTTTTCACGCGCCGCGACCGCGCGCGCCTCAAGCTCATATTGCGCGGCAAGCGCTTCGGCTTCTCGCTCGAAGAGATCCGTCAGCTTCTCGAACTCTACGATATCGGCGATTGTCAGACGACCCAGCTCCGCAAAACCCGCGAGATCGGGCAAAAGCACCTCGACGGTATGATCGCCCAGCGCGATGAGCTTGCCTCTGCAATCGAGGATTTACGCGACCAACTCACCTGGGCCGACCAAATTCTCGCCGATACCGAAACCCATCAAGCAGCCCAATAAAGATCAGCACGCGCATTAGGGAGATCCGCATGCCCAGCTTCACCGCCCCCACCAAGGACCAACAATTCATCCTGCACGATATGCTCAAGCTCTCAGAGCAGGATGTGCCGGGCTATGCCGATCTCGACCGTGACTTCACCGAGGCCGTGCTGAGCGAGGCAGGCAAGCTCGCGATGGAGGTTCTGCACCCGCTCAACACAGTGGGCGACAAGGAGGGGTGCCGCCTTGAAAATGGTGTCGTTCGCGTGCCCGCAGGGTTCAAGGCGGCCTATGATCAAATGGCGGAAGGCGGCTGGATGGCCATGGACATGCCCGAGGAATATGGCGGTCAGGGCCTCCCTTACATCATGCATACGGCCGCGATGGAGCCTATGGTTTCGGCCAATATGGCGTTCAACATGTATCCCGGGCTGTCGCATGGGAATATGGCCGCGATCCTTGCCAACGGATCAGAGGCGCAAAAGCAGACCTATTTGCCCAAAATGAGCACTGGCGAATGGTCGGGCACGATGAACTTGACCGAGCCCCATTGCGGCACCGATCTGGGCCTCATGCGCACAAAGGCCGAGCCCCAGGACGACGGCACCTATAAAATATCGGGCCAAAAGATCTGGATCTCGGCCGGCGAACACGAAATGGCCGAAAACATCATCCACCTCGTGCTGGCCAAGATCCCGGGCGGGCCCGAGGGCG
>JBCCTH010000031.1:0-18656 GCA_039198835.1 Pseudomonadota bacterium | reverse complement strand
ATCGGGGGTGCGCTCACAACCTCGCTGTCAAGCACGATGGCGAAGGGGGCGCCGATATTGGCGCTGGTATATTCGCCGAAATCCCGCGCGCCGGACGTGTTGAACCGAAAATCAACGCTCGGGTTGCCATTCTGGTCAAAGGAGGGCTGCGCGTTCACGAGCGTCTCCCCGGTCACGACCGGCGTCCGCTCGAGGATGTAGAAAAAGCCCTCTTCGTTGAGCGCAGGCAAGATCTCGTTGCCCGCGCCGGGCGCGGCGGCGCCATCGGTCGTGCGCCCAACGACGGGCTGAAAGGTCAAAAGGGCGGGCTTGCCGATCAGGTCCTTGACCTCTTGCGCAGATCCGATGCCCGGCACCTGGATCAAGATGCGGCGCGCGCCCTGGCGCTGGATCGTGGGCTCGCGCGTCCCCGCCTCGTCAATTCTGCGGCGGATGATCTCAAGCGATTGCGCCATCGTGCGCTCATCGGTGGCTTGCTGTTCAGCCTCCGAGAGGCGGATGATGAGCGTCTCACCATCGGCGGCCACATCGATATCGCTTTGGAGCGCGCCCGTCAGCGTCTGAAGCGGCGTCGCCAGCCCGCGCGCCAGTTCCATGGCCCGCGCCATGCCTTCGGGCCGAGAGATCCGCACGCGCAATTCATTGCCGGTCGACGGCTGAAGCCGGATCGTGCCCACGGTTTCGCGCTCGGGGCGCAAGGCATCACGCAGTTCAGGCCAAAACGCCTCAAGTCGCGTCTCATAGACCTCCTCGAGCCGCACTTCAGCCAAAAGATGCGCGCCACCCCTGAGATCGAGCCCCAAATTCACGAGCGAAGACGGCAGAAAGCCCGGCCAAAGCCCTGCATCGCCCAGCGTCGCGTCATCCTCGAACCCGGCCGCCATGCGGGCCTCGGCGTCATTGGCGCGCTCAACGCGCTCGTAAAACCCGTTTGGCAGGGCCAGCAACAGCCCCCCCAGAACCACCGCCCAGATCAGGACCCGCTTCCAGCCCTCGATCCTGAGCATCTACTTCTCCGCCGGCTCTGTCTTCGACATCACGCGCACGATCGTTTCCTGCACGACGCGCACCTTGACCCCCGAGGCGATCTCGACCTCGAGCTCGTTATCTTCCTTGACCTTGGTAACCTTGCCGATGACCCCGCCTTGCGTGACGACCTGATCGCCTCGCCTGAGCTCTGAAACCATCTTTTGATGCGCTTTCATCTTTTGCTGCTGCGGACGGAACACGAGCAAATAAAAGATCGCGATGATGAGCAGCGGAAAAAGCAGCTGTCCAAACGTTTCCATGGGGCCCCCTCTGGTCGTTGAGTGGCACCTAACGACGCGCGCGCGCGATGGCAAGAAAGCCGAGGGAAAAACCACCCCCATTGTGCGCCAAGCGCCGGACCTCGCACACTTGCGCATGTCCCTTTAAGCGATAAAGTCCGGGTCAATATGCGAGGTCAGGCGCATGACATGGTATAGCGACGCGATCGAGCCCGATTTCGCGATCCTTTTGTTGGTGCTCGCGTTCTCCTGCGCGGCTCTTTTGCTGATCAATCCGATCCGCGCGCTCCTTAACTCGCCACAGAAGCGGCAAGCGGCTTTTTCGAAGCTCATCTGGGTCGGCGGTGCCGCGGCTATTGGGCTCGGCGCGCTCCTTTTCATCCTGAGCACCGTCGAGATCCTGAGCGCCTTCCTGATAGAGCGCCCCGGCCCCGAGGATGATTTTCGCTGGCTCTCGCTCCTCTTTCTCGGCGTGCTCGGCGCGCCGTTCGTCATATGGCGTTCGATGGTGGCGCAACAGCAAGCCAACATCGCCCAAAGCCAATGGGATATCGCCGAACAGGGCATGATCACAGACCGGATCAACCAGGCGGTCGCGGCGCTCGGCGCGGAAAAGACGAAAGTCACGACGGCGCCCGGCAAAGACGGGCGGATGCAAAAAGACGAACGCACAGTGCCCAATACCGAGGTGCGCATCGGCGGGCTCTATGCGCTGGCGCGCATCGCCGAGGATAGCGCGCGCGACCATGTGAAGATCATGAAGATCATCTGCGCCTTCATCCGCAACAATGCGGGGCCCTTGAGCACGGTGAAAGAGATGGACCCACCGCCCGACGAGCTCGTAGGCGAGGACGCGGATCATGCGGGTAGGAAGGAAGCCGGCGAAGAGTATCGTGAAGAGCTTGCCAAATGGCGCGCTGGGCTCAAACAACCCGATGAAATCCGCATCGCGCTCGAAGTTCTCTCTGATAGAACAGCGAAGCAGCGCCGCCTTGAGATGCGCCGCGATTATAGCGGCCCCGCGGACATTGCCGATTTTCAAAAACACGGCGCGCCGGGATTAGCACGCGCCTTGCGCAAGCAGCCCGCAGAGGTTCGGCTTGCGATACGGGAGGCGCTTGGTGCCTGGAAAGCCCAGCTTCGCGCCCAACCTGACTATCGCCCAGACCTGCGCGGCGCGGACCTGCGTGGCGCAGACCTCTCAGAGCTAGACCTCCAACATGCACGCCTCGAAAACGCGGAGATGCAGGGGGCTGACCTCTGGGGCGCGAACATGCAGGGGGCTGTCCTCTTGGGCGCGGAGATGCAGGGGGCTGACCTCACGGGCGCGAAGATGCAGGGGGCTGTCCTCCGGGGCGCGAAGATGCAGGGGGCTGTCCTCTTTAAAGCGGAGATGCAGGGGGCTGTCCTCTTGGGCGCGGAGATGCAGGGGGCTGTCCTCAGGGGCGCGAACATGCAGGGGGCTGACCTCGTGCAAGCGGAGATGCAGGGGGCTGACCTCTGGGGCGCGAACATGCAGGGGGCTGACCTCGAGGGCGCCACCTTAAAATCCACGGATCTGAGGCGCTGTCGCATGGGCCGCACGCGCCTCAGATCCGTGGATTTTACGCAGGATACACAATTCGATGCGGCAAGTCTCGAAAATGCTTTCGGCGTGAAGAAAGGCTTCGGGAGGGTGAAGCTGCCGGAAGGCGTGGCTTATCCCGCTCATTGGCATGAGGCGGCGGAGGCGAAAGAGGATATCTGGGAGCTAGACCATGCGTTCAATGCCGCTTACGAAGAGTGGGCCGGCGAGCACCCCTTGCCCAAGACAGAGACCTAACGCAGCCCCGGCCACCGCGCCCGGGCCACGCCGCCAGCGCGGGCGCGGCTTCTTGAACGCCGGGCACGCCGCGTTACCCTCCGCGAGGCCAAGGACAGAGGAGCGACACGACATTCATGACCAAAATCCTCATCGTTGATTCCAATACGGTCGATGCCAACGCGCTCAACCATGCCATCGGCTACGCAGATGTGAGCGAGATCTTCGCCAGCGCCCTCCGCGGGCTCAACCCCGCTCTCGAAATCACAATCACCCACCCCTATTCAGGCGACGCGGCAGACCCTGCACCTTTTGACGGCGTGGTCTTCACAGGCTCGGCGGTGGATTGGAACACCGATGATGCCCGCGCGGCCCCGCTCGCGCAAGCGATGCGGGCGGCATTCGCAGCGCGCCGGCCCACTTTCGGCTCTTGCAACGGCATGCAACTCGCCGCCTCTGTTCTCGGCGGCAGCACGGGCGAAAGCCGCAATGGCCGCGAAGACGGGCTCGCGCGCGCCATCGCGCGCTCGGCAGCCGGGCGCGCCCACCCGATGCTTGCCGCGCGCGATAACACGTTCAGCGCGCCCTGCATCCACCGTGACGAAGTCATCCGCCTGCCGGACGGCGCGGTTCTTCTCGCAGGCAATGCCCATTCCCGCGTGCAGGCTTTTGCCTATGCGCAAGACGGGATTGATTTCTGGGGCGTGCAATATCACCCGGAATTCTCCCTCGCTTTCATCGCCGACGTGCTGCGCGCGCGCGGGGCTTCGCCCGAAGATGCGGCGGCCCAAACCTCGCCCGCGCTCGATGATCACGCCCGCTTGAGCGAATTGCGCGCCTGGCTGGCGCATATCGCCTGACGTGCCAACGCTCCGGGGGCGCGCTCCTTCGCGCCTGGAGCGAGGTCCCCGGGCAAGCCCGGGACTGCGACGCCCGCTTTAGGCTGCCCGCGCAGAGTGCTTCCTCTTCCCCTCCCCCACGGCGCGCGCTAACAGGCCGCACGCATTCAGACTGGGAGGTTCCCATGCACGACATCAAGCTCATCCGCCAAGACCCCGCCGCCTTTGACGCGGCACTGTCACGCCGGGGCGATGCGCCTGTGTCGTCCGAGATTTTGGCGATCGACGAGGCGCGCCGCGCGAAGATCCTCGCCGCTGAAACCGCCCAGGCCGAAGCAAACAAGGCCGCCAAGGATATCGGCGCGGCCAAGGGCCGGGGCGATGACGCCGAATTCGAGCGCCTCCGCGCCTTGGTGTCTGAGAAAAAAGCCGAGATCGCCGCACTCCAGGACGACGCAAAAGCCCAGGATGCACGCCTCACCGACGCGCTCGCGCGGATCGCCAATTTGCCCTATGAAGACGTCCCCAACGGCGAAGACGAAGCCGCCAATGTCGAAATCCGCCGCTGGGGCACGCCGCGCGAGATCGCCGACGCAAAAGAGCATTTCGAGATAGACGCCGTCAAAAGCGGCCTCGATTTCGAAACAGCCGCCAAGATGAGCGGCGCGCGCTTTGTGATCCTGCGCGGCGCTGTCGCCCGCCTTCACCGCGCGCTGGCGCAATTCATGCTCGATAAACACGTCCTTGAGCACGGCATGACCGAGACAAGCACGCCCGTCCTTGTGCGCGATGACGCGATGTATGGCACAGACAAGCTCCCGAAATTTGGCGAAGAGAGCTACCAGACCCGCGAAGGCATGTGGCTGATCCCGACCTCGGAGGTGACGCTGACATATTCGGTGGCGGGCGACGTGCTCGATGAAGCTCAGCTGCCCATAAGGCTCACCGCGCACACGCTCTGTTTCCGCTCCGAGGCAGGCAGCGCGGGGCGCGACACCGCGGGCATGCTGCGCCAGCACCAATTCGAGAAGGTCGAGATGGTGGCCATCACCCACCCCGACGCCTCGGAGGCCGAGCAAAAACGCATGTTGGGCGCCGCGCAAGCGATCCTTGAGGCGCTTGAAATCCCTTACAGAACTGTCGTGCTCTGCACCGGCGATATGGGTTTCGGCGCGCGCCGCACCTACGATATCGAGGCCTGGCTGCCCGGCCAGAACACCTATCGCGAAATCAGCTCGGTGAGCACGACGGGCGATTTTCAGGCGCGGCGGATGAATGCGCGGTTCAAGCCCGCCGCAGGCGGCAAGCCTGAATTCGTTCACACGCTCAATGGCTCGGGCCTCGCGGTGGGGCGCTGCTTGATCGCCGTTCTCGAAAACGGTCAAGAGGCGGATGGCGGGGTGTCGCTCCCGAGCGCGCTCGCGCCCTATCTGGGCGGTGCCACGCGCATCACGCGCGATGGACTGCTGGCCCCTTAGGGCGCTAGGGCCTCTGCCATGAAGCTTCTCGCCCCTTTGACCGCGCTTGCGACACTCGCCTTCGCCGCCGCGCCCTTTGTCACCGCGCCGTTTTCAGGCTTTCGCGAAGATCAACTGCCCATCCCGCAGCTCGATCCGCCGATCCAGCCCGCGGGCTACGCCTTCGCGATCTGGGGGGTGATCTATACCTGGCTCGTTGTGTCCGCGCTTTTTGGCGTTTTCGCGCGGCGCGATGATGCGGGCTGGAACGCCGCGCGCCCGGCCTTGATCGTCTCGCTGGCCATCGGGGCGGCTTGGCTTTGGATCGCCAATGCCTCGGCGATCTGGGCCAGTGTGACGATCTGGATGATGCTCGCCTTCGCGCTCATCGCGCTGCGCGCCGCGCCCCAAAAAGACCAGGGCTGGCTTAGGTTGCCGATTGGGCTCTACGCGGGCTGGCTCTCAGCGGCGTCCTTCGTGTCGCTTGCGGTGACGCTCGCGGGCTACGGCGTCTTTCTGGATGGCGCGGGCTGGGCGCTCGTGGGGCTCCCCGCGGCAACCCTTTTCGCGCTTGCAATGCTGTCCTGGACAGGCACCACCCTCACCTACGGCATCGCCGTGATCTGGGCGCTCATTGGCGTGGCCGCGAACCCGAGCACAACGCTTATTCTCGTGCTGGCTTTGGGCGGCGCGGTCCTTGTGGCGCTCGCGACGCTCCTGCCTATTTGGCGCGGCGCCCGGCGCGCCTGATGCAAACATCAAGCCTCGAGATCCGCCAAGCCACGCGCGCGGATATCGCGGCTATCGCGGCGCTTGCGTCGCGGGCCAAAGAAGGCCCGCTCCGGCTTTCAAGCGGGATGATCTCGGGGCAGATATCGGCCTTTCCGGAAGGGTGTATCGTGGCGATCTTGGAGGGGGCGATTGTCGGCTACGCCGCCTCGACGCAAGTCCACGAGGCCACCCTCAGTGCCCGCCATAGCTGGAGCAGCGTATCTGGCGGCGGCTATGGCGGGCTGCACGCGGCCAGCGGCGATTGGCTCTATGCCCTTGCGACACGCGTTGATCCCGCGCTTAGGCGGCTCAGGATAAAAGAGCGCTTCTTCAAAGCGCGCCAGCATCTCTGCTGCGCTTTGGGCCTCAAAGGGGTGGCCCATGCCGCGCGGCTGTCTGGCTTTAACCGCCTGAAAGCGCGCTACGCGACCCCGCAGGCCTATCTCGAAGCCGTCAAAGCAGGAGAGATCGGTGACCACTCGGTTGGGTTCGCGATGGGGAGAGACTTCGAGCCGCTCTTTTCCCTCCCCGATTATTGGCCTGCGGACAGGGCAGTCGCTCCAACACGTGACGAAGGCGGCCATGCCGCGCTCATGATCTGGCGCAACAAAACCCATGACGCGGATGCCCGCGCCAAAAGCGCAGCGCGCCGGGAGCCCAACTTGGTTCGCGTGGCGGCAGTCCAAATGGCGGCGCGCCCGGTGGATGAGCCGGAAGACTTCTATAGGCGGGTCGCCTATTTCGCGAAGGTCGCCGCCGATTACGGCGCAGATTTTGTCACCTTCCCTGAATACGTCTCGCTCCAATTGTTGAGCGGCGACCCGAAACGCCCCGCCAAAGACGCCATCGCGCGCCTCGCTGACCACACGCCCGATTTCAAAGCCAGGCTCAGAGAGATCGCCATGGCGCACAATATTAACATCGTCGGTGGCTCGCATCCCGCCTTGGCGGACGGGCAGCTGCGCAATGTGGCTTTCGTCTTTTTGCGCGATGGCACGGTTGCGGCCCGAGAAAAGCTGCACCCCACGCCAGATGAGCGCGCGGAATGGGGCGTGAGCGGGGGCTCGGATGTCGGAGTGATCGAGACAGATTGCGGGCCCATTGGCGTCAGCATCTGTTATGACGCGGAGTTCCCCGAAGTCGTGCGCCGCCTGGCCGATGAAGGCGCGCGCCTTCTCTTCGTGCCCTACTTTACCGATACAAGGCACGGCCATCTACGGGTCCGCTACTGCGCTCAGGCCCGCGCCATCGAGAACCAGATCTATGTTGTGACGGCAGGCATGATAGGCGCCTTCGAGACCGTGCCAAACGCCGATATCCTTTATGCGCAATCCGCCATTCTAACGCCGTGTGACATCCCGTTCGCGCGCGACGGGATCGCGGCTGAAGCTTCTGAGAATGTTGAAGCGGTCATCTTCGCTGATCTCGATCTCGCGATACTCGACCAAGCGCGCGCCGAGGGCGCGGTGCGCAACCTACGCGACCGGCGCGGCGACCTTTACCGAACCGTTTGGTCGGATGGCGGCTAAGGCCCGCGCGATCAGCCCTTCGGCGAGGGTTTTCCCAAATGCTTGCGAAGCCGGGAGGGCGTTGATTTCTTTTTGTCTTTATAAGGGTTTGCCTGGCCCTGCCCGCGCATCGTGAGCCGAATTGGCGTTCCCGGCATGTCGAAATCCTCGCGCAAACCGTTGACCAGATAGCGCGTGTAAGATGCGGGCATCTTATCTGGGGCAGAACACATAACCACAAAGCCGGGCGGGCGCGTCTTTGCCTGGGTGGCATAGCGCAGCTTGATGCGCCTGCCCGCCGGTGCGGGGGGCGGATGGGCCTCGACCATGTCCGCAAGCCATCGATTGAGCGCGGCAGTGGGAACGCGCCGGTTCCAAACCTCATGGGCGCGTAACACCGCCGCTTGAAGCCGATCAATGCCGCGCCCTGTCTTGGCGGAGACAGTCACCAAAGGCGCGCCCTTCAGCTGCGGCAAAAGCCGCTCGAACGCTTCCTTGAGATGGGCGAGCTTTTCCTGCTTGTCTCGCTCAAGATCCCACTTGTTGATCGCCACGACAACGGCCCGGCCTTCGCGCTCGGCAAGATCGGCGATGCGCAGATCCTGGCTTTCGAAAGGGATCGCGGCATCGAGCAATACGACAACCACTTCCGCGAATTTCACTGCGCGCAGCCCGTCGGACACGCTGAGTTTTTCGAGCTTTTCCTGAACCTTCGCGCGCTTGCGCATGCCCGCCGTATCAAAGAGCCTGACGGGCGTGCCCGCCCAATCCATCGTCACCGAGATCGCATCGCGCGTGATGCCCGCCTCGGGGCCGGTGAGCAGGCGATCTTCGCCGAGCATTTGATTGATCAATGTCGATTTGCCCGCATTGGGCCGCCCGATCACGGCGACTTGCAGCGGCCGCCCGGGCGCAAGCGCATCGCCATCTATATCGATATCCGTCAGCGCTTCTTCACGAGCCGCGCGGTCTTTGAAGTCAGCCTCGAAAGGCAACAGGGCCGAGGCCAGATCGGCCATGCCCTCGCCATGTTCGGCGCTGATCGGGATCGGCTCGCCCAGCCCCAGCCCGAACGCTTCGAGCACACCGTCTTCCCCCGCCCTGCCCTCGGCTTTGTTGCAGGCCAAAAGCACATGGTCCGCCCGCTTGCGCAGGATATCGGCGAAAAGCTCGTCAGCGGCGGTGACGCCGGCGCGGGCATCGACGATGAAGAGGCAGATATCGGCCATATCGACAGCGCGCTCGGTCAGGCGCCGCATCCGCCCGGGCAGGCTTTCATCGCTGGCATCCTCGAGCCCGGCCGTATCAATCACCGTGAAGCGGATGTCGCCCAGCCGCGCTTCGCCTTCGCGCAGATCGCGGGTGACCCCGGGCTGGTCATCAACCAGCGCGAGTTTACGCCCCACAAGGCGGTTAAAGAGGGTCGATTTCCCCACATTGGGGCGTCCGACGATGGCGAGTGTGAAAGGCATTCTGCTACCGCTCTCAGCAAGCCCCGGCCTATACGCGAGCTTTCGTCTATCGAAAAGCGATAAGCTGACCGCGGCGCGATACGACATACATCGTGCCCCCGGCCACCACCGGGGCGGTCGCGGCACCGCTCTGGATCGGCAGCTCTTGGAGAAGCGCGCCATTGGCCGGATCAAACGCTTTGAGCGCCCCGTCGGACGAGGCCAGCCAAAGCCGCCCGCCCGCGAGCACCGGACCGCGTTGCGCAAACACAGTCTTGCGGCGCCGGTCACGGTCTTCTTTGTAAAGCGCGAGTTGGCGCGACCAGATCACCTCGCCGGTATTGGCATCAACGCGGGTGAGCGCGTTTTGATCGGAGACAAGAAAGACGCTCCCCCCCGCGACCACGGGCGTTTCGAGGGCACCGATGCGCGCGGTCCAGAGGCGCGACCCGGTGCCGAGATCGAGCGCAACGAGGCGTCCGGCAGGGTTGGCAGCAAAGATACGGTTGCCCGCGACAACCGGATCAGCGGCAAGATCAGAGATCTGCGCATAGGCCGCGCCGTCGCGCCCGCCCAGGATCGTGGCATTCCAGCGTTGCAAACCGCCGAGCCGAAACACCGCTTGAAGCTCGCCGGAGGCGAACGGAAAGATCACAAGATCGGAGGTCACAGCGGGGCCCGCCGCGCTCTGATATCCCGAGGCGCTCGGCGTGCCCGAGAGCTGCCAATCGACGCGCCCCGTTTCAGCATTGATGGCCCAGCCGACGCTGTCGCGCGAGGCGACATAAACGCGACCGTCAAAATAGGTGGGGCTGCCGCCGCCCTGGGCATCGATATCCTGCGACCAAAGGATATCGCCCGTGGCGGGATCGAGCGCGGCGACCTCGCCGAACCCGGAATTGACGTAAAGCGCACTGCCGCCATACGCCAGGCCATGGCTTCCGCCCTGTCCCGCGCGTTCGAGGCTCGGGGTCAGGTTTTTGCGCCAGAGTTCTGCGCCTGCGGTGTTTGTCGCTGTGACAATGCCGTCGGCATCGGCGGTGAAAATCCGCCCATCCGCCACAACCGGGAGCGCGGTGATCCGCTGGCGGCGGCCTTCTCCCGCGCCGATATTCGATGACCAGACCTGAACGGGCGTCGCGCTGAAGGCGGCATTTCCGATGCGGTGCAGCGCGGAACCGCCCGGATGTGTCCATTGCGCATTGGCGGTGGGCGCAGACGCGGCGAAGGGGACAGCGCGGTTCTCAATCTCGGCGACATCAAAGCTCGAAAGGCCAAGCGCCTCTCGGTCGCCCTGCAATATCTCATCGCGCGAAGAGCAGGCCGCAAGAGCGCATAGCGCGCCCAGCGCCAGCCACATTCCAGGTTTTCCGAACCTCACCGTCAATGACACTGCTCAAATGCCCCCGTCAGATCCCGCGCCCGCTGTCGCCGCAGCTTCTATTGGGCAGGTAGCGCAGAGGTATCACCGAGAAGCGTATTTGCCAACTCGGGCGTCTCGCCGAGCGCGATGATGAGTTGCGCGATGCGGCTGCGTTGCGCGGTCGACGCCTCTGCATCCTGCAAAAGCGTCTGTAAAATCTCAAGCGCCTGGGCAGTTTCGCCCAGCGCGATGGCATCGAGCGCCTGAAGTTCGCGCGCGATCGTCCGGTAGGGTGCGCCGGGTGCCGCAAGGGCCGCCAAGACAAGCGCGCGTTCCTCGGCATCAATCGTGGGATCCGCGCTCAGCCGCTTTATTTGCGCCAGATCGCGGTAAAGCGGTTCGATCTCGGGCTGAGTGGCAAGCGCCGCGAGCGTCGCGGAGGCCGCCTCAGTGTCGCCTGCCGCCTGTTGCTCGGTCGCGGCCATGAAGGCCTCGATCATGCCATTTGGTGCAAGGGCCGAGAGCGCCTCTGCCCGCGCGTCCGGGCTGCCTTGCACTGAAAGCGCGGCATTTATCGCATCGCCTCGCGCCTCGGCGGCATTCTGGGCCTGGGCCTTGCGGTATTCATTCCAGGCCGTCCCGCCCACAAGCACGAGGATCGCGATGCCCGCGATCCAACCGTAGCGCTTCAGAAGGATGTAGAGCCGCTCGCGGCGAACTTCTTCATTCACCTCTTCGATGAAGCTGTCTGTATTGCTCATGGTGCCGCGTCCTCGCCCCGCGCGGCGCTTCCTCAAAAAGAGCGCCCTCAGCGCGGTCCTACCGCAGCCGGGCCAGTGGCTTCAAGACGTTCCGACAGGTCATGACGGAGTGTTAGAGGGAAACGCAAACGCCTTGCGTCGCGCTGCAATACAGCATAACCTGAACCGGACAGTTCAGATCGCCCCGTGCCATTCAGCCAAAACCCTGCGATCCAAGCTCCTAGAAGGCCGAAATCTTGAGACTTTTACCGATACTCTCCGCGCTCCTCGTGATGGCGTTTCTTTATGTGCTCGTGTTTGAGCGCGATCTTCTCTTTGGCGCGCCGGGTGGCGCTGAGCAGGAAATGGCCGATGGCGGCGGCGCGGCCGTCGCTGCTGAGACCGTGGCCGCAAACGACGCCGCTGAAAACAACGCCGAGGCGGACGGGCGCATTCGTGTCGTCGTCATTGAATCGGTGGCGTCAATGATCGATAGCGCGGTCCAGATCAGGGGGCGCACCGAGGCATCGCGCCAGGTGGAAGTGCGCGCCGAGACGACCGGGCAAGTCATCAGCGAGCCGCTTCGTCGCGGCGCATTCGTGCGCGCCGGCGATCTCATCTGCGAGCTCGACCCGGGCACGCGCGACGCCTCTCTGGCAGAGGCCCGTGCGCGGCGCGCCGAGGCCATGGCCGGCGTGCCAACCGCTCAAGCCCGTGTCGCCGAGGCGCAAGCCGGCCTCGATGAAGCTTTGATCAATGACAATGCCGCCTCGCGGCTTTCACAAGATGGGTTTGCATCGGAAACGCGTGTCGCGCAGACGCGGGCGGGCGTTGAAGCCGCGCGGGCTGCAAAGCAGGCGGCTGAAAGCGGGCTTTCGGCTGCGCAAGCGGTCATCGAATCCGCGCAGGCCGCCGTCGCGGCCGCTGAAAAAGAGATCGATCGCCTGGCGATCACCGCGCCGTTCGACGGCGTACTCGAAACCGATGCAGCCGAGATCGGCTCGCTTTTGCAAGCGGGCTCGCTCTGCGCAACGATCTTGCAACTCGACCCGATGAAGCTCGTGGGCTTTGTCTCCGAGGTCGATGTGGGGCGCGTCGCGGTGGGCGCGCGCGCGGGCGCGCGGCTCATCTCGGGCGAGGATGTTCTGGGAGAGGTGACCTTCCTGTCGCGCCGCGCTGACGAGGCCACGCGCACCTTCCGCGTCGAAATCGAAGTCGCCAATGGCGATCTGCGCATCCGAGATGGCCAAACCGCCGACATTCTTATCGCCGCCGAGGGCACCGAAGCGCATCTTTTGCCCGGCTCCTCCCTCACCCTAAATGCTGCGGGAGACTTGGGCGTTCGCGTGGCGGACAGCGAGAATATCACGCGCTTTGTGCCGGTGACGCTCCTGCGCGACACGCTCGAAGGCGTGCTCGTCAGCGGCCTGGGCAGCGCGGCGCGCGTGATCGTCGTCGGCCAGGAATTCGTCACCGATGGCGTGCCCATCGACCCAACTGTGAGGGAGACTGACTCGTGACTGGTATTGTCGATTGGGCCGCGTCTCGCGCGCGGATGATCCTCGCTTTCATCGTGCTGTCGATCGTGGTCGGCGCGGTGTGTTACAATATTCTCCCAAAAGAGGGCGAACCGGATATCGATATCCCCGCGGTGGTGGTGTCTGTGCCCTTCAATGGCATCTCGGCGGAAGACAGCGAAGCGCTCCTCGTGAAGCCAATGGAATCAGAGCTCGCCGATCTCGACGGGCTCGATTCGATGACAGCCGTCGCCGCCGATGGTTATGCGAACATTGTCCTCGAGTTCGAATTCGGCTGGGACAAGAACGAGACCTTGGCAGAGGTCCGCGCGGCGATGCAGAAGGTCGAATCCGAGTTCCCGGCGGGGGGCGACGGCTACACCATCGCCGAGTTGAACTTCTCTGAATTTCCGATCCTCATCGTTTCGCTGGCGGGGCCTGTGCCCGAGCGAACGATGCTGCGTCTCGCAAAAAATCTGCAAGACCGGATCGAAGGGCTCGACGCCGTGCTGAACGCGCAGCTCACCGGCCAGCGCGAAGAGATGCTCGAGGTCGTCATCGATCCGCTCAAACTCGAAGCCTATAACGTGACCGCTGGTGAACTGATCAACGTCGTCGTCAACAACAACCAGCTCATTCCGGCGGGCGAAGTCGACACGGCGAGCTCTTCTTTCTCGGTCAAGATACCGTCCTCTTTCGATGACGCGGTTGATGTCTATGCTCTGCCCATCAAGACCAACGGTGATCGTATCATCACGCTCGGCGACATCGCCGAAATTCGCCCGACCTTCGAGGATCGCGCGGGGACAGCGCGCTTTAACGGCGAAAGCACCATCGCCGTGCAGGTCGTTAAGCGCAAAGGCTTCAACCTGATCGATACATCGGCGGCGGTCCGCGAGGTCGTCGAGCGGGCGCAGCTCACCTGGGATCCGGCCTTGCGCACCGCCATCGATGTCAAGGTTTCCAATGATCAGGCCCGCGTGGTCGAGAGCATGGTCAGCCAGCTTGAAGGGTCGGTGTTGACGGCGGTCGCGCTCGTGATGATCGTTGTTCTCGCCGCGTTGGGGACACGCCCGGCCCTTCTCGTTGGGTTCGCGATCCCGACCTCTTTCCTGCTCTGCTTTGCGTTTCTTGCCGTGATGGGCGTGACGATCTCGAACATCGTCATGTTCGGGTTGATCCTCGCCGTTGGCATGCTCGTGGACGGCGCGATTGTCGTCGTCGAATACGCGGACAAACGCATCCAGGATGGGGCAGGCCCGATGGAGGCCTATACCGACGCCGCAAAGCGCATGTTCTGGCCCATCGTTTCATCCACCGCGACGACGCTATGCGCCTTCCTGCCGATGCTCTTTTGGCCGGGGGTCCCCGGTGAATTCATGGGGATGTTACCGGTCACGCTCATCTTCGTGCTCTCTGCCTCGCTCATCGTCGCGCTCATTTACCTTCCGGTCCTCGGTGGGGTCACCGGGCGCTTTTCGCGCTGGATCACGGGCGTTAGCGAGGGCCTGCGCGGCGGGCTTCCGTGGGTTGTGCGCGCGGCGCTTGTGCCGCTCTCGATGGCGCTGGCCTTTATCGGCGCGATGCAGCTGCTCAACCCCACCTATCTCTTGGGGGAAGCCGGGGCCGAAGGCTTTGTCGGCACGCTTCTGGGCATGGCCCTCTTCTTTATCGGGGCGATCAGCACATCCATCGCCCTGGGGGCCGCTGAAATCCGCCGCCGCGAGGGCCGCGTCAAATCGGGCCATCGCCGCACGGTCTTTGGCCATTTCATCAAGTTCATCGCGGGCAATCCCGTCATGCCCATCGTCGTTATCGGCGGGATCATCTTTCTTGTGATGAGCGTGTTTGCCTATTTCGGCGAGAATAATAACGGCGTGGAGTTCTTCGTCGAAAGCGAACCAGAACAGGCGATCGTCTATGTCCGCGCGCGCGGCAACCTTTCACTCACGGAAAAAGATGAGATCCTGAAAGACGTCGAGCAGATCCTGGTCGAGCATCCGGGCGTTGAAAGCACCTTCACCTTCGCGGGCGCCGGCGGCTTGAACTCAAATACGGGCGGTGCCTCGAGCCCGCTCGACACAATCGCGCAAGCCCAGATCGAGCTTATCCCATGGGAGAACCGCCCGGTCGTCACAGAACAGACCCGCATTCTCTTCGGTCTTTTGCCCTTCACGACATCCAAGGTCGATCCGGCTTTCGATGGTGACGTCGTCTTGGCCGAGCTTGAAGAACAGATGTCGGCCCTTCCGGGCATCATTGTCGAAACGCTGAACCTCGCGCAGGGCCCCGCCTCGGGCAAGCCTGTCCATCTCAGGATCAAAGGCGGCAACTTCGAGACGCTGCGCGAAGGCGTTCAAGCCGTGCGCGCCCAGTTTGAGGCAACGCCCGCGCTAAAAGATATCGAGGATAACCTGCCGCTTCCCGGCATCGACTGGCAAATCAATGTTGATGTTGAAAAGGCCGGGCGCTTCGGCGCGGATGTGGCGACTGTGGGGGGCATGGTCCAGCTCGTGACGCGCGGTATCCTGCTCGATACGATGCGCGTCGACACCTCCGATGATGAGATCGAAATCCGCGTTCGGCTGCCTGAGGAATACCGCGTGCTGTCAACGCTCGACACGCTCAAGGTGCGCACGGCGCAGGGCCTCGTGCCGCTTTCGAACTTCGTGACGCGCGAGCCCGTGGCGAAGCTGGGCCTGATCAACCGTGTGGATCAGCAGCGCTATTTCGACGTGAAAGCCGATTTTGAGGCCGATCTCGTCAAGATCGTCAATGATGGCGAGACGGTAGACATCGTTGGCGCGGAAAGCGGCGCAGCGCTCGAGGCCGCCGAAAACGGCTTGAAGCTCGTGCCGATCACCTCAAGCGAGCGCATCGAAGAGCTGACCAAATGGCTCAATACAAACCCGCTCCCCGTGGGGCTCGAATGGGAATGGACCGGCGATCAGGAAGAGCAGGAGGAATCCGGCGCGTTCCTGAGCCAGGCCTTCGCAGGCGCTCTGGGCCTGATGTTCATCATCCTTCTCGCGCAATTCAACAGCTTCTATAACGCTGTTCTGGTTTTGCTCGCGGTCATCCTGTCCACGACGGGCGTTTTGATCGGGATGCTTGTGATGGATCAGAGCTTCTCGATCATCATGACCGGAACGGGGATCGTCGCTTTGGCGGGCATTGTGGTGAACAACAACATTGTCCTCATAGACACCTATCAGGAATATTCCCGCTACATGCCGCGCATCGAAGCCATCGTGCGCACCGCCGAGGCGCGTATCCGCCCTGTCCTTTTGACGACGATCACGACGATGGCGGGCCTTGCGCCGATGATGTTTGGCCTGTCTCTTGATTTCATTGGCGGCGGCTACACTGTCGAAAGCCCCACGGCGCTGTGGTGGATTCAGCTGGCAACTGCTGTGGTTTGGGGGCTCGGCGTGGCGACATTGCTCACGCTCGTCTTCACACCCTCCATGCTCGCGCTCAGGGTCTGGGCAGCGCATTACGTGCATGTGATCGCCGATCTTCTGGCGCGTTTGTCCTTTGGTCGCGCGAGCAAGGCGGCGCGCGATTTCGCGCTCCGGCGCGAAGCGCGGCGGATCAAGGCCCCTGAAATCCTGTGGGATGATGAGCCAATCGCAGCCGCCGTGGCCGATGGCGCTGCCCCGCTGAAGGCCGCAGAGTGATCACCTAAGCGGCGCGTTGCGACCAAGAAAAGCGACGCGCCGCTCCCTGGCGGGCCCGCTCTAGTCTACAGGCAGATCGAAGACTTGGCCGGGATAGATCAGATCAGGGTTACGAATGCGGTCTTTATTGGCTTCAAAAACACGCACGAAGAGCCGCCCTTCGCCATATCTGTCGCGCGCGATGGCCCAGAGCGTTTCTCCCGGTTGAACGGTGAGCACGTCATCGACAATGGGGCGGGTGACACTGGGCGCCTCTTGCGCTTGTATCTCGGCGACCACCGCCGCAGGCTCTCGCCTGAAAGGCGTTTCAATGCGCGAGGTCACCGCCCCTGTCGCATCAACTTCATCGATGCGCAGCGCGTAGGTGCCGGTGTCGACATCCGGCAAATCTGTGCGCCAGGTGCCATTCTGCGCAACAGGCGATGTCGTGATGACTTTGTCATCGAGATAAATCCGCACAAAGCCTTCCCCAAGGGCCCGGCCACCCAGGCTGACCTCGCCGAGATCATCATAGGTGATCGTATCGAGGCGCACGCTCGTCATCGCCTCGGGTGATTGAAGAACGCGCACGCCCTCTTCATCGGCCAGAAGAAGCTGCGGTGCAGGTGCGGGAGCATCGGCGGAGGTCTCAGAGGGCGTGTCTACCTCGGCAAAGAGGGGCGCGTCTTCGGCCAATTCGGCAGGCGCGGCGCTGTCTTCCTCGGGCGCGAGACGCGCGAGCGCTTCTGTGGCGGGCGCCGGGGCTGCATCGGGCGCTTCAGGCTCAGGGGGTT
Organism: Pseudomonadota bacterium; assembly: GCA_039198835.1. Lineage (GTDB taxonomy): Bacteria > Pseudomonadota > Alphaproteobacteria > Rhodobacterales > Rhodobacteraceae > Shimia_B. Next base: position 1,488 of record JBCCTH010000031.1, on the reverse strand, counting down.
CTGGGGCCTCTGGGGGCTCTGGGGCCGCCGCGATGAGCGGCTCTGGCGGCGGCGCGATCGGGCTGATGATGACGGTTTCAGCCGATTGTGCGATCTCGTCTTCGAGGACTGCCCGCAGCGAAAGGATGCGCGGCACCTCCGATGGGGCAACCGTCAAGAACGCAACGAAGCGGCCGGACGCATCCGCAAGGGCATCAGCCACAAAGAGACCATCAACCAGGATCTCCACGCGCGCGCCCGGGGCAGCATTGCCCGCCACAAGCGCTTCGCCATCCGCGCCCACGCGAACGATATCAAAGCTCGGCTCGGCAAGGCCCTGCACCTCCGCAAGAGGCTCAGACGGGAGAGAAACGGCGTCGGGCACCGCCTCAGATGGCTCAAGCGCTGTCTCCACGGCGGGTGGTGGTGCGGGATCACGCATCATGTAGAAGGTCGTTGTGCCCACAACCCCCGTGGCCACCACCAGAAGGCTCGATATCCAAAGGCTTGCCGCCGACGTCACGGGTTCCATGCCCGTCTCCCTCTGTTGTGCCGCGCGCGGTGACGCCGAAAACTCACCACCTCAACTTGTGGCGAGCCTAGTGCCTGCGCTATCCAGCGTCAAAGGTCCTTCATAAACAACGCATGGTGCCCCATGGCCAACGAACCCTATTCCCTTTGCGTGTATTGCGGCTCGCGCCCCGGCGTCAAACCGGCCTATGGCGCTGCCGCGCGCGCCCTGGGCGAGGCCGTTGGCGCGCGCGGCTGGCGGCTCGTTTATGGCGCGGGCGATGTGGGCCTGATGGGAGAGATCGCGCGCGCGGCGATGGAGGCCGGCGCAGAAACCTTCGGGGTGATCCCCGAGCATCTCGTGCGGATGGAAATGGGCAAGACCGATCTGTCGAAATACATCGTCACCGAGACGATGCATGAGCGTAAGAAGGTGATGTTCATGAATGCCCATGCCATCGCGATCCTTCCGGGCGGGGCGGGCTCACTCGATGAATTCTTCGAGGTTTTGACATGGGCCCAACTGGGGCTCCACGCAAAGCCGATTATTCTGGTGAATGTGGCAGGCTACTGGGATCCGCTCCTTGCGCTGATCCGCCATGCTGTCGCCGAGGGCTTTGCCGATGCCAGCCTGCAAGCGCTCTACGGCGTCGCGAGCGACGTGGACGAAACCTTCCGCATGATAGAGGCATCCGCGGCGGGCTGAACAAAGAGGCGCGGCAAAAGCGTCATGAAAAGCTGTGCGTTGACTAGCGAAGAGGCGTGCGGCCACCCCGGACCTGATCAGGGGTGGCTACGTTTCCAGATCATTGCGCCTGCGCATCGCCCAGCGCGCAAAGCCGCCGCAATCCGGGGCGGCGATGCCCCGGGTCAGGCCCGGGACTTCGGTCTTTCTTGGGGCAAATCCTTGCGTCACATGCGCGAGGCGACGTTTTCCCAATTCACGAGCTTATCGAGGAAGTTCGACAGATAGGCCGGGCGCTTGTTACGGAAGTCGAT
>JBCCTH010000030.1:0-18667 GCA_039198835.1 Pseudomonadota bacterium | reverse complement strand
GCGTAGAGATCACAATCATCTACGTCCCACCCCTTCTTTTTGAGCGTCTCAACGACGACGCCATACGCCGCCGCGTTGAGGCTCTCGGGCACGGGGTGGGCGAAAATCACATGAGCGCGCGGCATCTTTATTCGGCGGCTGTCTTGGGCGCTTGGAGGCCGGGCCAGTCATACATCCGGTCATAGGCCCAATCCGGGTCATCCCACGTGATCATTTTACCGGGGTTCAGAAGGCCTTTCGGATCAGCCTCGCGCTTGAATTCAAGCTGGCGCTCATCGACGGCCTGCCTGCCGCCCTCTTCGAGCGTGTAGCGATGCGGGTTGAAGTTCATCGCGCCGTTTTCCTCGTGGATCGCGATGATCTCGTCGAGCCGCGCCTCGCTGGTGAAGTTAACGAGCGTCAGACCACCAAGCTGGACCTTGCCATTCATCCGCGTCACCTCGATGTGCTGGAGGCATTCGGGGCTCAAAAGGCCGCGGATCTTCCGCACGAGCGGGATCGGGTCTTCGTTGCCATAGGCGATCTGGAGGTAAGTGATGGCGGGATCGACCTGAAGCGCGCGCAGCGTTGTGTGGTTCCAACCATATTCGAAAGCATGGCCCGGGTCTTCTTCCCAGGTGCTTTTGGAGCTCTGGTAGATCACGTGCGCGCCCTCCCAGGCGCTTGTGAATGTCTCCCATCCCGGCATTGACTGCGGCGCGACCATGAGCCCGACAAGAACATCGCCCGGCGCGGTATGGGGCGCGATCTTGCTAAAATATTTCTCGGTGATGGGCGCTTCATAGACCGAGGCGAGCTTGAGCAGCAGACCGTCGCAACAGGCCAGATCGTAGGAATAGCGCAGCGCCTCATCGAAGTCAGAGAAGGTGACAAAGATGTGCTCCCAATCATAGGCGGGCGCGAGCGGGATCTCGATCTCGGTGATAATGCCGTTCGTGCCATACGCATGAGAGACGCGGTGCAGATCATCGCCCGTGATCTCGAGAACGCGGGGCTCTTCTTCCATCGTCACGACGCGCAAGCGGATAATATTGCCCGGATCGCGTAGCGAGCCCCAGCGGATCGAGCCAACGCCCCCCGAGCCGCCCGCGATAAACCCGCCGATGGTGGCGGTTGACCAGGTCGAGCTGAACATCCTGATCTCTTGCCCGCTATCGGCGATGCAGGTCGCATCGATATCCTTGAGCAACACGCCGGGCTCACAGATCACACGCCCGGGATGGATCTCTTTGACCCTATTCATCTTGGCCACATGCATCACGCAGCCGCCCGCCAGCGGCATCGCCTGGCCATAATTGCCTGTCCCCGCGCCCCGCGTCGTCACAGGCACATCATGGGCATAGCAGACGCGCAAAATCTCGATGACCTGCTCCTCGCTTTCCGGGATGCAAAGGAAATCAGCAGTGACATGGTCAAGGCGGTCTTTCAAAACCGGCGAATACCAGAAGTAATCGCGCGAGCGCTGTTTGACAGCGGCCGGGCGGGTCACGGTTTTGATGCCCTTTTCCTCAAGGGCGGCAATGGCTGCATCGATGTTCATAGCGGCTCCATAAGCGGGTCAAGTTCGGCGAAATCGGGCAGCGTTCTGTCAATGGCGCGGCCATCTCGCAGAACGATGCGGTCGGATTGGGGGCGTGCGAAGAGTTCTGTCCAGGTCCGCGCCTTGCATATCACAAGATCGGCGGGCGCGCCCAGAGCAAGGCTCGGCTGCGCAAACTCACAGGCCAGCGCGGGATTGCCAAGAAAGGCTTGCGCCCAATCAGCCTCGGAATGGTCGATATGGCCGATGCGCGTAGCCTCGCGCATGACCTCGAGCATGTCCATGTCGCCATAGGCATAAAACGGATCGCGCGTGTTGTCTGAGGCAAAGCTCACATTGATGCCGCGCGCTTTCATCTCGTGAACGAGCGTGATCCCCCGATTGCGCGGCGTGCGCGCGGCGTGGCGATCTTGCAGATAGAGATTGCACATCGGCAGGCTCACCACATGAAGCCCGGCGCGGGCGACGAGATCGAGCGTCGCGAGCGCTTCCTCTTCGGGCATCGTCGAAAGCGAGCAGACATGGCCAACGACCACCTTGCCTTCAAAGCCATGCTCAAGCACGAGCTCCGCGATATCCTTGAGTGTGTTGACTTCGGGGTCCATCGTCTCATCGGTGTGAAAATCGAGGTCGAGCCCGCGCTCGGCTGCCGCGGCGATGTAGCTTGAAAGCCAGCCGCGCAGGCGCGGATCAGGGTAGCTCACCATGCCCAGCGTCGCGTTGTGCCGGGCCACCAGATCAGCGCAGCGCGCAAGGCCGCCCGCCTCCTCGCAAAGCTCACCGATGGTGAGCGCCGCGGCCTGAAGATCGATCCGGCCCGCCCAGGCCTCACGCAAGTCTGAAAACACCTCCCAAGAGATCGCCGCCGCCCCGAGATCGCCGACATAATCGAGATGCGTGCGAATGGCGCTTGTGCCGTGCGCAAAAGCGCTGCGCAGCGCGAACGACATGCGCGGCATAAGATCAGCGCGGTCCCAGCGGCCCGGCTTATCATCGCGAACCGCTTCGAGCGCGCCAAGGAATGTCCCGTCAGGGTTGGGCGTTCGGTTCCAGATCTGCGCTTTGTCGAGATGCGTGTGCATGTCAACGAAACAGGGGAAAACCATCGCTCCGCCCATCGCCACGCTCTCTTCGGGCGCGACATCGCTGATCTTGCCATCGGCGAGCGTGATGTCACGCCTTACAAGGCTGTCTTCAGACCCGATCAAACAGCCGGGTATCGACACGTCTTCGAGCCGGATGGCTCGGGAGCCAGTGCCGGCATCGGGCAGCGCCTTGAAATCCATTCTTACTCCCGCTTGAGCGCAGACTCATGCCACTTGCGCAACGCCAGATGCGAGATGATCGACGTCGTGGCGTAAATGATCACACCAGTGATCGCGATGAGGATCAAGGCCGCGAACATGCGTGGGATCTGAAGCCTATAGCCCGCCTCAAGGATGCGGAAGGCCAGCCCTGACCCGATCCCCCCTGTCCCCGCGACATATTCCGCCACGACCGCCCCGATGAGCGCCAACCCACCCGCGATCTTGAGACCCCCCAGAAAGTAGGGCAGCGCTGAGGGCAATTGCAGGTGAACGAGCCGCTGCCAACGGTTGGCTTTGTAAATCGTGAAGAGGTCGGTGAGGTTGTGATCGGTCGATTTTAGACCGAGCGTCGTGTTGGCCAGGATCGGAAAGAACGCCACGATCCAGGCGCAGAGCAACAGCCCGATGAGCCGGTTTTCGATGTAGATGAAGATCAGCGGCGCGATCGAGACGATGGGCGTCACCTGCAAAATCACAGCGAAGGGCGAAAAAGACATCTCCGCATAGCGCGACAAAGCGAAGATCACAGCAAGACCCACGCCGCCGATGACGGCAACAGCGAGCGCCATGCCGGTGATCTGAAGCGTGACCAAAAGCGATGTCGAGAGCGTGCCCCAATCTTCAAAGAGGGTTTGCAAAACGAGCCCGGGGCGCGGCAGGATATAGGGCTCGATCTCATTCCAGACGACGAGCCTGTCCCAATACCAGATCGCGGCAATCATCACCGCCATGGGGATGAGATATTTCGCTATTTCTTCCGTGCGTTTTCGCCGGGCGCGCCGCTCTTCATCGGCGTCGAACATGGGCCCTGCATCGGCTTTCGTCTTTGTTTCGCGCGCTGCGGTGTCGGCGTCAGCAAGGGTCATTCCGCGGCCTCCTGAGTGTGAAGTGCGCCGTGAAGCATGTCGGATGCCTCGCGCGCGACCTCGCCATAGCGCTTGGACGTGCGCCATTCGATCCCGCGCGGATAGGGCGCGTCGATCTCGATTTCATGGATAATTCTGCCCGGCCGCGCGGCCATCACGAGGATCCGGTCGCTCAGGAAAACGCTTTCAAACACCGAATGCGTCACGAAGATCACAGTCGCGCCGGTCTGTGCTTTCAGATTGAGCAAATCATCATTGAGCTTTTGGCGCGTGATCTCATCGAGCGCGGCGAAGGGCTCATCCATCAGGATCAAGCGAGGGTTGGTGGCCAACGCCCGCGCGATGGAGACCCGCATCTTCATCCCGCCTGAAAGCTCGCGGGGATAGCTTTCGGCAAACTTATCGAGGCCCACAAGCGCCAGCACTTCGTGGATGCGGTCGCGCACCGCCGCAAAACGCTCTCCCCTCACACGGAAGGGCAGAAACACGTTTTTCTCGACAGTCGCCCAAGGCATGAGCGTCGGTTCCTGGAAGACGACGCCGAGATCATCGGCACTTTGGCCGCCTTCCCATTCGATCCGCCCCAATGTGGGCGGCATCAGGCCCGCGATGAGCCGGAGCGCGGTCGATTTCCCGCAGCCAGACGGGCCAAGGAGGGAGATGAAATCCCCCTCGTTGACGTCAAGCGACATGCGCCGCAGCGCCACAACGCCCCCGTTGAAGGTCTTGTCGACCTCCTTCATTTTCAAAACGGGGGCGCGTTGCCCAAGCGGCGCGACAGCCATGGCTACATGCTGTCCGGCCGCAGATCGAGCCCGAGACCCTGATTGATGAACTCAAGCGTATAAGACTTTTTGAAGTCGAGCCCGGCAGGCAACACGCCCGCTTCCACCATGTTGTTGTAGAAGCTCTCTGAGCGCTCATCTGTCATCGCACCAACGCCAAGCTCGAGCGTATCGCCGCTATCGACGATCCCGTTCTCGATCATCGCGGCGATGGCGAAATCGATCTTGTCCTGCGTCATATCAGGGTTGTCGCCGAGGATCAGCGCATCCGCTGCTTCGTTGTCGCCGTAGATGTAGTTGTACCAACCCAGGATCGAGCCTTCGACGAAGCATTTCACGACGTCGGGCTTTTCATCGACAACCTCCTGCTTGGTCTGGATCGTCGTCGAATAGGCGTTGTAGCCCGCATCGGCGATCAGCCAAACATCCACCTCGATCCCCGTTTCCTGCAAGATCGCGTAGGGCTCGGAAGACAGATATCCCTGCTGCGCGCTCTCTGCATTGGCGATGAACGGCGCTGAGTTGAAGGTGTAGGGTTGGCGGTTGTCATCGCCAAAGCCATAGGCGGCTTTCATCCATTCATAATAGGTCGCCCCGTCTTGGACGATCATGCGCAGGTCTTTGAGCTCGGCAAAAGAGCTGACTTTGCCGGGGTGCGACATGATCACCTGCGGATCTTTCTGGAACGACGACATGACGTTCACGATGGGCAAGTCCTCTTGGACCGCGAAATAGGCATCGAGATGCCCGCCCATGTAGAAATCGATCCGCCCCGCGAGCATGAGCGCCTGATTGTTGACCTGCGGCCCACCCGGCAGGATCGTCACGTCAAGCCCGCATTCGGCATAGGTGCCGTCGGCGACGGATTGATAAAAGCCGCCATGCTCGGCTTGGGCGACCCAGTTTGTGCCGAAGGTCACCTCGGTGAGTTCCATGGCAGATGTTGCGGTGGCAGTACCGACAAGCGCGCCCAGAGCGGCGCAGGCATAAGCAGCTTTTCGCGTCATGTGATCCTCGAATCTGTGATGCTTCATTGCAGGCTAGCTGACCCGCCCACTCAAGAGACGCGCCATCACACCTCAACATGCCAATCACGGCTGCTTAATTTGCGTGCAGTTATCACCCTTGCTGCACGATTTCCGCGCGAATGATCGTTTCCTCCCCGGGCAGGTGCGTGTAAATCGGCGCTATTTTCAGCAAACCTAACGGCCTCTAGCATCTCAAGAGGCGCGCCATGAAATCTCTCCTGCCCGCATCAATCGCAGCCCCGTTCGGGCGCTATGCCCACGGCGTTGAAATCCCCGCGCAGTGGCGCTTCGTTATGACATCGGGCCAGCTCCCGCTCGCTCAAGACGGCACTGTCCCCGTAGCGGCGCGCGCGCAAGCCGATCTGTGCTTTTCTAATTGCGGCGCGATCATCGCCGAGGCGGGCATGGGCCCCGCCGATGTGATCCGCATCGCCGCCTATGTGACCGACCGCGAGCATATGAAGGCCTATATGGCGGCGCGCGACGCATGGCTCGGCGAAGACGGCCCACTGCCCGCTTCGACGCTTGTCATCGTCACGGGATTTACCCGCCCTGAATTTCTCGTCGAGGTCGAGGTCTGGGCCGCCGCGCCCTAGGGCCTCAGCTTTCAGGGCGCGCGAAATGATCGCGATACGCCACGCGCAAGAGGTTCTTTTGCACCTTACCCATCGCGTTGCGCGGCAGTTCGGGGATCACGATGAAATCGCGCGGGTGCTTGAAGCGCGCCAGCGTTGCTGAAACCGAAGCCTTTGCTACGCCAAGATCGGGCGTTTCGCCGGCTTTGGGCACGAGGAGCGCGAGCGGGGTCTCTCCAAAATCAGCATGGGGCACGCCGATCACAGCGCTTTCCAAAACGCCCGGTTGCTCATCGAGCAAGGCCTCGATCTCTTTGGGGTATATATTGAACCCACCGGAGATGATCAGATCCTTTTCGCGGCCCACGATTTGAACATAGCCGTCAGGATCGATGCGCCCGAGATCGCCGGTTTTGAAAAAGCCGTCTTCGCGCAGCTCGGCGGCCGTCTTCTCAGGCATGCCCCAATAGCCCTTGAACACATTCTCGCCCTTCACTTCAATCTGTCCGATCTCGCCTTGCGGCAAAGCCTCGCCCGTGTCGGGCGATGTGACCTTGAGCGCGACGCCCGGCAGAGCAAACCCGACCGTGCCCGCCCGCCTTTCCCCGTCATAGGGGTTGGACGTGTTCATATTGGTCTCGGTCATCCCATAGCGTTCGAGAATGCGATGGCCGGTGCGCGCTTCAAACGCAGCATGGGTTTCTGCGAGAAGCGGCGCGCTTCCAGAAACGAACAGGCGCATATGCGCCGCCGCCGCCCTTGTGAAGCGGGGATCGGCCAAAAGCCGGGTGTAGAATGTCGGCACGCCCATGAGCGTGGTGGCCTGCGGAAGGGCCTCTATGAGGCTATCGATGTCGAACTTGGGCAAGAAGATCATCCGCCCGCCCACGACGAGCATGATGTTGGTGGCAACGAAAAGCCCGTGCGTATGGAAGATAGGCAGGGCATGGAGCAGACAATCAGCCGCCGAAAACCGCCAATACTCCGCAAGGATCTGGGCGTTGGAGAGTAAGTTGTTTTGCGTCAGCATCGCGCCCTTGGAGCGGCCCGTTGTCCCCGATGTATAAAGAAAGGCGGCCAGATCGCCGGGTTCGCGTGGCACGGTCTCGAATGTGCCGGGCATCTCGTCGGCGCGGGCCATGAGGCTGCCTTGGCCCTGTGAAGACAGCGTCAGAACCGCTGCCCCTGCCCGCTCGGCGAGCGCGGTGACTTCTGCTTCTCGCGCAGGATCAACGATCACGAGCCGCGCGCCACTGTTTTCTATGAAATAGCTCAATTCGCCCGCCCGGTAGCCGGTATTGAGCGGCAAGAAGATGATCCCGGCCTGCGCGCAGGCGGCATAGACCATCAGCGCCTCAGGCGATTTTTCAACCTGAGCCGCGAGCCGATCACCGGCGCGCAGACCCGCCTCGACCAGCACATGGGCGATCTGCGCGACGCGCGCCACAAAGGCGCGGTAGCTCAAGGACTGCGCGTCAGGCGGCCTAAGAAACTCCGCATCGCTTGTCGCATGGCGGCCAAAGAGCGTGTCGTAGAGCGGGTTGGCCACTTTCTCAGCCTCGCCCGGCACGAATGTCTGAGAGGCTGCCCGCAGGCGAGATCGCCTCGATATCGAGCACGAGATCAAGAACGGCCCCGCTTTGCGACGCGAGCGCCCGGTCAAGCGCGGCGGCGAACGCGGCGGTCTCGGTGACGCGCTCGCCATGGAACCCATAGGCGCGCGCCAAGCTCACAAAATCAGGGTTTTCAAGCGCGGTGCCCGAAACGCGACCGGGGTAATCGCGCTCCTGATGCATGCGGATCGTCCCGTAAGAGCCATTGTTCACCACAAGGATCACAGGGCACGCACCCGCTTGCATGGCCGCGCCAAGCTCGTTGCAAGTCATCTGAAAATCGCCGTCGCCGGCCATGCAAACCACCTCTCGCTCGGGATGCGCGATTTTGGCGGCGATCGCGGCGGGGATGCCATAGCCCATCGCGCCCGATTGCGGGGCCAAGAGGCGCTGGCGGGGGCCAAAGCGGAAGAACCGATTGGTCCACACCGCGAAATTACCCGCGCCATTGGTCAGGATCGCATCATCCCCAAGCCGGTTCTGGAGCGTCTCGACGACGGCGCGCATATCAAGCGCGCCGGGCTGCGGCGGCGCAATGAGGCTTTTGAGATACCCGTCGCGCGCCCTCGTGACCCAGTCGGTGCCTTCGCGTTTTGTCTCTCCGAGCGCTGCCGCAAAGGCACCCGGATCCGCATGGATCGCGATATCAGGCTGGTAAACTTTGCCGAGTTCCCGATCCGAGGCATGGACATGGATCAGCGTCTGCCTGAGCTTGGGCACGTCAAAGAGCGTGTAGCCATCGGTTGTCATCTCGCCAAACCGGATGCCGAGCGCGACGATCAGATCGCTCTCATGGATGAGCTGCTTGACTTCAGGCGTCATGCCAACCCCTGCAACGCCCGCGAAATAGGGCGCGTGGTGATCGAGAAGATCGTGAAACCGGAACGCCGCCAGCGCCGGTATCTGCGCTGCTTTGAGCCATCTGGCCACGGCCTCGCGACGCGCGCGCCACCCGCCGCCGCCAACGATCACCAGCGGGCGCTCGGCCCGCGAAAGCGCCGCGCGCACCCGGCTCAGCGCGGCAGGATCAGGGGCGGGTGGATATAAGGAAGGCGCCGCACGAAGTGGGGCCTGGGTCACGCGATCTGTGAGCATGTCTTCCGGCAAGGCGATAACAACGGGGCCCGGCCGCCCCCCTGTCGCCGTGGCCCAGGCGCGGGAGAGAATTTCAGGGATACGGCGCGCATCGTCGATCTCGGTCGCCCATTTTGCCAGGGGCCCGAAGGCGGCGCGATAATCAAGCTCCTGGAAGGCCTCGCGCCCCGCCATGCCGCGCGCCACCTGCCCAACGAACATGATCATCGGAACAGAGCTTTGCATCGCCGTGTGAATGCCGATGGCGGCGTTCGTCGCGCCGGGGCCGCGCGTCACAAAGCAGATGCCCGGCGTGTTTGTCAGCTGGCCCCACGCGCAGGCCATGAAAGCCGCGCCCCCTTCATGGCGGCTCAGCGTCAGCTCAATCGAACGGCCATAGAGCGCATCGAGCACGGCGAGATAGCTTTCGCCGGGCACGCCAAATGCCTGACGCACGCCGAGCGCCTCAAGACACTCGACCAGAAGCGCGCCGCCGGTTTTCTCGGTCACTGTCCCGTTCTCCTCCCCCGCCCGGCAGCTGCCCTGGCGCGCCACCGCCGCTCAGGCCTCTTTCGCGCCGGTCACGATCCAATTCCAGCTCGAGGCGCACATATCATCAAGCGAGCGCCGGGTCTCAAAGCCCAAAAGCGCCGCCGCGCGGCTTGCATCGGCATAATAGGCCGCCACATCCCCCGCGCGGCGCGGTGCGATCTCATGGGGCAGTTCGCGCCCGCAGGCGCGCCCATAGGCGGCCAAGACCTCAAGCACCGAATGCCCCTGACCGCTTCCCAGATTGACGACATGGCCTTCATTCGTCGCCAAGAGCCGGTTGAGCGACATCACATGCCCTGCGGCGAGATCGCTGACATGGATGTAATCGCGGATCCCCGTCCCGTCGGGCGTATCATAATCATTTCCAAAGACATTGAGATGCGGCAGCTCCCCCGCAGCGACCTTCGAGATGTAAGGCATCAAATTATTTGGAATGTCGCTGGGATCCTCCCCGATAAGCCCGGAGGGATGCGCCCCGACAGGATTGAAATATCTCAGAACACCGAAAGCCCAAGACGCATGGGAGGCCGCGATCTGTTCGAGCATTTGCTCGCTCATGATCTTGGTGAACGCATAAGGGCTCATATAGTTGAGCGGCGCATCTTCCTTGAGCGGCAAAAGCTCAGGCGCGGGATCGCCATAAACCGTCGCGGTCGAGGAAAAGACGAGCCGCCGCACATCCACGGCCTCCATTGCCGCGAGCAGCTTGAGGAGACCCGAGCAATTCGTCTCGAAATAAGCGAGCGGCTTTTCAGAACTTTCGCCCACTGCCTTGCGCGCCGCGAAATGCACGACCGCGGCGATCTCGTTTTCTTCGAAGACGCGGCGCAGGAGCGCCCCGTCAAGGACCGAACCTTCATAGCACGTGACTTCATTGACCCGCGTGAGCTGCGCAAGCCGGGTCAGAACGGATCGCTTGGCATTCGAGAAGTCATCAAGAATGATCACCCGGTAGCCCGCCTCGGCGAGAGCCACATAGGTGTGTGAGCCGATATACCCCGCCCCGCCCGTCAGAAGGATCGTCTCGCTTTGCCCCATGCCGTTACACCCTGCACCGTTTGAGCGTCGGCTTAGCGCTGGCGCGCCATCACATCAAGCCGCGTCGGGCGAGGCGCTGGCGGCTCAAGGGCCGCTTCAGGGGCGCGTGTTTTAAGCCGGGCGCGCCCGCGCTTCGTCACCTGAGCGATCAACAAGCCAGATGCCCTAGCCTTTGGCCGAAAGGCGCAGAGCCAGAACACCGACCAAGATCACCGCAACGGCCAGAAACACAGAGATGACCATCCAAGCGATTGGCGCGGAATACATATCAGCGATGGCTCCCGCCAGAACGAGGCCAATCGCACCCCCAAGTTGCTGAACGAGCGATCTCAATGACAGCATCGTTGATCTCTGGCTATCAGCCACGCAACGATGCAGGATCGTGCTCGCCGGCGTTTCCGCGAGACCGAGAACAACCGAATAGAGAATGAACGCCGCCGCGAACCCGATGATCCCCTCTTGAAGCGCCAGCGCGATCTGGAGGCCGGAAAGGCAGGCAAAAGCGGCGGCAAGGGTGATCTCTTGCCGCCGCCTGAAGAGGCGGCTGACGTAGGGAGAGATCGACGCGCCGAAGGCGATCGAGAGAAAATAGGCGGCCGTCAAAAAGCCGATGGCCGTATTTGCATAACTTGCCTCCAACATGGGCTTGGCATGGGTCGGCCAGAGCACCTCGACGGGGTTGGTGGCCATGAGAAAACAGGCTAGCGCGGCAAGCAGCACCGAAAGAGCCCGATGGCGCAAGGCGAGACGGCCAGCATCTTTGATGAGTGCCGGGAGCCCCGCAAAGCTCTCCACGAGCGCAGGCGCGCCGCGCGGGCGCGGGGTTTCCACGATGAAAAGGAATGTGAAGACAAAGACGCCGAGCATCACCGCGACACTCGCCGCATAGGACACATCATAAGGGCCAAAGCCCAGTCTCTGGGCGCCCGAACCGAAAAGATCAGGCAGGAGGCCCCCCAGAAGTGCCCCTGAGGCCAGGCCCAGAGCGCCGGCCGCTTGCGCCCTGGCGAGCGCGGGCTGCACATCGACATGCGGCGCGCCCAACTTGAACGCTTCGAGAAACCAGGCGTCGAGCGTGCCAGATCTCAACGCCCGCCCAAGCCCGATAAAGGCGAAAGAGAGCGCGAGGACATAGAAATCGCGCGTTGAAAGAAAAAGGACGAGCGAGATCAGGCTCGCAACGACCGCCACCAGAAAGACCGGCTTGCGCCCGAGCGTATCCGCCAAGCCACCGAAGGGCAGTTCCATCGCCATGGTCGTGAGCGCGTAGACACTGAAAAGTTGCGCGATCTGAAATAGATCCATGCCACGATCGCTGAGCGCCAGCGCGACCACCGCGACGGTCAAACCCATCGCAAAACGATCAAGGAACTGATGCGCCTGAAACACCCGAACGTGCCGTCTCGCTGAAACGGGCAGCGCGTCGATTGAAAACTCGGTCTCGGGGCTCATGCCTGCACTTTCGGCTCAGTTGCGATCTTGTGCAATGCCAGTGCGGATCGGCGCGGGGTGACCAGGTTTGCGAGAGGTGCGGCCCATTTCGGAAGGCGTGCTCGCTGAAATGGCCACGCTTTGATGGTGGGATAGCGGTCATCCGAGAAACGCAACCGACCATGGCCCAAGCGCGGAAAACGGCGCCCTTGTTCGGCGAACCCCGATGAAAAAGAAGCCTGCGACCCGCATGCAGAGATCGAAAGGCGGGTCATGGCCGCCGATTTTAGCGCGCAAAAGTGCCAGGATGAGTGCTGGCCGGGGACGCCGCGCGAGGTCAAGCATTGCAAGGCCGATCTGCTCATCCGCACGCTTGGTCACTTGCTTTGGATCTTACTTTCATGGCCCCAAAGAACGCTCTGAAGTCTCTCCTATGAAAACAACGAGGGTCGCCTTCTGAACTGGCTAGTCTTCGGCGCATAATAAATCCGGGAAACAAGAAGCCGGGAGGAACGCCCCCAGGGAGCGCGGGACACAGCCCTGGTAGCTCCGCGCTCTGAGAGCGAGCTGGCTCTGCGCGGCTGACCTCGCCAACCTGCCGCCGCGGCGGCAGAGTGTCGATCGGGCCCGGGTCCTGTCGTCGGCTGACGCGCAGCATGCTCACTGCGAAAATGCAGGGGCTGGACTTCAAGTCGGTAAAGCGCGCGCTGGCAGGATGATCTTGTGCGCCTGTGATTTCAGGGGTCTATTTGCCGCCAATGTTGCAACCTTGCGCAGATAACGGTGATCCGGCTGCGCGCTTCTCGCGGCACTGGGGCCGCTCCACCGACGTCTCGCGCCAGCAGCAACCTGGGATGCATGCCCGTAACCCTTTGATTTTCAACGTGTCTTGGGGCCAGTGCGCTTCATAGCCGCGCTCCCTGAGCCCCAGATCTTCCTCTTCAAGCTGCGCGCGCCCATCTCTCAGACGTCGCTGACCTCACCGACGGTGACAAAGCATCGGGCGCTTCACTGCCTGCCGCAAGCCGCGAGCAACCGTGTTTTCATGCCGCCTATCCCACGATCAAACGGGCCGCTTTGCCCCTTGGGTCAGGCCTGTCGCGTGGATCATTATAGATTTGTCTCGCAGCAATCGGCGAAAACGATCCCTCTTATACGGATGAAGCGATTTTCGCTCGCCTGTTTCCAACGGCTGCTGATCATTTTTAGAGGCCCGTATCGCACAGGCCTTCAATGCCATCCGCGCGGCCATAATGCGGACGCATCCAATGTTGTCATCGCTCTTGATTGACCCGTGACGCACGCAAAAAACGCCGCAACCACCGCGCAAAGAGGCCCAAAGAAACGTTCAGCGCTGTGATATATATTTCGCTAGGACGGGGCCTCTTACTTCCGCGCCCTCAGCAAGAGAAACTTCGTGAGATCAGACAGGTGCGTCTCGCGTTTGTCGTGGTTCTACATTCAAGAGACGTACATGGCCGAGATGGTTGTAGTTCCTATTGCCCTCGAAGATTTGCCAGATTTGACCGCAGACAAAGCGCAGGACTGAAGGAAGAGTGGGTCTATTTCAAAGTGCCGCAACGACCGCTGCGGTCATATCCGGCGAACTGAGGGCGTGGCGTTTATCGGCCCTGACCCTAGAGCTCGCCCACTCCCTCTAATAAACGGAACCGAGAATGGACCTACATCCTTTGCCCCGGGGCGGCCATCCCCATCGATTTGGCGGGCGCGCTGCTATCGCGCAAGCAGCCCGAGGTTTCCGGGGGTTTATGGAGCGGCTTGAGCGCCGCCTGACACCCAAATACGCCTGCGCATATGTCTGACACACCGCATCAGGCGAGACAGCCAGCATCGGCTGACAAAGTGCCGTCGATCATAGCAGCAAACCGAGCGACGAAACCCCTGGCTGCAAGCCCTCAGCCATGGCCATGTTTCTGCGACAGCAAAAAACCAACCCCTGGCAACCTCAAAAGAAGCAAGCATCGCAGCGCGAAAAGCCCGCGCCCCGATGCAACATCAAATTTTTGAGGTAAAGATCAGTCGCGCACGTCCTCACCCCATTCAAAACAAGCCCAAACAACAAACCCGATCCGCCCGCTTTCGCCAGCCCCAAACCTCCCGGGGGAAAGGGGCAACGCCCAATGGCGTGCGCAGCGTGTGGGGGGGCGGGTGGGCCCGCCCGCATCTTAAACAAACGCGCCTCTCCGAACCTCCAAGAAGAGGGCAGACACGGCGCTCAAAGCCCGGCGGCGCGTCGCTCGGAGGCTTCGCTCGGCATCGGCGAGACCGGGCGAAGAGCGCGCGCCAGAGCCGCGCCATAGGGCTCTGCCGCATGGGCATCGGCCCATGCTCTGACGCTGCGACGGGCCGCGAAGCCCTGGCGCAGGGCTTCAAGCTCTGGCGCGCCAAAAAACCCATTACAACGGCGATCCTGCGTTGTCACAAATTCCTCCGCCGCTTCTGCGGCGGCGGAGCCATCGACCGTAAAAACATTCGCCGAGGCGCTTAGGTCCACCAGGTGGAGATCGCAGGCGCTCTCATAAAGGCCCAGCAAATCGATAATCTGTCGCGCACCGTTGGCATCTTCTGCCAGCCAACTCGCCAGCGAAGGCGCGCGCGCATCGAGGAGGAAGAGCCCGGCGAACTTTTCATGGCCCGCCTGTCGCGGCCCGGTGTCTTGCGCGCCCAGGGCCGTCTGCGCGCCAGGCTCTAGCGCACCTCCCGACCAAGGCACGGAAAAGACCGTCGCGCCGCGCTGCAAATGCGCCAAAGCCCCCGCGCGGCCATAAAGATCAGCCACGCTCAAAATGCTGTTGCCCGCAAGAAGCGCGCATGGGCTGCCCGAGAGAAAATCACGCGCGACAAGGCAGCTTCCGGCAAGACCCGGCGCTTGGGTGTCGCAGAGATATTCGAGCCTCACTCCAAAGCGGAACCCATCGCCCAAAAGCACGCGAAGATCGTCATGCAAAGTGCCGGGCGCTACGATGGCGATCTCTCTGATCTTGAGGGATATCAGCGTCGCGAGCGCAAAGAAGATGACCGGCCGATGGGCTATTTTATGGCAAGGTCCGATCGCATCACCTTGCGCCGCCGAGCGCCCGTAATGGATGATCCCCTTGCGTTCGAGATGTCGGGAAAAGAACGGTTGCATTTGACCTAGTCCTGCCTCGCAGGGTCTTTGAGGGGACGGTGCGCAGAGCTCGCAAGGCAAGGCATGGCCAGCTCTCTGTGCCGCGCGCCAGAGCGGCAAGACCGGAAGACAGCCTTTGGGCCCGCATCGCGGCCGCGCTTGGCCTCTAAGATGCGCACGCCCCCGCCGATCTCGGGCTCAACGACAAAGCGCCTTCGCGCGCGATCCGCTTTCAGCCGCAGCCGCCCGATGAATCCGTCCCTACCCATGTTCATGCCTCCATTGCACCGGGAAACGCGGCGATCTGGCCGCCCTGATAGTGCCATGCCTTGTCAAGGATGGGGCGCCACCACCCGTGATGCGAAAGATACCAAGCAACCGTCTCCGCGAGGCCCGTTTCAAGCGAGATTTGAGGGGCCCAGCCGCAGGCAGTTCTCAGTTTTGCGTCATCGAGCGGCGGAGAGGAGAAAGCAGGCGTCAAGCTTTCGCGATGCGTGATCAGTCGGCTGTAAGGCAGCCGCGCGGGGCGCTGGACCTGCAATTGCCGGCAAAGAGCCCTCACAAGATCAATCTCGCGCATCTCGGCACCTGATGCGATGTTATATGCCTCGCCAATGTCGCCGTGTTCAAGGAGGTCGAGCAAAGCGCGCGCATGGTCTTGAACATGCAGCCATTCGCAGCGCCCATCCCCCGTGCCGGACACCAATATCGGCTCACCGGCGACAGCGCGCGCCAAGGTCAGAGGGATCGGGTGCGACGGGGCTTGCCAGGGGCCATAGCTCGCGGCCCCGCGCGCGGCCAATACCGGCAGCCCGTAAGCACGCGCCCATGTCAGGGCTAGCGTTTCAGCCGCGGTGATCGTTGCTGAAAGCGGCGTTTGCGGCGCGAGCGCGCGCCTTTCATCCGGGCGCGCAAGCGCCCCGTCACCTGCCCCATATACCGCGCCAGAGGACACAAACAGAAAACGAAAATCCCCCCCCGCGCCCTGGTATCTGCGCGTTGCTTCCAGAAGCGAAAGCGCGCCCATCGCATTTGTCGTCGCGGCCGCGCGCGCATCTTCCCAGGCCCGGCTTTCATTCATGTCACCGGCGAGGTGAATGAGGCCGCCGGGCGCATGGCGCTCAAAGATCTCATCGAGCGCGGCACCATCCGCAATATCGCAGACCTCGAACGCATAGCGGCCGTCTTCTTCAAATTCCCAGATGCTCGAAAGCGAGGCAGAAAATGTCAACGCATCGATGTTGACGATCTCATGGCCCCTGGCCAGCGCTTCACGGATCACATGGTTGCCTACAAAGCCCGCGCCGCCCGTTATCATGATTTTCATGGGCGTCCTCATTCGCTCGCCTTTCGGCAAACTAGGGCGCGCCAAATGAACATAGCGTAAACATCGGCTGCCGCGCGTCGCGCCCGCCCGTCAAATCCGCTCTCAAGCCGCGTCGCGCACCGCGTTCGCGACAGAGGCCACCACCGCGTTCAAAAGGCTTTCATCCTCGGCCTCCGCCATGACGCGGATCAAAGGCTCTGTCCCCGATTTGCGGATCAAGAGCCGCCCGCGCCCCTTCAGCGCGGCCTCGGCATCGGCGATGGCCTCCTTCACGGCCCCGGCATCCAAAGGATGGCTGCCAGAGCTAAAGCGCACGTTCTCCAGCTTCTGCGGGCAAGGTTCAAAGACACGCGCCAAGCGGCTCGCGGGCTCGGATGTCTCGACCATCGTTCCCAAAAACTGAAGCCCCGCCAAGAGCCCGTCGCCCGTGGTGGCGTGGTCGGACATGACGATATGGCCAGATTGCTCGCCGCCCAGATTATAGCCGCGATGGCGCATCGCCTCGACAACGTAACGGTCGCCCACCTGCGTTCGGTGAAGGCCGATCCCGAGATCGCCGAGCCAGCGTTCAAGGCCTAGATTTGACATCACCGTGGCGACAAGTGTCCCGCCCTTGAGAGTGCCTGATTGCGCCCAGCGCCCGGCAATGAGGCCCATGAGCTGATCGCCATCGGCCTTCTGGCCGTTCTCATCTACGAGAATGATCCTGTCCGCATCGCCATCAAGCGCGATGCCGACATCGGCCCCTTCCGCGCGAACCCGCTCGGCCAGCTTTTCGGGCGCGGTCGACCCGCAGCCTTGGTTGATATTGTATCCATTCGGGCTCACCCCAAGGGGGATAACCTCTGCGCCGAGCTCCCAAAGCACTTCTGGCGCGGCTTTATAGGCGGCCCCGTTCGCGCAATCGATCGCCACCTTGAGCCCGTCAAGGCGCAGCTTCTTAGGCAACGTCGCTTTCACCATTTCAACATACCGACCGGTCGCGCTTTCGAGCCGCGCGGCCGCGCCGATATCACCTGGCGCGCATAAATCGAGACCGGCGTGATAAATCTCTTCGATCTCCGCTTCGGCCCCGTCCGAGAGCTTGAAGCCGTCAGGGCCGAAAAACTTGATCCCGTTGTCTTCATGGGGGTTATGGCTGGCCGATATCATCACCCCGACATCGGCGCGCATCGAACGCGTGAGCATGCCCACGGCCGGCGTCGGAACCGGGCCCAGAAAGACGGCATCCATCCCCGTTGCCGTGAAGCCCGCCGCGAGCGCTGTTTCCAGCATATAACCCGAGCGGCGTGTATCCTTGCCGATGAGCACGCGGTGGGCGTGTTCACTTTGTCGAAAGTAGCGGCCCGCGGCGGCCCCGATCTTGAGCACCGTATCGGGCGTCATCGGGTAGGTATTTGCCTGGCCACGGATGCCATCCGTGCCAAAGAGATCGCGTGCCATGGTGTTTTCCCCACTTGCTTGCCCCGACGGTTAGCCACCCGCGCCCGATGTGTCCAGTAAAGGCGCGCTCGGGCCTTTCTTTGGCTGGCCTCCGCCCATGGCCCTAGATGGGGGATTGGCCCTTGCGGCAGCGGGCGCAACAGGCTCAACATCTTGCCATGGTCGCCAAGACACATTCTTGCTGCACGCCCGATCGCGGCGCGGGCCCCGCCGGGCAAGCCTGTCGCGGCGCCGAAACGCGCGCCGCGCCAGCGCCCGCGCCGTTCGAGCAAGAGGCGAGAGCAAAAGCCCGCGGCGGCCTTGGCCGCGACGCGGTCAAGATCTCCGGTGGCGCTTCCCTTTTGGGAACACAAGAGCCCTATCTGCCCGCCGATTGTGAGGGCCCCTTGCGGCGGACCAAGCTGCGCTCTTTCTTTATCGAACGCGGAGCCGTGACCAATGCGCATTTCGCGGCATTCGTGGCCGATACAGGTTATGTTACCGAGGCCGAAGATATCGGCTGGTCATTTGTCTTCGCGGCGCAAGTGCCTGAAACGGTCGGCGCGACGCAGGGCGTTTTAGAGGCGCAATGGTGGCGGCGGGTCGATGGCTCAAACTGGCGCGCGCCCCACGGACCGGGAAGTGAGGCCGCCGCGCTTCCTGATCATCCAGTCGTGCAGGTGAGCTGGAACGACGCCCGCGCCTATGCCGCCTGGGCGGGAGGGCGCTTGCCGAGCGAGGCGGAATGGGAGCATGCCGCGCGCGGGGGTTTGGGCGATGTGATCTTCCCCTGGGGCGATGACGCGCCGACTGACGCTGGCCCCTACCCCTGCAATATCTGGCAAGGCCGCTTTCCCGAACAAAACACCGCCGCCGACGGCTATGCGACAACCGCGCCCGCGCTGAGCTTCGCCCCCAATGGCTACGGGCTTTTCAACATGGTCGGCAATGTCTGGGAATGGACATCCGAGCCCTTTCG
>JBCCTH010000029.1:0-18731 GCA_039198835.1 Pseudomonadota bacterium | reverse complement strand
CACTGTATTGCTGCTCTGACGGCGTGCGTGGTCGTGGCGCTGCCATGACGAACTTGTCCCATAGTGCTTCCTTCCATTCCAACGAAAGGATCACACCATCAAAACCTGGGATCAAACACCTATGAAACGCACCCGGTGGAGCGGCTGGGATTGCATCCGGCGGGGATGTATCTCGACAAAAGAAAGGGGTGGACCCGTCTTCCATTCTCCCCAAGGCTCTAAGCATCAGTGCTCTGCGGTCTTTGGCCCGATCTCACTTCACTTCCTTCAAGATGGCGGCGAAACTCATCCGACACCGTTGAACGCCGCAGGCCGCCCTTTGGCGCAGCAAAGCGACCAAACCCCTCCCTTCATTTTTCCACAAAAACTCCGGGGAGCGCGAGGGGCTGGCCCCTCGCTCCCGTCACATCAATCAAGCGTGGATGCGGCGGCAATGCGCCCGGTTTCCAGGCCACGCCAATTCCTGATCGGGCCCAGGCGCGTCAGAGCGGCGGGATGGGCGGGGTCCAGCGCGCCCGCCCGGATGAGCAGGCGCGTGATCACGGCCTCCGCGGCCCGTGTCGTCCCGTCGGTGATCTTGAGCGCGATCCCGAGGCCCCTGGACGGAAGGATCGCGGTGAAAACACCCTCCGCCCCGGTTTTCAGCGCCACGCCCGGCACCGCGCGCATCAACTCAGTGCAAGCGCGGGTCTCGCCTGCGACGAGCTCGGGATGGGCCATCATCGCTTCGCGCAGCGCAACCATGGCACTGGCCGTGGCATTATCTTCGGCCCGCGCCGCTGCAAAGCGCGCCATGGCGCGAGCAAGACCGCTCAGGGGCGTCGCGAAACTGGGGGCAGAGCAGCCATCTATTGCCCACTCCGCACAGGCCGCGCCTGTCACCTCTTGCATCGCTTCGCGGGCAGCACGCTGCACCGGATGATCGATCTCGATATATTCGGGGCCCGCTTTGAGATGCTGGGCCAGAGTCAGAAAGCCGGCATGCTTACCCGAGCAATTATTATGGGTCTGGGTCGGTGCCCGGCGCGCGCGAATGAGATCATCACGCTCGGCGCTGTCGCTCGGCGTTTGACAGCCGCAACGCAGATCGGTTTCGCTGAGACCGCGCGCGGCGAGCCAGGCCGAGACCTTGGCGTGGTGAAGGCGCGCGCCCTGATGGGAGGCGCAGGCGAGGGCCAGATGCGCGCTGCCAAGGCCTGCGGCCCGCGCGGCCCCCGAACGCAGAAGCGGCAGGGCTTGGATCATCTTGCAAGCGGAGCGCGGAAAGATCACCTCATCGGGCGCGCCCCAGGCCTCCACGATTTCACCGTTTGCGCGCGCGATGACGGCATGGCCGCAATGCAGGCTTTCAAGCCTGTCGCCGCGCCAGATCTCCACCATTGGTATGCCCTGGTCCATCCGATCTCCCCTCGATGATCCCTCGAAGATGCGCGCTGGCAAGATTCCGCGAATGTGAGCGCCGCAACCCTTTGATCGCTCGCGCAACCTGCGCTAGGGGTTTGGTAAAGAGCAAAGACGCGCCGGGCCAGCCGAAATAGGACCCCAGGCGCCATCGAATGAGGCCAAACATGTTTCGCACCCTAACCCCCCTGGTGGCTTGCGCGCTCATGGCGCTCCCCGCCGCCGCCCAGGAAAGCTCGACCAACCGCGTCGCCGCGAATACCGATTGGAGCGTTTTTACCGCCTCCGACCCCACTGAATGCTGGGGCGTCACCGCCCCCAAGGAAACGGTCAACACCCGCGACGGGCGGGTCGTGGCCGCGCGGCGCGGCGAGATCCTTCTCATGGTCTTTTATCGCCCCTCGGCGGGCGTGAGCGGGCAACTGAACTTCACAGGCGGCTATCCTTTCGCCTCCGGGTCTACGGTGAACCTGAATATCGACGGCACGCAATTCGAGCTCTTCACCGAGGGTGAATGGGCCTGGGCGGCAAGCCCCGCCGAAGACGCAAAGATCATGACAGCGATGAAGCGCGGCGCCCAGGCGATCGCCACAGCGCGCTCCACGCGCGGCACGACCACGAAAGACACGTTCAGCCTTTTGGGTTTCACGGCCGCCATCGAGGATGCGGAAACCCGCTGCAACGGCTGAGCGCGGGCGATCTTTCAACCCGGGCCGGGGCGCGCTATATCACCGGTCTAACGCCAGCCGAAAGCCAGTCTCGTGAACCAATCCGCCCCGGTTTTGAAGGATTACATGACCGTGCCGCGCAAGCGGCCGGTGGGAGCCGATGGCCGCAAAAACATCGTCGGGCTCACCCGGGCGGAGCTCCGCCAGGCGCTCATCGAGATGGGCACGCCGGAGAAGCAGGCCAAAATGCGCACCGGCCAGATCTGGCAGTGGGTCTACCAATGGGGCCGCCGCGATTTCGCGGAGATGACCAACCTCGCCAAAGCCTATCGCGCGCAACTTGCCGAGCATTTCACCATCGAGGTGCCAGAGGTTGTCTCGCGCCAAATTTCCGATGACGGGACGCGCAAATACTTGGTGCGCATCGCGGGCGGGCATGAAGTCGAGGTGGTCTACATTCCAGAGGCGGATCGCGGCACGCTTTGCATCTCCAGCCAAGTCGGCTGCACCCTGACTTGCACCTTTTGCCATACGGGGACGCAAAAGCTTGTCCGTAATCTGACGGCGGGCGAGATCGTCGGGCAGGTCATGGTAGCGCGGGATGATCTGGGCGAATGGCCGATCCCCGGCACGCCCAAAGACGAAACCCGCCTTTTATCAAACATCGTGCTCATGGGCATGGGCGAGCCGCTCTACAACTTCGCGGAAGTGCGCAACGCGATGAAGATCGCGATGGACCCGGAAGGCATCAGCCTCTCGCGCAGGCGGATCACGCTCTCAACATCCGGCGTTGTTCCGGAGATCGCGAGAACCGCTGAAGAGATCGGCTGCCAGCTTGCCGTTTCCTTCCATGCGACGACCGATGAGGTGCGCGATGTTCTCGTGCCGATCAATCGGAAATGGAACATCGCAACGCTGCTAGCGGCGCTCAAGGACTATCCGCGCCTTTCTAATTCAGAGCGCATTACCTTCGAATACGTGATGCTCAAGGGCGTCAATGACAGCGATGCAGATGCGCATCGTCTCATTGGCCATCTCAAGGGCATTCCTGCCAAGGTAAACCTGATCCCGTTCAATCCTTGGCCGGGGTCGCCCTATGAGCGCTCGGATTGGGCGCGCATCGAGGCTTTCGCCGACATCGTCTATAAAGCGGGCTATGCCTCGCCGATCAGGACGCCGCGCGGAGAAGATATCATGGCCGCCTGCGGGCAGTTGAAATCAGCAACAGAGCGCGCCCGTAAGAGCCGCAAAGAGATCGCTGAGGAAACAGGGCGCGCGGCATTGCGGCACTAAGGATCGCGCAACGCGGCCCCATTAACGCCATTTGAACGCCATTTTGAAAGTCTAGCCGTGTCTGGAAGGGAGTCGGACCGTGGCAAGACGCATTTCAAAGCCCAACCTGAAGCCGGAGGCGAATGCCTCGGTCGTCGCCTGTCTGAGTAGCTTGCTCGGCCCTGAACTGCGCGCGGCCCATTGCGAACGGGACTTGCGCAAACGGCTCAACGCAAAGGGCTACACCGTTAAATCGGGCTATCTCGCGACCCTCCCGCATGGCAAGCTAATCTGCCCGCTCTCTGTGCTTTAGGGCATGAAACAAATCGGGCGCTGAGGCGGCCAAGAGCTCGGCGGCCTGAGGGCATGCTCGCCGCGTTCTGCCAAGCGCGTAGCGCTATATCTCGCGCTCGAAAGCGCGGTGAGACGCGTGCCGAGTTCAGCCTTCACACCCATCCCGCGACGGGCTCTTTGTAAATTTTGTCTTGGGTCACGTGCGCAAGCGCGCTTAGGCTCCTTGCATTATTTCAAAAGGACTTAAGCCATGCAGGTCACCATCGCCGGGAAGACATTTGACACTGAACCGTTCGACCTCCCCCCCTTTGACAGAAAAAAGAACCACTCGCCTATCGGACGAAAGGGCATGGCTCAGGGGGGCTCACGAGACTACGCAGCCCAAATGCGCCTAATCGCGCTCGAGCGCCGCAAACTCTATGAGTACAACTGCGATACGGGCCGCGAGGGGACATTCGGGCGCGTCGGAGCCGGGCAATTCGAGGTGAAATCGGAGATCAATGTCATCGGAATGGGCGAATCTTCTAACGTGATCGGATTGGGGAGGGAGTTCTACCCCGACGGGCAGAAGAGCGAGAAAGCACGCGCCAAATTCCATGACAGTCTGGGGCTCACACCGGCTGCTGGCGAAAAAGGGGCGCATGACGCCTTTCGGAAGGCCGCGGCGGGCTTTCTTGGCCAGAGAACCTTTACCTTGCCGGTCAACATCCAAGCCATCAAGGACAGGCACAAACCAGCGGAGAGCTTCACGATTTATGCGATCGTCGAGTGTGTTCACCTGCGGCTCAAAGTGAAACCGAGTTCGAAAAACGTGTTTGTGATCCTCTCGGTTCCGCGCAAGCTCCATTTCTACGTTTCAGTGTACAAGAGATGCCACGGCGAAGACGCTGAACTCTTCATCGACAACGCCGAGTATGTGGATAAATCACGCCCCGCCAAACTCAACTATCCCGCCGGGAACAATGGGCGATCCGTCATCAAGGAGCATGACAAACGCGCCAAAAAGCGTCGCAAGGAGGAAAAGCGCAAGGAAGCGCGCGACGCCGTCGAAAAGGCCGCTGCCGATGCTAAAGGCGAGGAGCGCTTGATCGAGCACTTGAAGGAGGAAATCGAGAAGGCCAAGAAGCGCAAGAAGAAGGCCGAAGAAAGAGAAAAGGAGGCGCGCAGAGCCGCCGAGGAAGCGGGGAGATCAGGGGGCAGGTAGCGGGCCCGCCCCCACCATTGGGTCAGCTCTCCCAGGCCGCGAGCGCTTCCATCGCCTCATCGGCGCTTTCGACAAAGCGGAAGAGATCGAGATCATCGGCTGAGATCGTTCCCGCTTCGCTGAGCGCGTCCCAGTTTATGATGGTTTGCCAAAACGCGCGGCCAAAGAGGAGGAACGGCACTTTCTCCATCCGCCCGGTTTGAATGAGCGTAAGGGTCTCGAAAAGCTCATCGAGCGTGCCGAACCCGCCAGGAAAGACGCAAACCGCCTTTGCGCGCATCAGAAAGTGCATTTTGCGCAGCGCGAAGTAATGGAAGTTGAAGCAGAGCTCGGGCGTGACGTAAGCGTTGGGAGCTTGCTCATGCGGCAACACGATATTGAGCCCGATTGACCGCCCGCCTGCCTCATGGGCTCCGCGATTTCCCGCCTCCATGACGCCGGGCCCGCCGCCTGTGACGATCACATTCTCGCGCCCGCCGCTGGCCATGGATTTCTTTGTCATCAGATGCGCGAAGCGGCGCGCTTCTTCGTAGAACTCTGATAGCTCGGCGAGCGTTTTGGTGCGCGCGGTGTCCTTTTTCGCGGGTTCGGGAATGCGTGCGCCACCAAAGAGCACTATTGTGCTTTCAACCTCAGCTTCGGTGAGCAGCATCTCGGGCTTGAGAAGCTCAAGTTGCAGCCGCACCGGGCGCAGCTCATCGCGGCACATGAAATCAGGGTCCGCGAAGGCCAGCGCATAGGCGGGCGCGCGCGTCTGCGCGGTATCGGGAACCCCACGTGCGGTTTCGATATCCTGGTGTGACGTGCGCATGCCATGGCGGCGCTGCATCAGGTTCATGACGGTCTCCTCCCTCGTTCGTGCCAGTCTTGGCATGCGCAGCGCGAAGCGGGAAGGCTTCCCCTTTTGGATGTCGCGCGGTATCAGCCACGCAAACCAGGGGAGGGCTCATGTCAAACGCCGCTTTAGAAACCGCCATCGAAGCCGCCTGGGACGCACGCGACCAGGTCACCCCGGAAACGAAGGGCGAAACCCGCGATGCTATCGAGGCGACCTTGAGCGCGCTCGATGCAGGCACGCTGCGCGTCGCCGAAAAGCTGGAGAACGGCGACTGGCATGTGAACCAGTGGGCCAAGAAGGCTGTGCTCTTGGGCTTCCGCCTCAAGGATATGGAGCAGCAATCTGGCTCGCCCCAGGGCGGCTCTTGGTGGGACAAGGTCGATAGCAAATGGAAAGACTGGGGCGCGGATGATTGGGGCAAGGCAGGCTTTCGCGCCGTGCCAAACTGCGTCGTCCGCAAAAGCGCCTATATTGCCCCTGGCGTGGTGCTGATGCCCTCCTTCGTGAACCTCGGTGCCTATGTCGATAGCGGTACGATGGTCGATACCTGGGCGACCGTTGGGTCCTGCGCGCAGATCGGGAAAGACGTTCACTTGTCAGGCGGCGTGGGGATCGGCGGCGTGCTTGAACCGATGCAGGCCGGCCCGACGATCATCGAGGATAACTGCTTTATCGGCGCGCGATCAGAGGTCGTCGAGGGCTGTATCATCCGCGAAGGATCAGTGCTTGGGATGGGGGTCTTCATCGGCAAATCCACCAAGATCGTGGACCGCGAGACCGGTGAGGTCATGTATGGCGAGGTGCCGCCCTACTCGGTGGTTGTGGCGGGCTCGATGCCCTCGAAGAATGGCGTAAACCTATATTGCGCGGTGATCGTGAAGCGGGTCGATGAGCAGACCCGCTCCAAAACCGGCATCAACGAGCTCCTGAGAGACTGACACATGGGTCTTGGTCTGATCATCTCAATCATCGTCGGCGGTTTCGCGGGCTGGGCTGCCTCGCGCTTCATGAAAGCGCGGACCGGGCTTTTGGCCAATATCCTGCTGGGCGTCGGCGGCGCGATTGTTCTCAATTGGGTTTTGGGCGCAGTCGGCATTTATGCGTCCTCGGCGCTCGTGCCCCAGTTCATCGTGGCCTGCGCGGGCGCGGCGGCGCTGATCTGGATCGGGCGGCAATTGCGCAAGTAGACGCGCCCTGTCACCTAGCCAGCCCCGCCGGGTTTTGGGAGGATGCGCGATGGCCGCGGATAAACGTCAGCAGCAAGTCTTCACGCTCCTCGTGGAAGTGGGCAGAAAACCGGGCGATGGCCTCCCCGACGGGGCCACAGGCGCGGCGCTCATGCTCTATGCCAGCGGCATCGATGAGCCCGAGGCGGTGCGCGAGAGCGTCGCTGTGCTCAAAAAGGCCGATCTCGCGCCGCTCGATGTCTCAGGCTATGGCACGCTTGAAGAACGGCTCGCAGAGGGGCATGACATCTCGGATGAAGAGCGCGGGCTCATGGATCGCGCCTTGGCGGAGAACGCTGTGATCATCGCCCAGATGACCCCCTTTTTCGACGGTGACGAGAGCTAGCTATGCGGCGCGCGCGGCGTTGAGCGTGACGACTTCATAGGGCCGCGCGAGAGGATAGGGTGTGATCGGATGCGGTGTTTGGCGACAGGCATTGCCGAGATCAGCCCAAAGTGTCGTTGCGCCTGAAAGCCCGTCCGGGAGGGCCGCGCCCAGATTGAGGCTCGCCAGACCCACGCCCGCATCCATGAGTTCGACGTCCTCGAAGATGAGTTGGTGATAGCAGATCGTCGCCTGCTCGGCGGCGCTGAAAGGGGCTTGCTTGTTGCCGACCTGATTGGCTTGCGCCAAGACGCGCTCCACCCCGAGGAGATATTCGACATCCGCACCGTGAAGCTCGACGAGCGTTTCCCCGCTTACAACAAGGTCGCGCTCGAGCCCAAGATAAGGCGCCCGCAGATCATGGGGCATGAAGCTGCCCCGTGCGGGCATGAGGCGCTTGACGGAGGCGAGCACGCGGCGGGGCGCACCGTCATAGGCCAACACCAGGTCGCCCGCCGAAATATCGCCGATCTGGCGCGGCCCGTTGGTGGTTTGCAGGATCGTGCGGCGCGCCAGGCCGGGCATCGCGCCTGTGGCTTCAAAAGCGCGCGACAAAGCCACAAAAGAGATGTCGTTGGCACGGCACATCTCGGGCGCGTCATGGATCAGCTCGCGCAAAGCGGCCCAGGGGATCGCCCGTGGCGACGGCAAAAGACACTGGGCGAGGTGCTGGCTGCGCGGCTCAAAGACCGAAAGAACAGCAGCGCGCGTCGCCCAGTCCCAGGCGAACGTGACGCGCACGACCTGCAACTCTTCAGAGATATGAAGCGGCAAGCGTTCTTCCCAGCTTGCATCACGCATGCTCAAGCTGAAATCGAGCTTGTTCTGGGTGCCAAAGGCAATCTTGAGAGAGAAGCTCGCCCCCAAGGCATGGCTGATCAGCGCGCGCGGAACCGTGAATTGCGCGATATTGGCCTCAAGCATGATCGTCCCGCGATGCGCGATCGCATTCGGGCGCTCGGCAAGCTTGACGGGGTGACGGCGCGGACGGTTGCTCAACCCTGTGAGATCAAACGCCGCGCCGTGGCGATCTGCAAGGCCAACCCAACTCACGCGGCGTTCTCATGCATGAGAACCTGCGCCTCAAAGCTTTTAAGCGTGCGTCGCGCGGCCTTGCTATAGCCCTCGCCCGTGGCGGGATCGAGCACCGGGAAAATGGCGCAGATCTCTTCAAGCACCGCCTCTTCAAAGCAATCCTGGGTTTGAGGGCCCGGCAGAAAGCTCTCGGTGGCGAGCCCTTCTGAAAAGACGACCTCATGGGCATCAAAGAGGATATGAACATAGGTGACAAAGCCTCCCTCCATCGCGCGGATCGTGCGATCATTGATCAGATGCTTGGCAGAGACGAGCACCTCAGGCTCGCCGAAGAAGAGCTCGGAGAGCGTATCGCGAATCAGGATGCGATGCTGGGGCGAGACCAGAAGCTGCCGGTGATCGCCGAGCGCGCCGGCCTCGATGCGGATCGGTGCGAAACGCCCCTTGGCGGGCATCGTCCGCGCGCCGATCCAACGGATGGGCTGCGCGCCACTGTCATGGGTGATGACGAGATCGCCGGGCTTGAGCGTCTCAATGCGGCGCTCGCCCGCTGGCGTCAGAATGAGCGTTCCGGCAACGAAGCAGGGGATGGTTTCAAGAGTGACAAAAGCGCTGTCGGTCACGCCGTCGTCATTCTCAATCGAGTAGGTGAAAACGACATCGCTTTCATCGGCCGTGGCCTCGATTGTGAAGGTGTAATCCGGGTTCAGGGTGATTGTCTCGCCGGTGGGCAAGATCACCTGGTCATTGATTTCAACCTTGGTGCCGTTGATATGCGTGACTTCGACGCCCAGCGCGCCGCCGTCATCATTTGCCAGCACATCGAAAACCTTGGTCGTGCCTTGCGCCATTGTGATGTCATCGTCGATGGCTTTGAGCACGCCCTGCACGCTGTCAGCGGCGATCAGGAGGTTTGAATCATAGGCGCTGTCCGAGGCATCCGCGATTCCGATGCGGATGGTGTTGACCTGAGGGCTGTCCAGGTCGGTCGTGGGGATAACGGGGATCTTGAGCGACATCGTGACGGTGAAACCGTCCATCTCGGTATTGAACTGGTCGCTCGTATTATCGTTATAGAGGTTGGCGGTGTTCTGCTCGTTGATGGTGATGACCGAGGTCGTCCCGTCACCCACGGCCATGGGAACGTAGCTGCCATTGATCCAGACGGCGACGATGTCGTTATAGATCGAATTGGTGAATTCGGGGTATTCATCCGATCCAAAGACAAATTGCATGGTCAAAAGATCGCTTTCAGACGTGAAGGACACGTCGAGATAAGACGCATCGAATGTCGAGCGCCCGGCGACCGCGTTGAAATCTGCCTGATTGTTGGGGCCGCTCGAATTCCAGCCCTGGGAGTTCGACAGGTTCGATTGATTGGCGTTGTTGTTGGTGAAATAGCCCGCGAAGCCCGTCGACAGGATCACCCCCGAAGGGCTTGGCAACACATTGGTCGCATAGCCGTTCGGATCAGAATAGACGGCCGAAGACAGACGGTCGCCGGTATAGGTCGCCCCTGTCACGGAGACCCCTTCGCCGAATATCGTCTCAGCCATCTGCCGCGCAGACGCATTGTAGTTGTAGTTTATCTCGCGCCCCGCGACCATGCCCGCCTCACCGGCCCGCTTGGCGCGACAACGATCATGACGCCCCTCTGCGCCACGGTGCCTTTATCGTCGTGAGGGCCTGCTCGCCCTGTCCCGCCTCGGACTTTTTGTGTTTTGAACGGGTATTTTCCCGCTTCCCGTTGGGTTTACGCGAAAAAGTCGCACCTGCCTAGAAGAATATCCACACCCCCATGTGGATCGATTCCATCGCCCGAGCAGTGATGCGCAATCGGTCAAGACCCAGGCAAGTTGAGCCCTTGTGATGCGCCATCGCATGGCACAGACTCGGCGCATGTCTGGCCTCCACGCTCCGTTTGACCCTGTCGCGCTGACCGCGGATCTTGTGCGCTGCGCGTCCGTCACCCCGAACGATGCGGGTGCGCTCGGGATTTTAGAGACCCATCTGGCCGCTGCCGGCTTCCTTTGCATGCGTGTTGACCGTGGCGAGGTCTCCAACCTTTTCGCGAGATGGGGCGGCAAGGGCGATGAAAGGACGTTCGGGTTCAATGGCCATACCGATGTCGTCCCCGTGGGTGACGCCGCAGCCTGGAGCCATGATCCCTTTGGCGCAGCGGTCGCTGAAGGATATCTCTATGGGCGCGGGGCCACGGACATGAAGAGCGGCGTGGCGGCTTTTGCTGCGGCCGCCATAGATTTCGTGACCCAAAGCCCGCCCGATGGCGCGATCATTCTGGCGATCACCGGAGATGAAGAAGGCGACGCCACCGACGGGACAGTCGCGCTTCTCGATTGGATGGCACGGGAAAACGAGGCGATGAGCGTCTGCCTCGTGGGCGAACCCACGAGCCCGAGCGAAATGGGCGAAGCGATCAAGATCGGGCGGCGCGGGTCGATGACGGCCTGGATCACCGTGAGAGGCGTGCAGGGCCATTCGGCCTATCCGCACCGCGCCGTGAACCCGCTGACCGCGCTCGCCCGCCTGAGCGACAGGCTCGCTCATCACAGGCTCGATGAAGGCACCCCGCATTTCGATGCCTCGACGCTGGCGGTTGTCTCGATGGCGACCGAGAACCAAGCCACCAATGTCATCCCTGCTGAGGCGCGGTTAACGCTCAATATCCGCTTCAACGATCTCCATACCGGCAAAAGCCTGACACAATGGCTCAAGAGCGAAGCCGAGAAGGTGGCTGAAAGCCATGCTGTGGGCATCGATATTGAAGCGCGTGTGAGCGGCGAGGCGTTTTTGACCCCGCCCGGCCCGCTTTCCGATCTCGTCGCCCGCGCGGTTGAAGCTGAAACGGGCCGCAAGCCCGAGCTTTCAACCTCCGGCGGGACATCGGATGCGCGCTTCATCAAAGACCATTGCCCGGTCGTTGAATGCGGCTTGGTGGGCAAAAGGATGCATGCCGTTGACGAACGTGTCCCGGTGGAGGATGTCCACCGTCTCAAGGCCATCTATCAGCGTATCCTAGGAGAGTATTTCAGATCGTGATTTCCGTGAGCGAAACCCAGAATGTGAATGCCTGCCAAGCGATCCGCCGCCAGGTCTTTATCAATGAGCAGGGCGTGGCACAGTCTGACGAGGTCGACGGCAAGGACGGTCGGGCCGTCCATCTCCTGGCGATGCTCAATGGGTTCCCTGTGGGAGCGGCCCGCGTCTTGCCGCCTGATATGGTGGCCGAGGGCACAGCTAAAATCGGGCGCGTCTGCGTGATCCGCGATCATCGGGGCAAGGGCTTTGGCGAAGAGATACTCAAGGAATGCCATGCCAGCGCGCGCCGCCTTGGCGCGACCCGCGCGATCCTTGGCGCGCAACTCTCGGCGCTGAGCTTTTATGAGCGGCTGGGTTACAGCGCCTATGGTGGCGTCTTCGACGATGCGGGCATCGATCACCGGATGATGGAAATCTCCCTTTGAGGGCGATCCCCCGGCATTGCCGGGCGCTGCCGCGCGAGATGCGGCAAAGCGCGTTTCAGGGAAACGCGCGACGCCAGCGCCTCGTCATCATGGTCAAGGAGCCGAGGCCCGGGCGCGTCAAGACACGGCTTGGCCGAGAGATCGGGATGACGCGGGCGGCATGGTGGTTTCGCCACCAGACCCGCGCCTTGATCCGCCGCCTGAGTGATCCGCGCTGGGAGATCCTCCTTGCCGTGGCGCCCGACCGAGAAGGCCTTGCGAGCCGCGTCTGGCCTGAAAGGATCGGCAGGCTGCCGCAGGGCCAAGGCGATCTGGGCGATAGGATGGCGCGGGTTTTTCGCAGTCTGCCCCCCGGCCCCATCTGCATCATCGGAGCCGATATCCCCGGCATCGACCGCCCCGCCATCGCCGAGGCCTTCTCCGCCCTTGGTCGCGCCACGGCGGTCCTCGGCCCCGCATATGATGGCGGCTACTGGCTCATAGGCCACCGGCGCACAAGCGCTCTGCCCGCCGGGCTCTTCAACGGCGTCCGCTGGTCATCGGCCCACGCCCTTGAGGACACAATCCTAAGCCTTGGTGCCACGCCGCACACTCAAATCCGGACCCTCAATGATATCGATGAGGCCTCCGATCTTCCGAGCTAGGGCCGCCTTGGCCTTTCCGGGCTCAAGCGGGCGTGCTAGCTCCTGCCCATGAGCAGTATCCCCACGCGCGCGCAGGTTCTCGAATGGATCGCCGCGCATCCCACACAATCCTCCAAGCGCGATATCGCCAAGGCGTTTGGCATCAAGGGGGCGGCCCGGATCGATCTCAAGCATCTGCTGCGCGATCTCGAAGAGGAAGGCCATCTCGAAAAGCGAAAGCGAAGCTACCGTGACCCCGACAAGCTGCCGCCGGTGAGCGTCTTGCAGGTCACAGCCAGCGATCATGACGGCGATGTCTTCGCGCGCCCGCTTGAATGGAAGGGAGAGGGAGCAGAACCACGCATTCTGCTTGTCACGCGCGCAGGTGAGCCCGCCACTGGCCCGGGCGACCGCATCCTCGCCAAGCTCACCGAAATTCGCGGCGAAGATCATCATTACGAAGCCCGCGTCATCCGCAAGATCGGCACCAATCCCCGCCGGATCGTCGGGGTTTTTCGCAAAGGTGCCGAGGGCGGGCGGATTGTCCCCGTCGACAAAAAGCAGGATCGTGAATGGCTGGTGCCCGCCGGCGCGGCCGGGGGCGCGAAGGATGGCGAGCTCGTCGAGGCCGAGCAAGCCGGGCCAAAGGGGCGCATGGGCCTTCCCAGGGCGCGCATAACAGATCGCCTGGGGGATCCCGGCGCACCGAAAGCCGTGAGCCTCATCGCGATCCATCACCACGCGATCCCCGATGCGTTCTCTGACACAGCCATCGCCGAGGCGGATGCCGCTCACCCCGCTGATTTAGGCAAACGTGAAGATCTCACAGAACTGCCGCTAGTGACGATCGACCCCACTGACGCCCGCGACCATGACGATGCCGTTTGCGCCATTGAAACAAAGACGGGCTTTACCCTCTGGGTCGCCATCGCCGATGTCGCCCACTATGTGCGCCCGGGGTCAGCGCTTGATCGCGAAGCCCGCAAAAGGGGCAACTCGACATACTTCCCCGATCGCGTCGTGCCGATGCTGCCTGACAGGCTCTCGGGCGATCTGTGTTCGCTCCATGAAGGCGTGCCGCGCGCTTGTCTGGCGGTGGAAATGCAGATCGACAAAGGCGGCAGGCTCACAGGCCAGCGCTTCACGCGAGGCCTGATGAAATCGCCTGCGTCGCTGCATTACGAAGAAGTGCAACAGGCGGTGGACGGCGCGCCCAACGCGCGTTGCGCGGCCCTTGTCGAGCCGGTTCTCAAACCGCTTTACGCCGCCTATGGCCTGCTCAAGGCCGCTCGCGCAGAGAGGCAACCGCTCGATCTCGATTTGCCGGAGCGGCATATCGAGCTCTCAGATGCTGGCAAAGTGAGCTCCGTCGCATTCAAAGAGCGCCTCGATGCGCATCGGCTGATTGAAGAATTCATGGTGCTGGCAAATGTCGCCGCCGCGAAAACACTGATCGAGAAGCGCCAAGCGCTCCTTTTCCGGGTCCATGAAGAACCCGCGCCGGACAGGCTTGAGGCTTTGCGAGAGACGGCATCTTCGGTCGGTCTGCCACTTGCAAAGGGCCAGGTTCTCCAAACCAAGCATCTCAACCGCTTGCTCAACGCCGCGCGCGACACAGACTTTGCCGAGATGATCAATATCTCGACGCTCCGGTCGATGACACAGGCCTATTATACCCCCCAGAATTTTGGCCATTTCGGGCTCGCGCTTCAGCAGTATGCGCATTTCACCTCGCCCATTCGCCGCTATGCCGATCTGGTCGTGCATCGGGCGCTGATTTCCTGCCATGGCTGGGGCGATGATGGGCTGAGCGCCGAGGAAGAAGAGCGCCTCGAAGCCACCGCCGAACATATCTCGGAGACCGAGCGCCGCTCGATGCTCGCCGAGCGCGATACCTCGGATCGCTATCTGGCGGCCTATCTCTCTGAGCGCGTCGGCAGCGAGCTGGGCGGAAAGATATCTGGCGTCGCGCGCTTCGGTGTCTTTGTAAAGCTAGATGAAACCGGCGCTGACGGCCTCGTGCCCATCCGGGATCTGGGGAACGAGTTTTTCCATTTCGACGCAGAGGCGCAAATCTTGACAGGGTCCGATAGCGGCCGGGAGATCGGGCTTGGCCAACGCGCGCTCGTCCGATTGGCCGAGGCAAACCCGGTAACCGGCGGGCTCATCTTGGAGTTGCTGGAGCTCGACGGCGCAGCGCTCGCGCGCGGCCCCTCGAAAGGCCGTGCCAAACCGCCAAAGCGCAAGCTGCGCGCCGCCAAACACAAATCCTCGGCCGCGCGCAAGGTCACGCGGCGCAGGCGGTAATGCGCCGCCATGATGATTATCACGCTGACCCCAACGCGAGCCTCGGTTAATAGAGTGACATGGTCCGGTTGTGTGCTCTGCTCTTTCTGCTCGTCTCCGCCCCGTTTGCCTGGGGTGCGTCCGCGACGCTCGGTGACAGCGGCAAGCCGATCTCCTTGGCCGTGACAGAGATACGCGCCACCAAAGAAGAGGCCTTTCAGAACTGGGTTGCCCAGTTCAAGGCCCGCGCCGCGCAGCGCGGCTTCTCGCCCGCCCTCCTCGATGCTGCCTTCGCTGGCGTAACTTATAACGAAGAGGTCATCGCCAAGGATCGCAACCAGGCCGAATTCGCCCTCCCGATCTGGGATTATCTGGCCCGCCTCGTCTCGGATGACCAGGTGCGCGCTGGCAAACGCGCACTCCGCACATACTCTGCCACGTTCAATGCCATCGAAGCGCGCTACGCCGTCGATAAAGAGGTTGTGGCAGCGGTTTGGGGCGCGGAAACCCGCTATGGCGAAACACGCGGCGATATTCCCGTGATCGAGGCCCTCGCCACGCTGGCGTTTGATGGCCGTCGCGGGCGATTTTTTGAAGAGCAGCTTTGGGAGGCGCTCCGCATCCTGGCCCGTGGCGATACCGCGCCCGCCAACATGAAAGGGAGCTGGGCGGGCGCGATGGGCCATACGCAATTCATCCCGACCTCGTTTCAGGCCTATGCGGTCGATTTCGATGGCGATGGCCGCCGTGATATCTGGTCGAGCGATCCAACGGATGCGCTTGCTTCGACGGCGGCCTATCTCAAGCGCTTCGGATGGACAAAGGGCCAGCCCGTGGCGATCGAGGTCAGGCTCTCGGTAGGCTTCGATGCGTCCCTAGCGCGCCGCAACTTTTCGCTCGCCGCCCCGCAATGGGCAGCGCGTGGCGTGCTCGGGCTCGATGGCAAACCTGTCCCGAATTACGGGCAAGCCTCGGTCTTTTTGCCCGCGGGCGCGAACGGACCGGCATTTCTCATCTTCAACAACTTCCGCGTCTTGGAGCGCTATAACGCCGCCGATGCCTATGTCATGGCGGTCAGCCGGCTTTCCATGCGTTTGCGTGGCCTCGGCCCGATTGAGGGGAGCTGGCCCATCGGGGAACGCGCGCTCACCCAACGCGAAGTCACGCAGCTGCAACGCGCCCTGACGCGCGCAGGCTTTGATACAAAAGGCAGCGATGGCCTGATCGGCCCCAACACAATCGGCGCAATCCGCGCCTATCAACGATCAAATGGACTTAAAGTCGACGGCTTCGCCTCGCTTTCGCTGCTGGATCGCCTGCGCTGACACCATGCCGTGCGGCGCTAAGCCTTCCTGCTGTCCAGCCACTCTCGTAAGGGCCTTAATGGCGGCTCGGCCAGCCTCAACACACCGGCACCGCCCAAAACCCAAGCCCCTTCCCTTCATGAGGGTCAAGGCATATTAATTCCGCGCCGAGCGGGACGCGAACTCCGATCTCGAATACCCCTGCAAAAAGAGCAGAGCTGTCAGATCACCGTGGTTGATCCGAATGTCGCATTCGGCCTGCACTGAGGGTTTGGCATGGAGCGCGACACCCATGCCAGCGCGCTCAAGCATGCCCAAATCATTGGCCCCGTCACCAACCGCAATCGCATCTGCTGGCGAGAGCTCAAGGCGCGCGCTGATTTCTTCAAGCGCTTCGACCTTGGCGTCGCGCCCAAGGATCGGGCGTGCCACATCCCCGCTTAAACGACCGTCGGCGTGTAGCAGCGCATTCGCGCGATGCTCATCAAAACCGAGCGCCGAGGCTACGCGCTCGGTAAAGAAGGTGAAGCCGCCAGAGACCAGCGCGCAATGAGCACCAGAGCGCCGCATCGTCGCCAAGAGGACAT
Organism: Pseudomonadota bacterium; assembly: GCA_039198835.1. Taxonomy (GTDB): domain Bacteria; phylum Pseudomonadota; class Alphaproteobacteria; order Rhodobacterales; family Rhodobacteraceae; genus Shimia_B. Next base: position 2,123 of record JBCCTH010000029.1, on the reverse strand, counting down.
CGCCGCCAGGCATATATGTGATCCGCTCGGCGAAGACCTCGTCTAACGCGGCAAGCGGCAAGCCCTTGATCAAAGACACCCTTTCGAGCATCGCCTCTTCAAAGCCCAGCTTTCCATCCATGGCGCGCGCCGTGATCTTGGCGACATGCGCACCGATCCCTGCATGATCGGCCATCTCATCGATGCATTCCTGCTCGATCATGGTCGAATCCATATCTGCGATGAGCATACGCTTTTGGCGAAAGCCCTCAGAAAGCCGGTTGAGGTCGATCCCGGTTTTCCCGAAATGCGCACGTGCTTCTTCAAATGCTGTCTCTTCGGGAAAATGCCGCGCGACAAACTCAAAGGCGCGGCCCGCATCCAAATCACGTGGGCTCTCCCCATCAAAAAGACGCAGGAGCTCGGCCCGGTCGCGCGCGGTCACCGGGGCCATGGGCGATATCACAGAGATCAACATGCGCTGCCCCTAGCCAAGGCGCGCCCAAGCGCCAAGCGGAAACCGGGTTTCCGATGGGAACGCGCTTCATGAAGATGATGATGCTTTTGGCTGTTGCTGCCCCGTTCAGACCTCCCTAAACGCAGCGGCGGGACAGCCCTCCCCAACGAGGGCCGCATATCTGTAAGGGTAACACCAATGGCTCACACGACACCGGCAGCGCGGCCGGACCTCAAACCTGTCGACCTTCCGTCGAACCCGCGTTTCTCCTCCGGCCCTTGCGCCAAACCTCCGACATTCACGTTTGAGAAGCTGATAGACGCGCCGCTTGGCCGCTCCCACCGTGCCGCTGTGGGCAAAGCGAAACTGAAAGATGCCATCGAACGCACACGGGCGATCCTGGGCGTGCCTGCCGACTTCAAGATCGGCATCGTGCCCGCCTCCGACACCGGCGCCTATGAGATGGCGATGTGGAACCTCCTCGGCGAGCGCCCCGTCGAGATGGTCGCCTGGGAGAGCTTCGGGGCGGGCTGGGTCACCGACGCGGTCAAACAGCTCAAGATCGATGCGCAGATCCACACCGCCGATTACGGCGAAATCGTCGATATGGCCGCTCTCGATTATGACAGAGACGTCTGTTTCACCTGGAACGGAACAACATCGGGCGTCCGCGTCGCGGGCGATCCGATCCCCGCGGACCGAGCCGGTCTCACGCTCTGCGACGCGACATCGGCGGCGTTTGCCATGGATCTCCCCTGGGACAAGCTCGATGTAACCACCTTCTCCTGGCAGAAAGTGCTCGGTGGCGAGGCGGCCCATGGCATGTTGATCCTGAGCCCGAGGGCCGTGGAGCGCCTCGAGGCCTACACCCCGCCCTGGCCCCTGCCGAAGATTTTCCGGCTGACCAAGGCGGGCAAACTGATCGACGGGATCTTTTCGGGTGCCACCATCAACACGCCCTCCATGCTCTGCGTCGAGGATTATCTCCTTTGCCTGGACTGGGCCGAAAGCCTGGGTGGCCTCAAAGGCCTTGTGGCGCGCGCCGATGCCAACGCGCAGCTGATCTGGGATTTCTGCGCGAGCCGAGACTGGATCGACAACCTCGCCTCCGACCCGGCCACGCGGTCAACGACGAGCGTCTGCCTCAAGTTCACGGACGCGCGCATCAAGGACGGCGCCGCCTTCGCCAAGGCCGTGGCAAAACGGCTCGAGGCCGAAGGCGTCGCGCTCGATATCGGTGCCTACCGCGACGCACCGCCCGGGCTGCGCATCTGGTGCGGCTCCACTGTGGAGACCTCCGACCTTGAGGCCCTTCTGCCCTGGCTCGACTGGGCCTTTGCCGCCGAGATCGAAGCGCTCGCTGAAGCTGCCTGAACCAATCGGTGGGGTGAAACCCCACCCTACCAACACGCCGTAGGGTGGGTTTTTAACCCACCGCTCGAAGGAACTCCCCATGCCCAAAGTACTCGTCTCAGACAAACTCTCTGAAACCGCCGTTCAGATCTTCCGCGACCGGGGGATCGACGTCGATTTCGAACCCAACCTCGGGAAGGACAAAGAAAAGCTTCTCGAGGTGATCGGCGATTATGACGGCTTGGCCATCCGGTCGGCCACGAAGGTCACCGAAAAGGTCATCGCCGCTGCCACCACTCTCAAGGTGATCGGGCGTGCGGGGATCGGCGTCGAT
>JBCCTH010000028.1:0-19067 GCA_039198835.1 Pseudomonadota bacterium | reverse complement strand
GTTGGGCGCTTTTTTCGGCGCGCATTATGGTGGGCATTCGCTACGAAGTGCGCGGTGATCTCCCCCGCGGAGAGGTTCTGGTGGCCGCAAAGCACCAAAGCTTTCTCGATGTGATGATCATCTTCAAATCCGTGCCCTGGGCCAAGTTCATCATGAAGCAAGAGCTTCTCTATACGCCCATCATCGGCGTTTATGCCTGGCGGTTGGGATGTGTGCCGGTGCGGCGCGGACGGCGCACCGAGGCGATCAAAAAGATGCTCGCGGATGTGAAATCAGGCCAGGCCAATCCGGGCCAACTCTGCATCTATCCCCAGGGCACGCGGATCGCGCCGCGCGCGCCCGCGCCTTACAAGGTCGGCACCTACGCGCTTTATCGAGAACTCGGGCAGCGCTGCTATCCGGTTGCCACGAATGCGGGCGCGTTCTGGCCTCGCAAGGGGATCATGCGATACCCCGGAACGGCGATTGTCGAGTTTCTCGAACCGATTGAACCGGGGATGCCACAAGCGCCGTTCATGGAAGAGTTGGAGGCCCGGATCGAGGCGCGATCCGAGGCGCTGCTCGACGAAGCGGGATATCCGAAATGACCGAAATCACGACCATCGAAGAGCTCGAAGCGATCTATGGCACCCCTGACCCGATGTCGGTCCAGAAGGTCGCCCATGAGATCACCCCCGAATACCGCCCCTGGATCGAGGCGGCGCGGTTCGCCGTTTTATCGAGCGTGGGCCCCGAGGGCACCGATGCGAGCCCGCGGGGAGATGACGGGCCCGTCGTGCGCATCGCCGATGCCAAAACGCTTTTGATGCCCGATTGGCGGGGCAACAACCGGGCCGATAGCCTGCGCAACATCGTGCGTGACGGGCGCGTTTCTTTGATGTTCATGGTGCCAGGCAAGAACAATGTCATCCGGGTCAATGGCTTGGCCACGCTGACGCGCGACCCCGAGCTGATCGCGCTTTTGAGCGCCAAATCCCGCGAGCCCCGGCTCGTGATCCGCATCGCGATCCATGAAATCTATGCGCAATGCGCGCGCGCTTTTGTCCGCTCAAAGCTCTGGCGCAGCGATGAGAGCGATCTGCCTTTGCCGAGCATGGGCGACATTCTCGCCGCGAGTAGCGCCGGCGCGGTTGACGGGGCGGCCTATGACAGAGACTGGCCCGCCCGCGCGGCCCGCACGCTCTGGTCGCAAGACAGCTGATGATTTTGTCACGTCAGCGTCAGCGCGCTTGATCCGGGCGCTGCGCTGCGTACATCCCTCTTAAAGGAGACCGTCCCATGATCAGACTGGCTTCGGCTTTTACACTGGCCTCAACGCTGCTGCTGAGCGCGCTCCCGGCGCGCGCGGCGGAGCAAGTGACCAACTATATGCTCGATAATGGCATGGAGGTCGTCGTGATCGAGGATCGGCGCGCGCCGGTCGTTGTGCATATGGTCTGGTATAAGGTGGGCAGCGCCGATGAACCGGCGGGCAAGTCCGGGATCGCGCATTTCACCGAGCATCTCATGTTCAAGGCCACCGAAACGCTCGATGACGGTGAATTCTCGCGGATCGTGACCGAGAATGGCGGGCGCGATAATGCGTTCACGAGCTATGATTATACCGGCTATTTCCAGCGTGTCGCCTCGGACCGGCTTGAGCTTATGATGCGCATGGAAGCGGACCGGATGGTCAATCTCGCGCTTGATGAAGACGATATCGCGACCGAGCGCGATGTCGTGATCGAAGAGCGCAACCAGCGCACCGAGAGCCGCCCCGGGTCGCTTTTGAACGAACAGATGCGCGCGGCGCAGTTTCTCAATCATCGCTATGGCGTGCCGGTGATCGGGTGGCGTCATGAGATCGACACGCTGGGCCTCGCGGATGCAGAGGCCTTCTATGAGGCCCATTATGCGCCCAACAACGCGATCTTGGTTGTGGCGGGCGATGTGACGCCCGATGACGTGCGCGGCTTGGCCGAAACCTATTACGGCACCATTCCCGCCAACCCCGCCATCACAGAGCGCGCGCGCACGGTCGAGCCGCTGCAACTGGCCGAGCGGCGGCTTGTTTTGCGCGATCAGCGCGTCGCGCAGCCCTATGTGGCGCGCACATATCTGGCCCCGGAACGCAATTCTGGCGATCAGCGCGAGGCCGCCGCGCTCCAGCTTCTCGCCAACATTCTCGGCGGGTCGGGCGCGACTTCGGTTCTTGGCGAGGCGCTTGAATTCGAGCAGGAGATATCGGTTTATACATCGGCCTACTACACGGCCAAATCGCTTGATCCGGCAACGTTTTCGCTCATCGCCGTGCCAACGCCGGGCGTGAGCCTGCAAGATCTTGAAGATGCGATGGATGCCGAGATCGCCGCGTTCATCGAGCGCGGTGTCGATGAAGAGCAGCTTGAGCGGATCAAGGCGCAGTGGCGGGCCTCTGATATCTACTCGCTCGATGATGTCGGCGCGCTGGCCCGGCGCTATGGCACGGCGCTCACCCAGGGGCTCACCGTGGCTGATGTTCAAGCCTGGCCTGAGATCATCCAGCAAGTGACGGGCGAAGAGATTGTCGCCGCCGCGCAACTTCTCGTGGAGCGCGATAATGCCGTGACAGGCTGGCTGATGGGCGTGGATGCGCCTCAAGAGGAGGTTTCCCAATGAAGATGATCTTGCGCGCCGCCGCTCTTCTCGTCGCGTCCGCCTTGCCGGTTTGGGCAGAAGTAAAAATTCAGGAAGTCGTCTCGCCGGGCGGGATAACGGCATGGCTCGTCGAAGAGCGCTCGATCCCGTTCATGGCGATTGAAATCCGCTTTGAAGGCGGCGGCTCGCTCGATGCGCCGGGCAAGCGCGGGGCAACGAACCTCATGATGGCGCTTCTTGAAGAAGGCGCGGGCGATCTTGATGCGCGCGCCTTTGCCGAGGCCCGCGAGGCGCTCGCGGCGCGCTTCCGGTTTGATACGCGCGATGATGCGGTCTCGATCAGCGCTGAGATGCTCACCGAGAACCGCGCGGCTTCGGTTGCGCTTTTGCGCGAGGCCCTCAACGCGCCGCGCTTCGATGAAGAAGCCATCGCGCGGGTCAAGGCGCAGGTCGCAACCTCGATCCGCAATGACCTCAAAGACCCTGACGAGATTTCATCGGCGACATTCTTCAATCTCGCCTTCGGAGATCACCCTTACGGCTCGTCAAACGACGGCACGCTCGAAAGCCTGGTGGCGCTGACCGCCGAGGATCTGGAAGCGGCGCGGCTTGGAGCCTTTGCAAAGGATCGCGTCTTCATCGGCGCGGTCGGCGATATCAGCGCCGAAGAGCTTGGCCCGATGATCGATCAGCTCTTGGGCGATCTTCCCGAAACCGGCGCGCCGATGCCCGTATCCGTTGACTATGATCTGCCCGGCGGTGTCACGGTCTTGGATTTTGAAAACCCGCAGGCCACGGCGCTCTTTGGCCATGCGGGCATCGCCTTTGATGATCCTGATTACTTCCCCGCCTATATCATGATGGAGGTGTTGGGCGGCGGCGGTCTTCAGAGCCGTCTTGGCTTTGAGGTGCGCGAGCAAAGAGGGCTGACCTATGGCATTGCGGCTTTTGCTGTGCCCAAGGATTATGGCCCGGTGATCCTGGGCCGCGTGCGCAGCGCCAATGACCGGATCAGCGAGGCCATAGAGGTGACGCGCAACGAATGGCGCAAGCTCTCCGAGGAGGGCATTACCCCCGAAGAGCTGCGTCGGACACAGACGTTCCTGACCGGGGCCTACCCGCTCAGGTTTGACGGCAACAGCAATATCGCGGGCATCCTCGCGGGGATGCAGCAGGGGCGTTTGCCGATTGACTACATCGAGACGCGCAATGAGCGGGTGATGGCCGTGACGCTTGAGGATGTGAACCGCGTGGCGCGCGAGCTCCTGTCAGCCGATGACCTGCACTTTGTCGTTGTGGGTCAGCCGACCGGGTTAACCAGCACCAACTGATGCTTTCCGAATCTCGCTCAGCCATGCTACCTATAGCGGCATGGCTGAGCCAAACCCCAAGATAAGCGCATCTCCCATCCGGCAGCTTGACGAAGCGGCGATCAATCGGATCGCTGCGGGCGAGGTTGTCGAGCGGCCCGCGAGCGCTGTGAAAGAGCTCGTTGAGAATGCCATCGATGCCGGGGCCGCGCGCATCGATGTGGCTTATGCGGATGGCGGAAAGAGCCTCATTCAGGTGAGCGATGACGGCTGTGGCATGACAGCCGATGATCTGCCCTTGGCTTTGTCGCGCCATGCCACCTCGAAGATCGATGGCAGCGACCTTCTCAACATCACAAGCTTCGGGTTTCGCGGCGAGGCGCTGGCATCTTTGGGCGCGGTGGGGCGATTGACGGTGACGTCGCGGATGCGGGGCGCTTCGGCCCCGGCGGCGCGGATCAAGGTCACGGCGGGTGTTGCGGAGCGTGTTCAGCCCGCCGCACTCGGCAAGGGCACGGTCGTGGAATTGCGCGATCTCTTTTTCGCGACGCCCGCGCGCCTCAAATTCCTGAGATCGGACCGCGCGGAGGCGCAGGCCATTGCCGACGTGATCAAACGCCTGGCCATGGCCGAGCCCGGCATCGGCTTTTCGCTGCGCGACCTGGGCCGCGGGCGCGAGGTCTTTCGCGCAGAGCCCTGCGCGGGGGCCTTCGCAGAGGCGTTGCGCGCGCGGCTCCTTCAGATCATGGGCTCTGACTTCGTGACCAACGCCGTCGCCGTGGATGCGGAGCGCGAAGGCATTTCCATGGTGGGGCTTGCGGCTTTGCCCACCTATTCGCGAGGGGCGGCTGTTTCGCAGTTCCTTTTTGTGAATGGCAGACCTGTGCGCGATAAGCTTCTCCTTGGGGCGTTGCGCGCGGCATATTCAGATTTCCTGAGCCGCGACAGGCACCCCGCCGCCTGTCTTTTCATTGAGTGCGCGCCGTTGCGTGTGGATGTGAATGTGCATCCGGCGAAATCGGAGGTGCGCTTTCGCGAGCCGGGCATCGTGCGCGGTTTGGTTATCGCCGGTTTGAGACATGCCTTGGCCGAGGCGGGGCACCGGGCCTCGACGACAATCGCGCAGGACACGCTTGGCGCGATGCGTGCGCCTGAAAATGCGCCAAACGTCGTCTATCAGATGGATTTCGCCAACCGCCCGGCACGCGCTGCGCCGCCCCCGGGCGCATCTTCTGGCGTTGCTCAAGGCTTCTTCGAAAGCCCGGCGGCGCGGGTTGAGCCCCCGGTGCCCGAGGCGCCGGGCGATGACTTTCCGCTCGGCGCTGCGCGGGCGCATCTCCATGAGAATTACATCCTCTCGCAAACGCGCGACGGGATGATCATCGTCGATGCCCATGCCGCCCATGAGCGGATTGTCTATGAGAGGCTGAAGGCGCAAATGGCCGAGCGGGGCGTGGCATCGCAGGCGCTGCTCATCCCCGAGATCATCGATCTGTCCGAGACCGATTGCGCCTTGATCCTGTCGGCGGCGGCTGAGCTTGCGGCCTTCGGGCTCGGGATCGAAGCGTTCGGGGCGGGCGCGCTTGCGGTGCGCGAGGTGCCGGCGATCCTCGGGGCCTGCGATGCGCGCGCGCTCGTCCTGGATGTGCTCGACGAATTGCGAGACAGCGGAACCTCGAGCGCCGTGGCGGAGCGGATGGATGCCATCCTTTCGCGGATCGCTTGCCACGGATCCGTGCGCACGGGGCGGCGGATGCAGGCCGAAGAGATGAACGCGCTTCTCAGACAGATGGAGGCCACACCGCATTCGGGGCAATGCAACCATGGCCGGCCCACCTATGTTGAACTCAAGCTCGCCGATATCGAGCGGCTCTTCGGGCGCTCATGATCCAGATCGGCACAGAGATGATCGCTTGGCATGATTTGCGGGTTTTGATGGCGGTCGCGGCGCTTTTGCTCGCGATCCTCTTGATCGCGACGCTCCGCGCGGCGCGGCGGTCTGCGGGGGTGGTTGGCCCGATGGCACAGCAAATGGGCCATCTTGGCCAGCGCGTGGAGGCTTTGGCCGACGGGCAGCAGCGGCTCGCGGGCGGGCTTACCCATGTCAGCGATGCGCAAGCGGCAAGCCAGGCCAATATGCTCGCGCTCATGGAGCAGCGGCTTCAGACGGTGACTGAGCGGATGAACGAGAACCTCACCACATCTGCCAAGGCCACGGCGACATCGCTCGGGGCCTTGCAGCAGCGGTTGCAGGCCATAGATAAGGCGCAAGACAACATCACCCGCCTCTCGGGCGATGTCTTGAGCTTGCAGGATATCTTGTCAAACAAACAGACGCGCGGGGCGTTTGGAGAGATCCAGCTCAAGGATATCGTGTCAAAAGCGCTGCCGCCCGATAGCTATTCCTGGCAGGCGACGCTCTCCAACAATAGGCGGGCGGATTGTTTGATCCATTTGCCCAATCCGCCGGGGCCGATTGTCGTGGATGCGAAGTTTCCGCTCGAGAGCTATGAGGCGCTGCGCAATGCCGCCACGGATGCCGAGGCGCAGGCCGCGGCGCGACAGCTGCGGGCCGATGTGCGCGCCCATATCAAGGCGATCTCGGAGCGTTATATTCTCGCGGGCGAAACCGCCGATGGCGCGCTGATGTTTTTGCCCTCCGAGGCGATCTATGCCGAGCTTCATGCCAACTTCCCCGATATCGTGCGCGAAGGTTTCGCGGCGCGGGTGTGGATCGTTTCACCGACCACCTGCATGGCCACGCTGAACACGATGCGCGCGATCTTGAAAGATGCGCGGATGCGCGAGCAGGCGGGCGCGATCCGCGCCGAGCTCGCCGCGCTCCATGGCGATGCCGAGCGGCTCATGGCGCGCGTTGGCAATCTCGACCGGCATTTTGGGCAAGCCGCAAAAGATATCGAAGAGATCAAGATCAGCGCGACGAAGGCCGGCACCCGCGCGCGCAGGCTCGACGCGTTCGACTTTGACACGCTGCCGGAAAACAGCGCTGATGAGGCTGGGCGCACGCGGATCGTGCGCCCAAGCTAGGGGTGACCCCGCGCGAGATCAGGCGTTGTTTTCGCCCGCGTTGAACATAAAGCGCACAGTGACGGGGACGGCCCTGTCGATCCGCTCGAGCCCGGCGAGGCCCATGAGCGTGTCGATGCCCGCATCTATGCCGAGCTCTTCCGTGGAGAGATATGTCACGCCATCGGACATGATCAGCACCTGCTCATCCGACAAGCGCGCGGCCACGACGGGCAGATCGACAAAGACCTCCTGCCCGAGGAACATGAGCGTGCCCTCCACGACTGTCATCATCGTGGCGCCGACAGAAAGCGCCTCCATTGCGTCCATATCGACCTCGGCCATGAGCTGCGCCGAGGGAGCCATCTTGAACACATGCTCTTGCATCCGTTCATTTCTGATGTCGATATTTGTGTTAACCGTGGCGAGATTGAGCGTTATGTTGACGCTTCCGTCTTCCTCCACCGTCCCGCTGAGGCCTGAGAAGCTGTGGCTTTCGCCGATCACGTCGGATTTGACGGATCCGAACCCCACCATCGAGCTTTCGCCGTCGAGGGTCCAGCTTCCGGCATGGGCTGCGGCGGCAGCACTTACAAATGCAAGAGTAGTCAGTGTTTTGAACATGTCTTTCCTCCCGTTATGGGAGAGATTATAGCGTCATCCTGTCGCAGGGCGAGTCACGTCTGCGCAATCAAAAACGCCGCCCTGTGAGGAGCGGCGTCGCAACTTGCTTTTTTCCTGGCGCGCGTGGTCAGATACGCAGGAACTTCTGCGCCACGCGCGGGATCAGGCTGTTGAACTTGAGCGGTGCGTCTGTCGCCGCGAGGCAGATGCAATCCTCGCCGATATCAGCGACGGGCGTATGTTCCATCTCTTCATTGGCAACCTCGACATCACCGCGCGCAAAGCGCCCGTCTTCGTCGAGATAAGCGCCTTGCAGGACCATCGTGAGCTCTGTCCCGTTATGGCCGTGGTCGGGCATTTCCGACCCGGCGGGAATATAGAGGAGCCGCACTGAGGCGTCGCGCGATGTCGGCAAGATCGCCTGCTTTACGCCGTTCCCGAGCCGCTTCCAGCGCACGGCTTCGACATCACCGCCGACATAGTCTTGCAGCGGCTTCGGGAAGATGCCCCGGCTCACCTTCTCGGTTTTGATCGGGTCCTTCGCCTTTTGGCTGATGAGTTTGAGCGTTGCATCAAGCGCGCCCGAGGAAAGTTCGACTGCGGCTTCGTCTTCGAGAACAGCGCCACCGAGCGCTTCAAACTCCGCGAGACGCGCGCGGCATTCATCGCAAAGCGACACATGCGTCGCCACGACGAGACTGAAGGCCTCCGGCAATGTGCCCGCCGCGTAGGACATCAAGAGTTGGTCGGTGAGGTGGTGCTTTATCGGCTCACTCATTTGTTTTCACCATCTGGTCGCGCTCTGAGCGCTGTTTCATTTCATCGCGTGGCGCAATCTGTCGAGCGCCAGGCGTATTCGCGACTTGATCGTCCCGAGGGGCAAGCCTGTCTCAGCGGCTATCTCGCTGTGGCTCAGATCCCCGTAATAGGCGCGTTCGATCAAAGTCCTTTGCTTCTCGGGTAGCTCAGACAGGGCCTGGGCTAATTTCTTACTTTCCTGTTGCAGGGCCATGGACTCTTCCTGGTCCGGTTCGGCTTCGGGACCCCAGGCGAGGTCTTCTGGCTCGGGCCGCCTTTGCTTGCGAATAGCGTCGATCGAGCGGTTCCGCGCAATCGTGAAGATCCAGGTGGCCACGCTTGCGCGGCCGGGATCAAACATATGTGCCTTCGTCCAAAGGGTGGCCATCACCTCCTGCGTCGTTTCTTCCGCGAGGGCGGCATTCGCCCCCGATTTCATCAAGAACGCTTTCACTCTGGGAGCGAAGTGTTCGAACAGCGCGGCAAAGGCCGCTTTGTCTTGTCTGTCTCGGATCGCCGCCAATTCAGCCACCCACGCGCCTTTGGCGGCGCGATCTTGCACGTTCACGTCTGTGGCCTTTCGAGCTGGACTGTCTGACTTCGTTGTCAATACACTGACAACATCATAAGACACTTTCCCGAGCGGCGCACGCTTTTGATTTCGCGTTGAGGCGGACGTCAACATGATCAGTATACGCCAGGATACCCGGCTTGGATCACCGAAAAGAAAAGAAAAATCAAAGTCATCTAAAAGCGGCGGCGCAGCGTAAAAACTTTCGAAAAAGACGAGAAGCGAGGCGGTGTCATGCCATTCGAAACAGGGGTAGCGGGGCCCAAACGGGTCGCCGTGATTGGCGGTGGCATATCGGGGATGAGCGCAGCTCACCTTTTATCGGGGTCGAGCGCTGTCGTTTTGTTTGAAAGCGAATCGCGCCTTGGTGGCCATGCGCGCACGATTTTTGTCGGCAAAAATCAACAACCGGTGGATACTGGTTTTCTCGTCTTCAATTATGCGACCTACCCGCACCTGACGGCGCTTTTCCATGATCTGGCGGTGCCCGTGGCTGAAAGCGATATGAGCTTCGGCTGTTCGGTCGGAGACGGACGCATGGAATACGGCATCCTGGCGCGGTCGGCGATCTTTGCGCAGAAGCGCAACCTGCTGCGTCCGCAATTTTATAAAATGCTCGCGGATATGATCCGCTTCGGCAAACAGGCCCCCGCTCATCTCAAGGATGACATCACCGTGGGCGAGTTGATCGAAGAGATGAAGCTGGGCGCGTGGTTTCGCGATTATTATCTGTTGCCGATGTCCGGGGCGATCTGGTCGACCCCCACCACCAAGATCACGGATTTTCCGGCGCGCGCCCTCGTCGATTTCTTCATCAACCACGGTTTGATGCGCGATGACGCGCAGCACATGTGGTACACCGTCGATGGCGGCTCGGTGGAATATGTAAAGCGCCTTGAGGCTCGGATGGCGGGCGCGGGCGTCGATATCAGGCTTTCGGCAGGGGTCGAGGCTGTCCGCCGCGATGCCATCGGTGTCGAGGTGAAATGCTCGGGTGGCGGCTGGGAGCGGTTTGACGAGGTTGTCTTCGCCACCCATTCCGATGTGTCGCTCGCGCTGCTGGCCGATCCCACGCCCGAAGAGCGCGCAGCGCTGAGCGCTGTGAGATACCAACCCAACCACGCCGTATTGCATTCTGACCCCTGCGTCATGGCCGAGCGCAAGGCGGTTTGGGCGGCTTGGAATTATACCGAAAGCCCGGACAGCGATGTCATTGATCTGACCTACTGGATCAACCGGCTGCAAAACATCCCCGGGCCGACGGATTACTTCGTCACGCTGAACTCGCAGAAGCCCATTCGCGAAGATTTGGTTCATGACACTTATACGTTCAGCCACCCTGTCTTCGACGCCGCCGCCCATGCCGCTCAAGGCGCGGTGCGCGCGTTCAACGGGGCGCGCGGCACCTGGTTTTGCGGCGCTTGGATGAAAAACGGCTTCCACGAAGACGGGATCGCGAGCGCTGTGGACGTGGTCGCGGCCATGGACGCCCGCTCGGCGCTCGCGGTGGCGGCTGAATAGCGATGAGCCCGATCGACCATATCGAGGGACAGACGTTTCACGGACGCCGTGGCGCGACCAAGAACGCGTTCCGCTATTCGGTCGATTACGTCTTGCTCGATGCCGAAGCGTCGCCCCGCGCGCCTTTCCTTTTTGGCCGCAATGGCCGGGGCCTCGCTTCGCTCCATGACAGCGATCATGGTGGCGCGCCCGGCGCGGGAAGCGGCGCAAGATGGGTCCGCGACGTCCTCAAGGCACATGGCTTGCCTCAACCCGCCCGCATCGAGCTGCTCGCGCAACCGCGGTTTTGGGGCCATGTTTTCAATCCGGTGGCCTTCTGGCTTTGCTATGATGCGGCGGGCGAACTGCCCGTCATTATCGCGGAGGTCACCAACACCTTCGGCGACCGCCATTCTTATCTGTGCCATACCGATGATTTGCGCCCGTTGACGCGCGGTGTCGAAGTTAGGGCGACGAAGGTGATGCATGTATCGCCCTTCATGCCGGTCGAGGGCGGGTATCGGTTTCGCTTCGATATCCGCGCCGACCGGATCGGCATTTGGATCGATTACCGGCAGGGCAATGAGGGCGGGCTCATCGCCACGCTTTCGGGGCCGCGCCGCGCGCTTTCAAGCTGGGGCATTCTGCGCGCCGCGCTTCGGCGGCCGCTTGGCTCGCGCCGGGTTCTGGCGCTCATTCACTGGCAAGCTCTCAAGCTTTGGTGGAAGGGCGTCCGCTATCGCCCGCAGCCCGTCCCGCCCTCCGAGGAGGTTTCGCGATGATGTCGGCGACGGCCTCACCGATGCGAGAGCGTTTGCCGGCCTTTTCGCTTTTCGGGGCGGTGCTGGCCGCGGCCGGGCTGCCAATATACATCTACGCGCCGCCGTTTTACGCCGAGACCTATGGCGTTTCGCTCACGGGGATCGCGGCGGTCCTCTTTTGGTTGCGCCTCTTTGATTCGGTGCAGGATCCGGCGCTCGGCTGGGTGAGCGAACGCCTGGGCCGCCATCGCGGCGTGGCGGTTGCGCTGGGCAGTCTTGTGCTCGCGCTTTCGATGTATGGCCTTTTCGCGGTGACCCCGCCTTTCGCCCCGCTCGCCTGGTTTGCGCTCACGATCACCGGTCTCTTTTCGGCTTTCAGCTTCTTGAGCATCAATTTCTACGCGCAGGGGGTCACGAAATCGCAAGCCATTGAGGGCGGGCATGTGAGGCTGGGAGCCTGGCGCGAAGGCGGGGCGCTTTTAGGCGTCTGCATAGCCGCAGTGGCACCGACGTTTCTGATGGGCGCGAGCGACACACCTTTCGCGCTCTTCGCCATGGGCTTCGCTGTCGTGGTGCTTTTGGCGGTCCTGGCGATGGCGCCTGAGTGGAAAGGCGCGCTCAAGGCAGAGCCCGTGGGCATCACTCAAATCCTGTCTGATACCCTGGCGCGGCGGCTTTTGCTTTTGGCGCTGGTGAATGCGACGCCGCTGGCCGTGTCCTCCACGCTGTTTCTCTTCTTCGTGGAAAGCAGGCTTGCCGCGCCGGGCTGGGAAGGCCCGCTGCTCGTTCTTTTTTTCCTTGCCGGCGCCGCGACCGCGCCTCTCTGGTCGAAAGCGGCCGAGCGGTTTGGGCCAAAGCCCGTGCTTTTCTTCGCGATGGTATCGGCCATCATCTCGTTTGGTTTCGCGGCGCTCTTGGGGCCGGGCGATGCGGTGTTCTTCGCCATCATCTGCGTTGCATCCGGCGCGACGATCGGGGCCGATCTTGTGCTGATGCCCGCCCTTTTCTCGGCGCGAATGGCCGCTATCTCACCTAATGGAGGGCAGGGCTTTGGGCTTTGGTCTCTCGTACAAAAATTCACGCTGGCCTTCGCGGCCATCGTTCTTCTTCCGCTTCTCGATGCCTCGGGGTTTGAAGCGGGGTCCGCAACACAACCCCCCGAGGCACTGGCACTTCTGACGATCCTTTACGCACTTGTCCCGTGTGGTCTCAAGCTTTTGGCCATCGCGATACTCGCTCGGACCGATCTGACGAAGATTTAGGAGGCATTGATGGAACTCATCTATCTACTTGCAGGGGCGGCGCTGGTGGTTGGCGCGTCGCTCTTCATCGCGGCACGCTGGTCTTTCAAGGCGCAGCAGCCAGCGGATTACGCGTCAGCGGGTCCGCAATTTGACATCCGGCAGCATCTTCAGGGGCCGATCCTCTGCGAAGGCGTGATCTACGGGCCCACGGGGCGCGTCACCTCTCGCTTCGTCGCGGATTTTGACGCCCATTGGGAGGGAAATACCGGGATCATGAAAGAGACTTTCCGCTATGATAGCGGGCGCGTTCAGGACCGTGAGTGGCGGCTGACGCTGGGCAATGACGGCTCTATCAGGGCCGATGCCGATGATCTCGTGGGCTCAGGCAATGGCCGGCAGGAAGGCAATGCCGTGCAGCTCAATTACAATATCAAGCTGCCGGACGAATCCGGTGGCCATGTGCTCAACACCACGGATTGGATGTATCTTGTCGAGAACGGCACGATCATGAACCGCAGTCAGTTCCGCAAATTCGGGATCAAAGTGGCTGAGCTCGTGGCAACGATGCGACCAAAGGAGCAGTAATGCGCAAAGTACGCGGCAAGCGCTATTGGCTCGTGGGCGCGTCTGAGGGGCTCGGGCGCGCGCTCGCGCTGACAATGGCCAGGGCGGGCGCCGAGGTTATCGTCTCGGCGCGCTCCAAGGATCGTCTGGATGCGCTGGTGAGCGAGATGGGAAGCGGGCAGGCCGTGCCCTGCGATGTGACCGATCAGGCAAGCGTGGATGCCGCAGTAAAAGACATCGGCGAGGTGGACGGGATCGTCTATCTCGCCGGTGTCTATTGGCCGATGTCTTCTAAGAAATGGGACGCGGAAAAGGCGACCCAGATGGTCGAGATCAATATGATGGGCGCGTTTCGCACGATCGGGGCGGTGATGCCGCAGATGCTTGAGCGCGATAGCGGGCACATTGTGATCACGGGCTCGCTCAGCGGGTTTCGCGGCTTGCCGAAGACCGTGGGCTATGGGGCATCGAAAGCTGCGGTGATGTATCTCGCCGAAGGCATGTATGCCGATCTCAAGACGACCGGCATCGATGTGCAGGTGATCAACCCCGGCTTCATCAAGACGCGCCTCACCGACAAGAACAATTTCCGCATGCCCTTCATCATGGAACCCGAAGCCGCGGCGGACGCCTTTTTCGATCATATGAAACTGGGCGGCTTCAAGAAGAGCTTCCCCAGGGTTTTCTCATGGCTCTTCCGCGTCAGCCAGTTCTGGCCCGATTGGCTCTATTACCGCGTCTTTAGCTGACAAGAATTTTGTAAAAATTCTTGGTCGGGATTTTCAAAATCCCGGCGCGAAATCTTTTAAGATTTCGGGGCCCTTCATTGAAGTCAGCGCTTGGCTGTCGGTTGCAGAGATACGGGGCTTTTGCCGGGCGCTGCGCCGCTTTCAGCTTTTCGCGCCCGTGCTTGCCTGGCCGGGGCTCCGCCCTACCGGTCGCCGCAGCGTCCCCTGGACGCTGCGCCGCTTTCAGCGGTTCGCGCCCGGAACCCATAAGACGTCGTTCTTGCCGTCGTTGTTGGCGATGCGGGAGGCAACAAAGAACCAATCGGAGAGGCGATTGAGATATTTCACCCCGGCTGGATTGACGCTTTCAACCGTGCCCAACTCGACCGAGAGCCGCTCGGCCCGGCGCGTTACCGTCCGGCACAGGTGCAGATGCGCGGCCAGAGCCGAGCCACCGGGCAGGATAAAACTCCGAAGCGGAGAAAGGCGCTTGTTCATCGCGTCGATCTCGGCCTCGAGCCGGTCCACCTGGGCGGGCGTCATGCGCAGTGGCGGGTATTCCGCCTCGGCGTCTTTCTCCATGTCCGGGCGGCAGAGATCCGCGCCGAGATCGAAAAGATCATTCTGGATCGCGGAAAGCTGCGCGTCCATCTCGCTTTGAGAGTGGAGCCTTGCAAGACCGACGGTTGCATTGACCTCATCGACGGTGCCGTAGGCATTCACGCGCTGCGAATGCTTGGCCACGCGGCTGCCATTGCCGAGCGCCGTCTCGCCGCTATCGCCTGTGCGCGTGTAAATCTTTGATAGAACGACCATTTATCAGCTTCCCCGTGATGCGACCAGAATCAGGATCAAAACCACCGCCACCGCCTGTGCGACGAGGCGCAACCGCATGATCTTGTTTGCATTGCGCTTGTTGAACTCGCCGCCCCGCGCGAATGCCCCGATGCCCACGGCCAAAATGACCCCGACGAGCACCACGGCCAGGATGACGACGATGAGAAACGGTTCTTGCATGCTTGTTTTTCCTTTGAGGCGGCACCTAACGCTCTGTCAGAGCCGGGCAAGGAGATTATCGAGCGCGCGGCGTGGGAGGGCCCGCCTGAGCGCGGCCATCACATAGGTCGGTGTCGTGATCTTATAGCGCGTGGCCGGGCGTCGGGCCGTGAGCGCGCGCAGCACTTTCAAAGAGACCGCGCGCGGCGCGAGCTCGAATGGATCGGGTGCGCCTTTGGGCGCGTAGAGCCGCTTGATCAGTGTCGCTTCATAGAGCGGGCGCAGCGCGGAGCCCTCCCAATCGATCCATTTCTCGAAATGCGGCACCGATTTCTGGCGAATATCAGTTCCGATCGGGCCGGGCTGGATGAGGATGACATGGATGCCGCTGCCGCGCAGCTCGAGACGCAACGTGTCAGAGAGGCCCTCCATCGCGAACTTCGTTGTGTTGTATGAGCCGCGCCATTTCATCGCCGCGAAGCCCAAAACCGATGAGCAATTTAGAATGCGTCCGTGGCCCTGCGCGCGCATGACGGGAATGACGCGCCGCGTCAGATCGTGATAGCCGAAGAGATTGGCCTCGAAATTTTGC
Organism: Pseudomonadota bacterium; assembly: GCA_039198835.1. Lineage (GTDB taxonomy): Bacteria > Pseudomonadota > Alphaproteobacteria > Rhodobacterales > Rhodobacteraceae > Shimia_B. Next base: position 3,736 of record JBCCTH010000028.1, on the reverse strand, counting down.
CTGAGCGCGGCGCGGGGCAGATCCTCGACAGCGCCGGGGATCGCGTAGGCCCCGTTATTGAAAAGCGCGTCGAGTGTGCCGCCGGTGGCGCTGAGCGTCGCGGCGAGGCCCGCCTTTATCGAGGCCTCATCCTCATAATCGATCCGGGGGCTTTCAAAGCCTTCTGCCCTGAGCCGCGTGCAATCGCTCTCGGCGCGGCAGGACGCGAAGACGCGCCATCCGGAGGCGCGCAGAAAATGCGCGCAATCATACCCGATGCCGCTTGAGCAGCCCGTGATCAGGATCGAATTCTGGGTTTCGGTCGCCATGGCGGGCTCATGGCCAAGCTTGGCGGCGGGCGCAACCCGCCCGCCCTCCGCTGACCGAGATTAGTTTGACCGCGTCAAGAGACGCTCTGCCATCCAGCCGACGCGCCCGGTCGATAATGCGCGGATCTTGACCCAGCCCGCATCATTGCTCGACAGCACTTCAGCCTCTTCGCCGCGCAGAAGTTGGCTCAGCACTTGATAATTCGTGCCGGGGCCCGTGCGCATGTTAACGCGGCTTCCATTGACGATGCGCAAATCCACCGAAGCGAGCGGCGCGGCCGCCACTTGCTCTGGCTCGGCGATCTTTGCGGCTTCGCCAAGGACAGTTGCCAAAGAGCCCTGCGTGCGCCCGAAGCTCGCGAGCGTCACAGCCGCTGATGCGTCTGCGTTAGCATCCCTGCCAGGGGAAAGGACCCGTGCCTGTGCCGGCGCGTTCGCGGCCTGTGCCACAACAGGCGTGTCGGCGTTCTGGACTTCTTCGAGCAGCGCTTGGAGAGGTTTTGCTTCAGGTTCGGGCGCGACAAAATCGGTGCCGCCACTCAACTCAAACAACCCCCAACCCACGAACAGCAAAGTCACGACCATAAAACGGCCCATAGCACATCCCTCCAACAGCTTCCCGGCGAGCAGACCTAGAATCATTCACTGTCTAGCATAAAGGGGAGCTTTGTGGGCCATTCCCCGCGGGCGCGGCGGGTTTATCCACCGTCTGTTGCGGGATTGTCAGCAGGCTTACCCCCAGGATCATGCGCGCGCTCTGGTGCGGCACTGGACGGGGTTGGGCGGCTTCGCTACACCACATCTATGGCCGACAGCAGCGATGACGACGATATTGTGGTTAATGAGGTCTCTGAACCGCTGCGCCGCGCCATTGGCGAGCGCTATCTGACCTATGCCCTGAGCACGATCATGCATCGCGCGCTGCCGGATGCGCGAGACGGGCTTAAACCTGTCCATCGGCGCATATTGTTCGCGATGCGGCGACTTCGGCTGACGCCCGATGGGAAGTTTCTGAAATCCGCCAAGATCAGCGGCGACACGATGGGCGATTTTCATCCCCATGGCGATGGCGCGATTTACGACGCGATGGCGCGGCTCGCGCAGGATTTCTCTGTGCGCTATCCGCTCGTGGACGGCCAAGGGAACTTTGGCAATATCGACGGCGATAACCCGGCCGCCTCGCGCTATACCGAGGCGCGCCTGACCGCGTTCGCGGAGGCCTTGCTCGAAGGGCTCGATGAAGATGCCGTCGATTTTCGCGACAATTATGACGGCCGCCTTCAAGAGCCAGCGGTGTTGCCTGCCTCTTATCCCAATCTCCTGGCCAATGGCGCCGCGGGCATCGCGGTGGGGATGGCAACGAACATCCCGCCCCATAATCTCGACGAGCTCATCGGCGCGTGCCTCCATCTGATCCGTGCCCCAAATGCGCGCGATGACACGCTTCTCGATTACATTCAGGGGCCTGACTTTCCCACGGGCGGGATCATCGTCGAACCGCGCGCGAGCATGGAAGAGACCTATCGAACCGGGCGCGGGGCGTTTCGCTTGCGCTGTCGATGGGAGAAAGAGGAGATGGGCCGCGGACAATACCAGATTGTCGTGACCGAGATCCCCTATCAGGTGCAGAAATCGAAGCTCATCGAGAAGCTCGCAGAGATCATCCAGACAAAGAAAGTGCCGCTTCTGGCGGATGTGCGCGACGAAAGCGCCGATGATATCCGGATCGTGCTGGAGCCGCGTTCAAAGAACGTGGAAGCCGATGTGCTCATGGGCATGCTTTATCGGCATTCCGAGCTTGAGACGCGCTTTAGCCTCAACATGAATGTGCTCGTCGACGGGCTGACGCCGAAGGTCTGTTCGCTCAAGGAAGTGCTGCGCGCCTTTCTTGACCACCGCCGCGACATTCTCCTGCGCCGCACGCGCTTTCGGCTGGGCAAGATCGATCATCGTCTTGAGGTGCTTGAGGGCTTTATTGTCGCGTTTCTCAATCTCGACCGGGTGATCGATATCATCCGTTACGATGACGCGCCCAAGGCGGCCCTCATGGCCGAGGATTGGGACCGCGAATTTCCACGCGCGCGCGATGAAGACGATTATGTAAGCCCGATCGGTCTGCCGCTTGAGCCTGATCCGGCGCTCAGCGAAACCCAGGTCGAGGCGATCCTGAACATGCGATTGCGCTCGCTGAGGCGGCTCGAAGAGCTTGAGCTCTTGCGCGAGAAAGAGGCGCTCGAGGCCGAGCGGGCAGAGCTCACGGCCTTGCTCGAAAGCGAGGATCTGCAATGGCAGCGCATCGCCGCTGAGCTGCGCGACATCAAAAAGACCTTTGGCAAGCATTCGGAGGGCGGCGCGCGGCGCACGCGCTTTGCGGAGGCCGGCGAGGTCGAAGAGGTGCCGCTCGAGGCGATGATTGATCGCGAGCCGATCACGATTGTCTGCTCTCAAATGGGCTGGATCAGGGCGATGTCGGGCCATATCGATCTGACGCGCGAGCTCAAATACCGCGACGGGGATGCGGGCCGCTATGTCTTCCATGCCGAGACGACCGACCGGCTCATCGCATTTGGCTCCAATGGCCGTTTCTATACGCTCTCGGCCACAGGGCTGCCCGGCGGGCGGGGCATGGGCGAGCCGCTGCGCTTGATGGTCGATCTGCCCAACGAGGCTGAGATCATCGCGCTTTTTGTCCATGTGCCCGGTCGCAAGCTGCTCGTCGCCTCGACGGCGGGCGATGGCTTTGTCGTCCCCGAGGATGAGATTTTGGCCCAGACGCGGGCGGGCAAGCAGGCGTTGAATGTGCGGGCGCCCACGCGCGCGCTTTTGTGTCGGCCCGTGACGGGCGACGCGGTTGCCTGCGTCGGCGAAAACCGAAAAGTGCTGGTATTTCCTCTCGAAGACCTGCCAGAGATGACTCGGGGAAAGGGCGTTCGGTTACAACGCTACAAGGATGGGGGCTTAAGCGATGCAATCACCTTCACCCTGGCAGAAGGCCTCGCGTGGCGCGACCCCGCTGGACGCACCCGAACTGTCAACCGACCCGAGCTTGACGAATGGTCAGGCAAGCGCGCCGGAACAGGACGGATGGCACCTCGCGGTTTCCCACGAGACAACAAATTCACCTGACGATGCTGCCCTAAAGAGCCATTGGCGCGGAACGCGCTGGCCGCTTTTCAAGCTCGCGTTCAGCACTGGCATATTCACGATCCTGACGCTTGGTCTCTATCGTTTCTGGGCGCGCACGCGGCTCAGACGATGGTATTGGAGCGCGATCCGGCCCGGCGGAATCCCGCTTGAATATCTCGGCACGCCCTATGAAAAGCTGCTCGGCTTTCTTGTCGCCGTCGTCATCCTCGCGTTTTACATCGGGATCGTGAACCTCGTTTTGATGTTTGCGAGCTTCTCGCTCTTGTCGGCCCCCGGGCTGG
>JBCCTH010000027.1:0-19256 GCA_039198835.1 Pseudomonadota bacterium | reverse complement strand
CTGAGCCTGGGCCCACCCCCGGCTTGGGAGGATCAGTTCCAGGTGTAGTACCCGGCCTCTTCCATCACGGCGCGCGTCCGCTCGGCGACGCCATCGAGCGCTTCCTGGATGTCGAGATCCTCGGTCAGCACCTTGGAGAGCGTCGTGCCCAGATCAGCGTTGATCTTGCCCCAGACCGGGATGATCGGACGCCAGTCGGGATCGGCATGCTGCAAGGCTTCGCCGAAGGTCGCCATATGCGGGAACTTCGCGTTCACGTCAGCGTCCTCATGGGTCGAGAAGCGCGAGGGGTTGCCGCCAGCCAGCGCGACGAGCTTGTCACCCTTCTTTGAGGTGAGCCACTGCATCAGGAGGAAGGCGGCTTCTTTGTTTTCCGCGTTCTTCGGGATGCCGATGCCGAAGCCACCTGTCTGCGACCCGCGGCGCACGCCCATCGGGTGCATCGCCCAGTCGACATTGCCCACGACCTGCGACCGGTTGGGATCGTCGATCTGACCGGCCACGACCGTTGTATCGAGGAACATCGCTGTGTCACCGTTCAAAAACGAGCCGAGTGCCTCGCCGAAGCCGAAGGAGGCCGCGCCTTCCGGGCCGCATTCGACGATCTGCTTGAGCGCCTCGGCGGCCTGAACGCCCGCCTCATTGTTCATGATCGGGTTCCAGTCGTCATCGAAGATGCGCCCGCCAAGCGGCGCGAGATGAAGCAGGAACGCATGCGAGGCATGGTGGCCCGACGCCGCACGCGAGCTCAGCCCGCCCATGCCGGGCTCAAGCTCGGGGATTTGGCAGGCGATTTCGAGCATCTCGTCATAGGTTTCAGGCACTTCGAGACCGTGCTTTTCGAAGATGTCCTTCCGATAGCCGAGGATCGATGTCTCGGAGCCGTAGGGTATCCCGAAAAGAGAACCAGTTTGGCCAGGAAGATAGCCTTTAACGCCACCAGCCACGCCTATATTGATGACATAGCCGTCGAGGAGATCGGCCTCGTCATAGGCGGGATCGGCCAGGCGCGGGTTCATGAAGTAGCGCGCGAGGTTTTCGAGTTGGTCGGCGAAGACATAATCGGCCTTGGAGAAGACGACATAGGCGATGAGATCATATTCGCCTTCATCCTGCGCGAGTTCGAGCGTTTGGCGCTCGCGCATCTTCAAATAGGGAAGCTGATCCACCTCAACTTCGATGCCGGTTTCCTTGGTGAATTCCGGCAGAATGCGCATGACGGCATCATAATGCGGGTGCGCGGGGAAGTTGACGATAAGCGTCTCGCCACGGAAATCCGCATAAGGATCGGCGGAGGCGGCCGTGGTCAGCGCAAGGGCTGATACCGCTCCAATCGTTGTATTTCTCAGTACCTTCAGCATCTTGTTTCCTCCCAATTGCTGATCTTTTTCGCGCGCTAAAGCGCGTTTTCACTCGTTTGATCGAAGATGTGGATCGTTCCGGGCCGCACGGCAAAGCGCAGTGTCTCGCCAAGCGCGATGGGCGTTTCAGATTTGAGCTCGACAGTCACTTGCGCCGCGCCGCAGGCACAAAGCAGGACGGATTGCGCGCCGATATATTCAGAGACTGTGACGTTGAGATCAAGCGCGCCTGTTTCTTTGGCTTTTGGCGCGAAATCAAGGTCTGAGGGCCGGATGCCCAGCGTGACTTGTCCATGTGTCTGCTTTAGGAGCGCGCCGCGGTCGGCGGGGAGGGCAAGCTTGAACCCATCCCCCTCGGCGAAGATCGTGCCCCCGTCATCGCGCAGGACCGCATCGAGAAAGTTCATCGGAGGCGAGCCCAGAAAGCCCGCGACAAACTTGTTCGCCGGGCTTTTGAAAAGCTCGGCGGGCGTGCCCTGCTGCTGGATGTGCCCGCCATGCATGACCACGATCCGATCCGCGAGCGTCATCGCCTCGATCTGGTCATGGGTCACATAAATCATGTTCTTCTGGACACGCTGGCGCATGACGGCGAGCTCGGCGCGCATTTGCCCGCGTAGCTTGGCATCGAGATTGGAAAGCGGCTCATCAAAGAGAAAGATGCCGCTATCCTTGGCCAGCGCGCGCGCCATGGCGACGCGCTGTCTTTGACCGCCGGACAAAGCGCCGGGTTTGCGCCCCAGGAAAGGGGTGAGGCCCACAATTTCGGCCACTTCGCGCACCTTCGCATCAATTTCAGATTTTGGCCGCTTTTGCAGGCGCAGCGCGAACGAGATATTCCGCGCGACATCCATGTGCGGGTAGAGCGCATAATCCTGAAAAACCATCGCCAGGCCGCGATCCTTCGGATCAAGCTGGCTGACCGGTTTGTCATCGATGAATATTTCGCCGTCAGACACATCCTCAAGGCCCGCGATCATGCGCAGGGTCGTGGATTTCCCGCAGCCTGACGGGCCGACCAAAACGGTGAACTCGTTTTCCGCCATCTGAAGATCGATGCCGTGCAGCACTTCAACGGCACCGTATCTTTTGACCAGCTTTTCGAGCCGAATTTCAGGCATCGATTCCCTCTCCTCCGCCGACGTCCACTATTTTGTATACAAAACCGTTTGTAAACATACAAATTTGCATTGAGAGCCGAGCCGTGCTACCGATTGGGCGGTGAAGTGAGGATCAAGATGGCGAAGGACAGCGCCAAAGGAGCCACCGAGGCGCGTGTTTCAACGGCGCAGCGCATTGAGATCGCGCTTTTGGAAGACATCGCGATTGGCGCGCTGGAACCTGGGCAGCGACTTGAAGAGGTGAACATCGCCGCGCGCTTCGACGCGTCTCGCACACCGGTGCGCGAGGCGTTTTCGCGGCTCACCGCGCAAGGCATCCTCGTGCAGGGAGAACGGCGCGGCGTCTTTGTCGCGCAGTATTCACGCGAGGAACTCAGCCAAATATTCGAGGCGATGCATGAGATCGAGGCAGCCTGTGCGCGGATCGCCTCGCAGCGGCTTAACCTGTTGACACGGGCGGAAATTCTCTCAGCCCAGGCCGAATGCATCGCCGCGGCGGAAAGCGGCGATCGCGCCGCGTATCTGCGCGCCAACGAGGCCTTTCACCAAGCGATCTATGACGCCACGGGCAACCCTTACATGGCCGAGATCGCCTCTGAATTTCGTCGCAGAACCGGCCCGTTCCGCGCCAAGAAATTTGCCCGCCGTGAAGATCTGATCGCGTCGGCGAAAAGCCATCAGGCGCTCATCGATGATATCTTCTCCGAGGATTCACTGACCGCCGCGCAAGGGATGCGGGCGCACATGACCGCGTCCTTCATGCAGGCTTTGAAGGCCAATTGAGCAGAAACCACTTGCGCTGCATGCGCATTAAATATTTTGTATACATAATGGAATCGACGCATATCGGAGTGCAGCATGGGCATCGCTGAAACCAAGATCTACCCCATCAATACGGGGTGGTTGGAAGCGGATCTCGGAACTTACATTTTCTGGAAGGGCCCTGCCGGCAAGAAATACTGGAACCCTGTATATTGTCACTACGTCGATACCGGCGAGCACAAGATCCTCATCGATACCGGCCTGCCCGACGAAGACCGCGCGACCAAATATCACCATAAATGTGAAAAACGAGGCTGCACTGAGGTTCACAAGCATTTGCAGGAAAAGCTCGGTGTTCATCCCGACGAAATTGACGCCATCGTCTTCACCCATCTGCACTGGGATCACGTGCAGAACATGAAAGAATTCAAAAACGCCCGCTACATCGCGCCCAAGGGCGAGATCGAAATGGCCTATAACCCGCTGCCCCTTTATTATCGCACCTATGAATGCGGCATCCTTGGGATCGAACCTGCCTATGCGGGGTGCGTGTTCGAGGCGGTGGAAGACGAATGCGAAGTCTTGCCGGGCATCACAATGTTTCACACGCCAGGCCATTCGGTGGGTCACATGGCGGTGACTGTGGCCACGTCGATGGGCGATATCGTCATCGCGGGGGACGCGATCTTTGTGGAGCGCAACCTCGAGCCCAACCCCAAGGAGATGTGGCGTCACTGGGTGCCCGCGCGGTTTGTGAACTCTTACGAAGGGTGGAAATCTGTCGAGGAGATCGACAAGCGCGCCGATTACGTGCTGCCCTGCCATGACGAGGCCGCCAATGCGCGCTCGGATGTGTTCCCCTATGAGGGGATGCCACTGCGCAAGCGCCGCCAGCCGATCCCCGGGCTCCAGTTCTATTTTGGCGACATGCCCGCCGGAATGGCCGGCAAAGCCGCCCCTGCGATGGGAAAGGACGAGGCTGAGGCTTATCTGGCCGCGCTGAGCGATCCCAAAGACATGGCTGAATATTAAGGCCGTGACGCAGGAGATTTCCCGCATCGCGGAGATCGCCGACAGATACGATGTGATCGTTTTTGATCAATGGGGCGTGCTCCATGATGGGAGCAGCCCCTATCCCGGCGCGATCCGCTGTATCGAAAGCCTCGCGGCCCGCGATATCGCTGTTTTGTCGAATTCGGGCAAGCGCGCGCGCCCCAATGCGGCGCGCATCTCCGCGATGGGCTTCGGCGAGAACGCCTTCGCGACCGTCATGACCAGTGGCGAGGCGCTTTGGGCGGATATCGCCGCCTGTCGGATCGCCGAGACACGGTTTTTTCCCATTGAACGCGCGGCGGGAGATGCAGAAAGCTGGGCGGGCGATCTTGAGATCGAGCTTACGCCGCTCGACGGCGCGGAAGCTGTCTTGCTCATGGGCCTGCCCGATGGGGCCACCCTGGAAGATTGGATGCCCGTGCTCCACGCGGCGCTTGAGCGGGGTTTGCCCGTGCATTGCTCAAACCCTGATCGCAAATCGCCGCGCGCGGGCGGCACTGTGATTTCGCCGGGCGCGCTGGCTTTTGCCTATGAGGCGATGGGCGGACAGACATCGTTTTATGGAAAACCGCATCGACCCGTCTTTGATGCCCTCGCCCTCGCGCTTCCCGGCGCGTCTTATCTGATGGTGGGCGACAGTCTTGAACATGACATCGCCGGGGCCAGCGACGCCGGGTGGGACAGTGTCTTTGTGTCGGGCGGCCTTTATGCGCCTTTGTTCAAGGCCGCGCCCTGGGAAGCGGTTTTGCCAAAGCTTGCGGCGGAGCAGGGCGCGCCGCCGCCCACCTATATCATAGGAGAGATCGCATGAGCATGCGCCCCGATCTTTTGACGGTTGATTTCCGCGCCATGTCGGCACGGCTTGGCCAGGACCCGCTTCAGGTTCAGGGGCCGGGCGGAAATACGTCGATCAAAGGCGAGGGGGTGATGTGGATCAAGGCGTCTGGAACCGAGCTTGCCGATGCCGAGACAGCCGGCATTTTCGTCGCGGTGGACCATGCCGCCGCCCGCGCAGAGGCCTTTGGCGCGGGCGATGGAAGCTGCAAGGAAACGACGCTCGACCCGGCCAATGCGTTGCGCCCCTCGATTGAGACAACATTTCATGCGGCGCTGGATCATCCCGTGGTCGCGCATACCCATTCCGTGGCCACGCTTGTCCATGCGGTGAGCGAAGAGGGGCTCTTGGCCCTCAAAGAAAAGCTCGCGGGCCTGGCCTTTGCCGTTGTGCCCTATGCCAAACCGGGCCTTCCGCTGACGCGCGAGATCCTGGCGCGCGCAGAGGCCGCAACGCAGATTTTCATTTTGCAAAATCACGGGCTGATTTGCGCGGGCGCGGATGTGGCAGAGGTTTCTGCTTTGATCAAAGAGGTGGAAGACAGGCTGGCGCTACCGGCCAATTTCGGGGGCCAAGCGCGGCCTTTGGGCGACCCTGATCCCGGGTTTTCATGGGCGCAGGAAAGCTGGCTCGCCCATGATGCCCGTGCCGCAAAGCTCGCTCTGAGCGGGAGCTATTATCCCGACCACGTGGTTTTTCTTGGCCCCGCCTTGCCTGCGAAAGACCATGCAGGCGCGCCGCCGGTTATCTTGCGGGAAGGGAAGGGCGTGCTTATCCGCGAGGGCGCGACATCGAGCCAGCGCGCCATGTTGCGTTGCCTCTCAGATGTGCTCGCGCGGCTCCCCGCGGGCTGGGTGCCACGGCCCATTGGCGCGGACGCCGAAGGCGCGCTTTTGAATTGGGACGCCGAGAAATATCGGCAGGCGCTGGCGGCGCAATCGTGAGCTTGCGCCTGGGGATCGATATCGGCACGTCGGGCGTCAGAAGCGCGGTTATCGATGCCGAAGGCGCGGTTTTAAGCTCTGCGCGGGCAACGCATCTGCCGCAAGGCGACACGATCGACGCGCGCAAATGGTGGGCGGCCGTTGAGCAATGCCTCATCGCGCAGATGGCCGCCCTCAACGAGACAGGGCGGCGCAGCGAGGAGATCACCGGCATCGCCGTTGACGGCACGTCAGGCTCGATGGTTTTGACCGATGCCGCGCTCGAGCCCGTCTCGCCCGCGCTGATGTATAATTCAGCGGGGTTTGAGGCGGAGGCGGAAGAAATCGCGCGCCTTTCCCCGCCTGATCATATCACGCGGGGCAGCAATTCTGCCCTCGCGCGCGCACTTCGCCTTTTGAAGCTGGCTGAAGCCACCCCCGCGCATCTTATGCATCAAGCCGATTTTATTGCCGCCAAGCTTTTGGGGCGCGGCGGCATGAGCGACTTTAACAACACGCTCAAAACCGGATTTGACCCCGAAACCGAGGCTTGGCCTGATTGGTCTCCCGCGCTCATCGCGCCTGCGCTGCTTCCCGCGCCACAAAAGATGGGGGCGGCCTTTGGCGCGGTCGCGAGCGATATTGCGGCAGCTTTCGGGCTTTCACCCGGGGCGTTGGTCTATCCGGGGACGACAGACAGCGTCGCGGCATTCATGGCCGCCGCGCCGCTCGAGGCGGGCGTGGCGGTCACATCGCTTGGATCGACGCTCGCGGTGAAGCTTGTGTCTCAAGCGCGCGTCGATGACCCTTCAATCGGGCTCTATTCGCATCGTGTCGGTGATGTTTGGCTGGCGGGCGGGGCTTCCAACACAGGCGGCGCGGTTTTGGCACATTTCTTCTCAAGTGAGGAAATCGCCCGGCTGAGCCTTGAGATCGATCCGACCGCGCCGAGCCCCTATGACTATTATCCGCTTTTGCAGCCGGGCGAGCGGTTTCCGGTCAATGACCCCAAAAAAGCGCCGGTGATGGACCCACGCCCAAGCGATGATGTTGGGTTCCTTAAGGCGCTCTTTGAAGGGATGGCCGGGATCGAGGCGTTGTCTTATCGCGCGATCAAGGCGCGGGGCGGGGATGCGCCGCGCCGTCTCTTCACGGCGGGGGGCGGCGCGCGCAATGTGACCTGGCGGCGGATGCGCGAACGGCGGCTTGGCTTCCTTTTTTCAGACGCCCCGTTGACAGAGGCCGCCGCGGGCGTTGCGCGTCTGGCCATGCCCGCCTGAGCGCGGTTAAGCTCTCAGCGAACGACGCCAAAAATAGGGGTACGCTTTCATGAGGCAGGCGGTTCCACTGGCTGCGGCCAAGCGAATGGTGCTTGATTTTCAAGCGGCGCTGGACGCGGCAGCGCCGGGCGCCCTTGCAGAGGTGCTTGAAGCCCATAGCGCCCCCACTTGCCGGGTCTCGGCGACGGCCCCCTTCGGCGAGGGTCTCTCGCCCGCGCAGGCCGCCCAGACGATATGGGCCCCCCTTCGCGCGGCGTTTTCCCCGCTTCAACGCCGTCCGGATATCTTTTTCGCGGGCGATAACGATCTTGATGGAGGCGTGTCGACCTGGGTGGTTTCGATGGGTCATCTGCTTGGCCTCTTTGACAGGCCCTTTTGCGGCGTGCGACCCACGCGCAAGGCCGCCATGCTGCGCTATTGCGAGTTTTACCGCGTGTCCGAAGCAGGGATCGAAGAGATCACACTTTTTCTGGATGTTTTGAATTTCATGGCGCTCAACGGAGCCGAAGCCATGGCACCCTCAACAGCCGCGACGATGGTGACCCCCGGCCCAAGGACCCATGACGGCCTCATTTACGACGAAAGCGCGCCTCACGAGGGGGCGACAACCCTGCGGCTCTTTCAGCGGATGATCGCGCGGCTTCTGAGCGCCGACGTCGACACGCGCGAGACCGATCTGAGCCTTGATTGGACCCCGGATATGATCTGGTGGGGGCCGGGCGGGATCGGCGCGCCTTACACACAAGACCGCTATCTTGAGCAGCACGCCATCCCTTTCACCGAAGGCCTCACATGGGGGACGTTCTTTGGCCATCGCTGCGAATTGGCCGAAGCGCATTACGGCGGGTTCTTCGGCTGGCCGACATTCGATGTCACATCGCAGGGCGGCTATATCGGGTTGGCCCCGAAATCCGAGACGAAAGCGAGCATGCGGGTCGTCGATCTGTATCGCCGTGAGGGCACGAAGATCGCTGAAAACTGGAATTTTATCGATCACCTGCACTTTCTTGATCAATTGGGCATCGATTTCGTGGCGCGGCAGCGTGTTTTGACCGGTCTTTAACCTTGACCATTGCGGATGTCGGTGAATCGCATACGATTGCAAGAAGAGCGGTGGGGCCTCTCCCGAGGCGGCCGCAAGACGCTCACAATGACATGGAGGAATACATGACAGTCATGAAAAAGGTCTCGGTCGGCGTTGCCGGTTGGGCGCTTTCCGCGGGGATCGCCGCTGCTTGCCCGATCACGAGTGGCAACATCAACATCCTTGCAAATGACTTCCCGGCGCTCCGCGCTGTTAGCGAATTCGCTGAGGCTTGTGTCGGCGACGGCGCGACCTTCTCGGTCAACCATACCAGCGAGCACCGCGATATCCAGGTCGCCGCGCTCACGGCGAACCCCGCTGAATATACCTCAGCGGTCGTCGCCAACTCTTCGATCGTGCCGCTTTTGAACGGTGATCTCATTCGCCCGCTCGATGATCTTGTCGCCGAGCATGGGCAAATGCTCAAGCCGAACCAGCTCATCCGGATCGATGGCAAGGTGATGGCGATTGCCTTCATGGCAAATGCGCAGCATCTCGTTGTGCGGCAGGACATCCTCGATGAGGTCGGCAAGCCGATCCCCACGACCTATGAAGAAGTGCTTGAGACCGCCGAGGCGATCCGCGCGGCGGGGATCATGCAATATCCCTTCGCGATGCTCTCCAAGTCGGATTGGAACCTCGGCGAAGAGTTTGTGAACATGTATCTGGGCCATGGCGGCCAGTTCTTCGAACCGGGAACGGCAGTGGCTTCGGTCAACAATGCCCAGGGCATCGCGACGCTCGAGATGCTCAAGGCCTTGTCGGAATATTCGAACCCCGACTTCCTGACCTATAACACCGCCACCGTCGCGCCGCTTTGGGAAGCGGGCTCGCTCGCCATGGCTGCGATGTGGGGCTCTTCGATGGGCGGCCTGATGGATGCCGAAGGCGCTGAGGAAGGTGTCGCGGAGAACACTGTCGCCACGAACGCCATGTTCGTTGGTGGTGGCGATGTCCCCGCCTCCACGCTTTGGTGGGATGGTTTCACGATCTCGAAAAACATCTCTGACGAAGATGCCGAGGCGACCTTTATCGCCTTTATGAACGGTCTCTCCGACGAGATGGTTGAAGCCAATAACGACAAATCCGTCTGGCTCATGGATGCCTATGACCCGTCGGCGGCCGCTGATGGCGTGGCGGCTGTGGCCGGTGCCGGCGCGGAGCCCTATCCGATGCTGCCTTACATGGGTCTGTTGCACACAGCCTTCTTCGAAGAGCTGCCCGGCTATCTTCAGGGCTCGGAGAGCGCCGAGCAAACGCTTGCTGATATCGAGGCGGCCTATACCGCCAAGGCAAAAGAGCAGGGTTTCCTTCAATAATCTGAACTTGCGGCGTCCGGCTCACGGGCGCCGCCACTCATAAACGGGGGCTGCTATGCCACATGGGACTTTTGTACGGTTCATTTGGCCGTCATTTCTTGCCATGATCCTCTTCATCGCGCTGCCGGTCGTCTCGGTTGCTGTGCAGTCGCTTTATGTGGAGCATGAGCAAGTCCTCAAAGAAGTTGAGAATTGCGGCCCGTTCCGATGCACGACGGTGATGCAGGTAGATACGGAAGCCACCGCTTTGCTCAATGAAGAGGCCCCGCTGGGGCGCTTCAACGGGCTTCAGACCTACACCAACCGGGGTCATCTCGCATTTGGCGAGATCGGGACGCTTTGGCGCGAGACGACGAGCTGGGGCGCGTTCGCCGCGGGCGTCTATAACCTGCCATTCTACAAGGCCCTCCTTTTCACCCTCTCCTACACAGCGATCGTCACGCCCCTTGTGATCCTCTTCGGCCTTCTGATCGCGCTCGGGGTCAATCGATTGCCCAAGATCGTCAAAGGCCCCACGATCTTTGCCTCTCTCATGCCGATGATCATCACGCCGCTCATTGGCTCGCTCATTCTCTTTTGGATGGTCGATGCGGATGGGATCCTCGGCGCGTCGCTGCAACTTTTATTCGATAACCCTGATCTGAGTTTGAAGGCATCCGCGCCGCTGACCTGGATCATGCTCTTTGTTTACGGGATATGGTCTTCGACGCCCTTTGCCTTCGTCGTCTTTTATGCCGGTCTTCAGACGGTTCCGCAGGACACGATTGAAAGCGCTAAGATCGATGGCGCCACGCGCTGGCAGCAGGTGCGCTATGTGGTGGTGCCGCATATGATGCCGCTTTTGGTGTTCATCACCTTGATGCAGCTGATGGATAACTTCCGCGTTTTCGAGCCCATCGTCGGCTTTTCAGCCGATGCCAAGGCCACCTCGCTGAGCTGGATTATCTACAATGACCTCACAGGCGATACCAAGCTCTTTGGTTCGGCTGCCGCGACCTCGATGATCACGGTGATCGGGGTGTGTATCCTTCTGACGCCGGTGCTCATCCGCACCTGGCGCGATTTCAACTCAAGGAGCGCTCATTAACATGTCTTCTCGAGCTGACCGCATGCCGATGCCAGTTTCCTGGCTCATCACATCTCTCATCGTCTTTTGGCTGATCATCGCCATGGGCCCGTTTCTTTGGACAGTCTGGGGATCGTTCAAGGTTCAAGGTGATTTCTTCTCAAAGGCAGATTGGCGCAACGCGATCTACGGCGTGCTCACGATCCGCGAAACAGGTGACCCATTCACCGGCAATGGCTATCTCGGCGCTTGGGTTCAGGAAGCGTTTTGGCGCAACGCGCTCAATACCTTCATCGTGGTGTTCTTCACCGTCGTGATCTCGCTCACACTGGGGACGCTCGGCGGATACGCTCTGGCGCGCTCGGGGTTCCGCTATGCGTTTTGGCTTTTGATCATCGCGCTCGTTTTCCGCGCGATGCCGCACATCACGCTGGTCTCAGGTTATCTTCTCCCGTTCTTTGAGTGGAACCTGTGGGGAAGGTTGTCGACGACGATCATCGTGATGGTGGCCATCAATCAGCCGTTCACCCTTTGGATGTTGCATTCATTCTTCCTCAACATCCCCAAGGACCTCGATGAAAGCGCGATGGTGGATGGTTGCACCCGGTTTCAGGCGTTTTGGTATGTGATCATCCCGGTGATGTGGCCCGGCGTGATCACGACCGGGCTTTTCTCGTTCCTTCTTGCCTACAATGACTTTGCCATTACGGCGATGCTCTTGAGCTCGGAAAACCAGACGATGGTGCCTAAAATCGCGAGCTTCCTTGGATCTGTGCGCGAGCAAGGCAACGTCATGTTCGCCGTCTCCGCCGTTGTGAGCGCGATGGTGCCCTTGTTCTTCCTCGTGCTTTTCTTCCAGCGCCAGATCGTCAGCGGCCTGACGGCGGGGGCTGTGAAGGGATGAGCGCGTTGCGCTCTCATGCGCCGCTGCCGGTTGTCTGGCATGTGGGGGATGGTCTTTTGATCTAGATGATGCGCCTTGGCCCGCCTGTTCTGCGGCGGGCCGGGGCAGGTCTTTATGCGCTCTGGCTTTTCAGCCGGGGCAAGACGGCATCAGGGAGATCGTTGACATGACAGATGCGGCAGACGCTGCGATATCATTCGTAACAACTTATCTGCGCGGTTTGGACGAGGCCGCGCCGGGAGAGGCCACGGTCGCGCATTGCCTGCGCCACCATAGCGCCGAGCATCGCTACCGAGGTATGCGCCCCTTCTACGAGATCAGCGGGGCCGAGGCGCTGGCTGACACAGTCTATTCGCCCCTGAAAGCGGCGATGACGACCCTTCAGAGACGCACGGATATCATCTTCGCGAGCCCCGATCATTTGCGCGACGGCGCGCCGCTCTGGGTGGTGACAATGGGGCATCTGCTGGGAGATATGACAGGCGATTGGCTGGGCCTCGCCGCCCCGCATCGCACGGTTTTCATGCAATACGCGACGATGTTTCGGATTGAAGACGATCGCATCGCCGAGACGGTCGAGTTCATCGATCTGCTCTCTGTTCTCACGCAGCTTGGCCGTAACCCCTTCGCCGCTCACCAGAGCGGCGCGCATATCATGAGCCCGGGCCCAAACACCCATGACGGCCTCGGCCCGCACCCGGCGGACGCCACGCAGCAGACCCACGCTCTCACCACCGACATGCTCGCCGATCTGGCCAAGAGCTATACCTCGCCCGCCGATCACATGGCGCGCTTCTGGCATAGTGACATGAATTGGTTCGGGCCGTCCGGCATTGGCGCGTCGCTTGGCTTCCCCGGCTATCGGCGCGGCCATACCGGCCCGTTCGAGGAAAAGCTCGACACGGTCGATATTGTCGATTGGGAGCTTGCCTGCGCCCAGGGCAATTTCAGCGCCGTGATGTGGTGGCCCTGTTTGAGAATGCGCAATCTGGGCGGCTATATGGGCGCGCCCGCCAGTGACGGCCTCGCCGAGATGCGCGTCATTGATCTCTACCGCAGGGCGGGCGACAAGCTCGCCGAGAACTGGATTTTCATCGACATGCTGCACTTTCTCGCCGCCCAGGGCGTCGATCTTTTGGAGCCGACACAATGACCTTCACACCTGACCGTTCGACCTCGCACCACCCCACGCTGCCGCTGACGCGCGCGCATATGCCCACGGGATTTGACATCTCGCTCAAGGATTACACCGATGGCGGCAAGGTCCGCTTTCCGAGCGATTTTGGCCCGGCGCAAGCGCTTGAGGGCTTTGACCCCGATTATCGCAACATCATTGACTATATCGTGCGCATCACCGCTCGCATCTGGGAAACCGAGGCGCGCGAAGTCGACTATATCGGCGCATGCTACGCGCCCGATTGTAAAGTCTATGATGATTATGGTCTCCAGCCTTCCAACGCCAAAATCATCGCCGATACCCATCACACAACGGGCGCTTTCTCTGACATCATCCTCGATGCGGAAGAGGTGATTTGGGCGGGTGACGACCAAAAGGCATTTCATACCTCCCATCTGTGCCGGATCATCGGGACAAATGATGGCGAGAGCCGCTATGGCGCGGCCACGGGGCGCGCGATCAGCGTGCTTGTGATCGCCAATTGCGTGGCCAAGGGCAATGACATCTTCCTTGAGCACGTGCTTTATAACACATCGGCGATGCTTCAGCAGCTTGGCATCGATCTTTGGCAGGAAGCCGAGCGATTGGCGGCAAACCCGCCCGCAGGCTGGCCGCGCAAAGCTGAAATCTGGAACGGTCTGCGCCGCGCGGCGGCCCCTGCTGCGCCGCTGTCACAGGCCGAACCGGTGGAGGGCTTTGATCCGGACGCCTTCGCCCGCGCGCTGCACGACAATGTGTGGAATGGGGATGGCGCTGAGATCGCCAAAGCTCATGTGCAGGACATGCCCTTTGAGGGCACCACCCAGCGCGCCTTCACGGGGATCAACCCCTATCATGCCTATGTCGGGGAAATCCGCGCCTGCTTCCCTGACCTCAAGCTCAGCGTCGATGAGGTTTATTGGATGGGCAACGAGGCAGAAGGCTGGCTCATTTCAACGCGCTGGAGCGCGGAAGGCACCCATAGCAGCGGCACGCTTTACCGCGAGCCGACAGGGGCTGCATGCCAGATCTGGGGCATCACCCAGCAGAAGGTGAAGGACGGCCGCGTTGAACAGGAATGGCAGCTTTTCAACGAGCTCGACGTGATGATGCAGATCGCGAAGGCGCGTCTTGATGGGTGAGTTCGCAAACGCCAAGGCGCTTGTGCGCGCTTTTCATGCGACGCTTGACGCGGCCGATGCGGGCGAGGCCACCGCCCAGGCGCTTGCACGCTTCGTGGCACCCGATCTTCTTTGGCGCGGCATGCACCCGTTCAATACGCTCATCGGGCCAGAGGCCGTCGCCGAGAGCTTTTGGTCACCGCTCAAGCGCGCGCTGTCTCCCATGCAAAGGCGGCCCGACATCTTTTTTGCCGGGCGCAATCAGATCGACGGGTTTGAAAGCGTGTGGGTTGTCGAGATGGGCCATTTGATGGCGATGTGGGATGCGCCCTGGCTCGGCCTCGCGCCATCGCGCAAGCTGGCCTTCTTGCGGTATTGCGAATTTCACCGCATCGAAGGCGACCGGATCGTTGAGACGGCGCATTACATCGATATCCTGAACCTGCTCGCGCAGGATGCCAGATCGCCGGTTGCAGACCCAACGGGGCTTGTGACGCTGACGCCCGGTCCGCTGACCCATGACGGCCTTTTATATGGAGATCATCCCGAGGCAGAGGGCCGCGACACGGTGGAGCTTATCGCGGCGATGGTCGCGGAGTTGCGCGGGGCGGGCGTCACCTCGCCCGATGATCATCTGGAGCGCTTTTGGACGCACGATATGAGCTGGTTCGGGCCAGGCGGGATCGGTGCGAGCGCGTTTTATCACGGCTATAACCGGGGCCACACGCACCCTTTCGAAGAATTTCTGGATTTCGAAGGCTTCACCGAGCATGTCACGCGCTTGGGCGAGGGGCTCTATGGCGGTTTTTTCGGATATCCGAGCTTGCGAGTGCGCTCAAAGGGTTATCTCGGGCTGCCGGGGAGCGACACGGCCGGGGAGATGCGGATTGTCGATCTTTACAGGCGCGACGGGAACAAGCTCGCCGAGAACTGGATCTTCATCGATTTTCTGCATTTTTACAAAATGCAGGGTCTCGATTTGATCGAGAGGGCACGCGCCGCCGAGGCGGGTTAGCGCCGCAGCGTCTCCAGATATGCGCCATAGCCGTTTTTGCCGAAGCGCTTGGCGCGCGCGGCGAGCTCATCGCTGTCGATCCAGCCAAGCTCAAACGCGACCTCATCGGGCGAGCCGACTTGCTGGCCCTGGCGCTCTGTCAGCGTGCGTACGAAGTTGCCTGCCTCGAGACGCGAGGCATGGGTGCCGGTATCGAGCCAGGCTTAGCCGCGGCCCAGCCTGTTGACGGTGAGTTTGCCATCGGTCAGATAGCTTTCGAGCAGGGTTGTGATCTCAAGCTCGCCGCGTTCTGACGGCTTGACAGCGCGGGCGCGTTCCGGCGCGCTTGCATCGAGAAAATAAAGCCCGGTCACAGCATAATTGGAGGCCGGCACACTCGGCTTTTCAATGATCGAGCGCACCTTCCCGTCTTCATCAAAATCGACGACGCCGTAACGCTCAGGGTCGGCGACGCGGTAGCCAAAGACACTTGCGCCATCGCCGGGCGCGCTGGCCTCGGCGAGGAGCGAGGGCAGGCCCTGACCAAAAAAGATGTTGTCGCCCAGAACCATTGCCGAAGGGGCACCCGCGAGAAAATCCTCGCCCAGGATAAAGGCCTGCGCGAGCCCGTCGGGGCTCGGTTGGATGATATAGCTGAGCGAGATGCCCCATTGGCTGCCATCGCCCAGCGTGCGCTTGAATTGGTCCTGATCATGGGGCGTGGTGATGATGAGGATATCTCGAATGCCCGCCAGCATGAGCACAGTGAGCGGATAATAGATCATCGGTTTGTCGTAGATCGGCAGGAGCTGTTTCGAGATGCCGATGGTGATCGGGTAGAGCCTTGTCCCCGAGCCGCCCGCGAGGATGATGCCTTTTCTGTTGGTCATTTCCTTGGCTCCAGTTCGGCCAGAACATCTTTGAGCGCGGCCTCCCAATCAGGCCGTTTGATCGCGAAGGCGGCGTCTGTGGTGCCGCAATCAAGGCGCGAATTGAGAGGGCGCGCGGCGGGGGTGGGATAGTCGGATGTCGGGATCGGCGCGAGATCGATAGCGCGCTTGGCGTGTTTGAAAATTGCGCGCGCAAAGTCATGCCAGCTTACATCGGGTGCGCCGCTGAAATGGTAAGTGCCGGATTTCGCGGGGTCTTCCATGAGTTGCTCGGCGATGCTCAGGCACGCGGACGCAATGGCCTTTGCGGGCGTTGGCCCCCCGATTTGGTCGGAAACGACAGAAAGCTGATCGCGGGTCTCGGACAACCGCAGCATCGTTTTGACGAAATTTCCGCCATGGGCGGAGAAGACCCAGGAGGTTCGCAAAATGGCATGGCAGCCGCCCGCCGCGCGCACAGCGCCTTCGCCGGCTTGCTTTGACCGGCCATAGGCGCCTTTCGGATTTGCCGGGTCGGCCGGCTTCCAAGGTGCGCTGCCCTCGCCTGAAAAGACGTAATCAGTTGAAATATGGACGAAAGGAATGTCGAGTTCAGCGCAACTGCGCGCCATCGCGCCGGGCGAGAGATGATTGACGCGGGTGACCTCTTCTTCATCTGCTTCGGCGCGGTCGACGGCTGTATAGGCGGCAGCGTTGATCACGGCGCGGGGTCTGGCCGTTAAGATCGCGCGCCTGCAGGCATCGGGGTCTGACAGATCGGCATCCGCGCGGCCCAGAAGGCGCACGCCGCCCAAGCGCCCGAGCTCGGTCGCGACCTGACCTGTCTTTCCGAAAACGAGGATGGTCATGGCTTTTGTGTCTCGAGCGTTCCCTGGCGCTCAAGCGCGCCCTTGCGGGTCAAGAGCTTTTGCCACCATGCTTCATTCTCGAGATACCATGTCACCGTGCGCTCTAGCCCTTCCTCCACGGTGACCGAAGGCTGCCAGCCCAGGTCTTCGCGGATGCGGGCGGGATCGATGGCATAGCGCGCGTCGTGGCCGGGCCGATCTTTCACAAAGGTGATCTGTTCGCTGTAACTGCCTTTTTCGCGCGGCCGCAGGCGATCGAGGATCGCGCAAATCGACTGCACCAGATCGAGATTGCTGCGCTCATTTTCGCCGCCGATATTATAGCTCTGCCCTATCTGGCCCTTGGCGATGACGGTGAGGAGCGCATCGGCATGATCTTCGACAAAGAGCCAGTCGCGGATGTTGGACCCGTCGCCATAGATCGGCAATGGCGCGCCTTTGAGGGCGTTGAGGATCACAACGGGAATGAGCTTTTCGGGAAAGTGATATGGGCCATAATTGTTGGAGCAGTTGCTCAAAACAACGGGCAGGCCGTAGGTCTCATGCCACGCGCGCACGAGGTGATCCGAGCTCGCTTTGGATGCCGAATAGGGGCTTCGCGGGTCATAGGCTGTTTCTTCGGTGAACTTCACCGACGGGTCGGCGGGCAGCGATCCAAAGACTTCGTCGGTTGAGACGTGGTGGAAGCGGAACCCCTCTGGTTCGCCTTGCGTGGCCCAGTATTTGCGCGCCGCTTCGAGGAGATGGAATGTGCCCTTGATGTTGGTTTCGATGAAATCGGCGGGCCCGTCTATGGAGCGGTCAACATGGCTTTCAGCAGCAAGATGCATGACCGCATCGGGCGCGTGTCGGGCAAAGATGCGGTCGAGTGCGGCGCGGTCGCAGATATCGGCCTCTTCAAAGGCATAAAGCGGGCTATCTGCCACGCTCGCGACATTGTCGAGGCAGGCCGCATATTTGAGCGCGTCAAGGTTAATCACGGTGTGGCCCTGCGCCACGGCGAGCCGGACCACCGCAGAGCCGATAAACCCCGCGCCGCCTGTCACAAGCAGTTTCACGTGCTTAGCCCTTCCATGTGAAGGGGCTTTCAAGCTCAGCGAGTAGCGGGGCGTCTGCGTCTTTGCCGCTCAGGATGGGCGGGCCGCTCAGGGGCCATTCGACGCCGATGGCGGGATCATCCCATCGCACGGCCCCCTCGGTTTCGGGCGCATAATACTCAGAGCATTTATAGATGATCTCGCTATCGGGCTTGAGGGTCGCAAAGCCATGGGCGAAGCCCGCGGGCACAAAAAGCTGCGCGCCGTTTTCATCGCTCAATTCGAAACCGACCCATTTCCCAAAACTCGGGCTCCCCACACGAATATCGACAGCAACATCAAATATTGCGCCGCGACCGCAGCGCACGAGCTTGTCTTGCGCATGCGGAGGGGCCTGAAAATGGAGCCCGCGGACTGTCCCCACTTGGGCGGAAAGCGAATGATTGTCCTGGACGAATGCCATGGGAATGCCCGCATCTGCATATCGCCGCGCGCTATAGGTTTCCGCGAAGAAACCGCGCGCATCTCCGAATCTTTTCGGCTCGATGAGAAGCACGCCGTTGAGCGATGTCTGGGTCGTTTTCATCGCCGCCTAACCTCTCTCAGCTTTCTTGCGCTGCTCATCTCAGTCTTTTCGCGCGATGTCGATGCCCAGCACCTCGCGGCTCGTCGTTCTCAGATCGCCGCCATTCGCCGCAAGGCTTTTGCGCGCCTCATAGAGCTTTGCATCCACGAGAAAGCGATACCAAAACCCCTGCAAAACGTGGAAGGCGAGGCCCGGATAGCCATCCCAAAAGCCGCCACGCAGCACGTAGCGATAAAAAAAGTAGGCCAATGCGCGCAGGCTCACGGGAAGGCGGCGATAGATGTTTTCCTTGATCCAGCGCTTGAGGCCCGCGCTTTGGCCCATCGCGTGGGTCTCATCGGCCCGCGACACCGCACGTTTTTCGCCCAAAAGCACTTCGAGCGCTTCCCGGCTCGCATAGCGATTGTGCTTTTCGATCCACCATCCCAGAGGGTTGAGGTTGTCATCGAGAAGCTCGCCGCCGAGCGCCGCGACCGTGCCATCGACGCGAATGTGCTCATCCATCCAGCGGTCTTCGCTGCGCCCCCGCCCAAAGCGGAAAAGGCGCAGAATGTTGACCGGAAAAAGCCCGCCATGGCGGATCGGGCGGCCCAGAAAGGCGATGCGGCGCGCGACGGTGAGCCCCGCGACATCCGGGCCGATTTTACTGAGCTGCGCTTTGATCTCTTGCGCCAGGTCGTCGGACACGACCTCATCGGCATCGAGGCGAAAAACCCAATCTGTCTCTTCCGGGAGCTGGTCGAGCGCCCAGTTGAACTGCTGGGCTTGATTAACGAAAGGATGTGTCAAGACGTCTGCGCCCATCGCCTGCGCGCGCGCGACGGTATCGTCTGAGGAACCGCTATCGATGATGAGCGCGCGGGTGGCAAAAGATGCCACAGAGTTGAGCGCGCGCTCGATGTGGCGCGCTTCATTG
>JBCCTH010000026.1:0-19424 GCA_039198835.1 Pseudomonadota bacterium | reverse complement strand
GGCCGCCATATCGAGCACCGGCAAACCGGAGCTTGCGATGGCGCGTGAAAATTCCTGCACGATAACGTTGCGGATCTGGAAGCTGATCTCGTCGGTGGTGAACTCCCCGTCGGTGCCGACGATCTCGGTCATGAAGCGCGCGGGGTCGCTGACGCGGATCGTATAGGTGCCGAAGGCGCGCAGCCGGATCGGACCAAATTCAGGGTCGCGCAGCATGATGGGGTTTTTCGTGCCCCATTTCAGATTGTTAAAGCGGATGGTGGAGACATAGTAGATCTCGCTTTTGAACGGGCTCTTGAAGCCGTGATCCCAGTGCTGGAGCGAGGTCATGATCGGCATGTTGTTGGTCTCAAGCATGTAGAGACCGGGCGTGAAGACATCCGCGAGCTGCCCTTCATGCACAAAGACGGCGCTTTGCCCTTCGCGCACGGTGAGCTTGGCCCCGTATTTGATCTCATGGCCTTCCCGCTCGAAGCGCCAAACCATCGTATCGCGGCTCTCATCTGTCCATTCGATGACATCGATGAACTGGCCGGAAAGGAAATCGAATATGGGCATGGCCTGCTCCTGTTTAGTATTGCGTGAGCTTGCTTGTCGCGCAGCCCACGCTGTTGCATTCAACGATCCGCGCTGAAAGGAAATCCGCGCGTGTGCGGGTAACATCGAGCGCGCAATCGACATTGACGGTCGTGGGACCGGTCATGCAAGTGGCATCGCGCCATGAGATCCAGGAGAGCTGGGCGTTGCGCAATGTCGCGCGATCTGCCGATGACAGCTTGCGCCGGAGCTCCTGATAATTCGCGTTCAGGCGATTATCTTCGCCGATATAGACCTTTGAGAAGCAATAGACTGAATCAAAGCCGGTCAGGTTGGGCGCATCGCAATTATCGGCGGTGGCCCAGCCTGGCAGAACCATCAGACACGCAGCGAAGAACAGTCTTTTCAAATCGTTTCTCCTTAAACAGGTCCACTCTCGCCGAGCTTTTCAGCGGCGATTTGGCGGACAATCGGGTCAGCCTGGGCTGGGGTCATCCCCGGGCTCAGGCGCGCGTCATAGAGCATGGAAAGCAAAAGCTCGTCATGGCCGGTGAGCAAGGCGAACTCTTCGTCATCGTTAAAGATCGAGGGCCGCGCGCGGGGGCTGTCATTTGAAAGGCCGAGCCCCTGCGCGACCTCCTCATGCAGGCAAGAGCGCCACAGCGCTGGCGGATGCTCAGAGCGAATGATCGCCACGGCATCGGTATAGGCGAACTGGCCCGCGCGCGAGAAGGCGACCACGAGACACGAGACAGAGCGCGGCATGTCGATGATCGATTGGATCGCCAGCGCGCTTGCGCCAGGTACGCGCAGGCGCAGCGTGTCTGCCAAGGCGCGGCGCTCATCTTCGTCAACCACAAAGACTGTAAAGTTCTCTTGGCCCGCCGGAACCAAAGAGACGGGGTGTTGCGCCACCGCCGAGAGACGACGCAGATAATTTCGGGTTTGATCCTGTTGGCGGGCGCGCTCTGCCGCGGCGACGCTCGCGCCATGGACAAGCGCGACCTCGACCGGGCGCTCCCACCGTCTGAGTTGCGCGGCCGCGGGCGTCGGGACGCGCGAAATGCGCCCGCCGGGATATTCATCAAAAAGCGCGATCTGGATAAAGTTTTCAGCCAACTGGCGGCTGGTGAAGGGCGCATCGATCTCGCCGCTATCGGTGCGCAAAAGCCCCCGCGTGCGCTGGTCGGCCTCCATACGGCGATATTGATCGCGCAAACGCAGGCTCACAGGCGAAGGGTTGTAAGCGACATCGGCGGCGACGGGCACGCTGACATCCGCCGGGCGCGCGCTCGGTCTCAGCGAGCTGTCCAAGCCCGCCGGGCCGAGCCCGCAGCCCGAAAGCGCTCCGGCGATGATCGCGAGCGCAAAAAGCGCGCGGGCCCTCAAGCGCCCTCGGCCGTGCCGACGCTGTAGCCCGCGCCGGTGCCCGATGCTTTCGCGGCGGCGAGCTTTTCGCGCAGCTCTTTCTCCATATTCTGGAGCTCGGTTTCGGCTTCCGCGCGCTTCTTTTTGCCTTCATCGGCGATCTGAAGGCTCTCTTCGATGGTGGCCACGAGATCGGCATTTGCCTGTTTGACGGCCTCGATATCAAAGACGCCGCGTTCCATCTCTTCGCGCACCACCTTGTTCGTTTCGCGCAGGTTCTTGGCGTTGGCGGTCAACAGCTCGTTTGTGAGATCATTGGCATCGCGCACCGCTTCGGCGGCTTCGCGCGAGCGCTGGATCGTGACCGCCTGCGCGAGCTGGGTCTCCCAAAGCGGGACGGTATTGACCAGCGTCGAATTGATCTTCGTGACCAGGCTCTTGTCGTTTTCCTGAACCAGCCGGATCGAGGGGAGCGACTGCATCGTGACCTGGCGCGTGAGCTTGAGATCATGCACGCGCCGCTCGAGATCGTCGCGCGCGGCGCGGATATCGCGCACTTCCTGGCTCCTGATCATCTTGTCGTCTTCCGCGGCGGCCTCGATGGCGGCTTCGGCGGCGGGGATATCCTTTTCCTCGATCTCTTTGAGCTTTTCCTCGCCCGCGGTGATGTAAAGGCCCAGCTCATCATAGAAAGAGAGTGTCTTTTCATAGAGCACATCGAGGCTTTCGATGTCTTTGAGGAGAGTGTGCTCATGGCCCAGAAGATCATCTGTGATCTTGTCGATCTGGCCTTGCACGGTCTCGAAGCGGGCGGCGAACTTGGCCATGGGCGCGGCACGGCCAATGAGGCGCTCCCACC
This sequence comes from Pseudomonadota bacterium, assembly GCA_039198835.1. Taxonomy (GTDB): domain Bacteria; phylum Pseudomonadota; class Alphaproteobacteria; order Rhodobacterales; family Rhodobacteraceae; genus Shimia_B. The sequence goes on along the minus strand of JBCCTH010000026.1, from coordinate 16,660 downwards.
AGGTGCGCTTGCGGCGCACATCAAGCTCGGAGACGGAGAAGCCCCGGATCGTTGACACGATATCGCGCAGCGAATCTCCCGCCGGGCCCACATCCTTATTGCGCACGCCCGCAAGCATGGACTGCGAGATCGCCTGAAGCTCTGCCTGGGCGGAAGAGCCGAATTCAACGATTGACTGCGTGTCGCCGACATCGATCTCGGCCATGCGCTTTTCGATTTCGGGCTTTGTCTTTGGGTCGGCTTCCGCCATGGGCACGAGCGCGGTGGAGGGTTCGGGCAGCACGACGGCTGTGACTTTTTCAACCTCTGCCAAGGCGGCCTCGGCGCGGCTACGGACAGTTTCACTCATTCAATCAGTTTCCCTCATTTGGCCTGACCCCCTCGCGGGCGAGGCGGTCGCGGAGCACCTTGATCTCGATATCCATGTCGGTGCGATTATCGTTCATGAGCTTGTCGGTCTTGGCGGCGAAGTTTTCATCCAGATCGTCAAGCAGCGAGATGTATTTGGCGCGGTCTTCTTCGCGGGGCTCTTTGGCGTAGAGTTCGGCGAATTTGAGCGTCGCGTCGCGGGCACCCATCAAATAGACGCCGAGAAATTTGCGCGCGCCCGTCAGATCGCGCGGATCTTCTTCAACCGTGCGAAACATTTTGCGCGCGGTGGCCTGAAAGGCCCCAAGCCGGCGCTCGAGCGCGCGGTCGCCCATCGCCTCGATGGCGCGCGCCATGGCTTTGAGATGGTCTTCGGCCTCGTCAACCACGCGCGCCACGCGGTCTTGTTGGAAGGCATCGATCCCTTCTGTGCCCTTGTCGCGCAACGGATCGAGACCAAAGGCAAAGGCATGGAGCAGCGCACCGACGACCCCGATGGCGATAGCCCCGCCAAGGCCCGCCGTGAGATAGGCGGCGGCAGCCAGCCCGAGCCCCATGAGAACGCTCCCGGCGCTTTTGCGGGGGAAGGCCGGGCGCTTGGCGATCGTGCGCGCATTGTAGGCCTCTTCTGCCAAGAGGCCCTCGCGCGTGAGCCAAGCCGATAAAAGGAGCATCGCCAGCGCGGCCGTGTTGATCACGAGCGCTGTCGCGCCCGCGCCAAACAGAGAGAAAATCAGCGGCAGCGGCGCGATGAAAAGCAGATTGACGCGCGCTCCAACCGCCGAGGGCCGCGCGCCGTCATAGGGGCCCGCCTTGATCCGCGGCGCTGTTTCGGTCGCGCCGCCGGGCGAGTGTTTCCCACCGAAGCGTTCTGCCATGGTGATCAAACGCCTCCCGTGATCGACACGTAGAGGATGAGCACCATCAACAGCACCCAAGCCAGCTTTTGGAGGGATTTTGCGGACATCCATACCCCAATGCTAAAATCTGGCCCCAACATAGGCCTACCCTGCATAAACTACCAGCCTTGGTTATTGGGTTTGCAGCGCCGCGCGCTCGGCTGCGAGCTTGCGGCGATAGCCGGATTGGATGATTTCCACGGCGAAAAGAACGATCACCGCGAAGTAGAAAGTCGTCTTTGACATCGGCACGAGAGCGAACCCGAAGACCTTGATGGCCAGGTCGTTATCGTGGGTCGTGTGGCTTGCGACCTCTTCGACCGTGCTTTCCACGGCGTGGGCCGCCGCCACGCCCGCTTCACCGATCAAGACCACCCCGACAATGAGCAGGATAAAGAGGCCCAGCACTTCATACATCCGGTTTTTCTCAAGAAAGCGCGTGACGCCATCGGCGAGAAGAAGCATGGCCAGCCCGGAGAGGAAGATCGCCGCTGCCAGGATCGGGAACACATCTGTGATGGCGATGGCGCTCAGGACGCTATCAAACGAGAAAATCAGGTTCATGAACACGATCAGCAAGATCACCTGCGTCGCGGATTTCCCGGATTTTCCTCCAACATCAGTGTGTAAGTGCTCGACGCTGAGCATATGCGAGATCTCTTTGACGGCGGTATAGATGATGAAGATACCGCCGAACATGAAGACAATCGTGGCAAAGTTCACGCCGCCTTCGATGACCCCTTCCCAGTCAAAAATATAGAACGGTTCACTCAGCGCATCGATGAGATTGACCATCGCGAAAAGCAACACGATGCGGAGCGCCACGGCGAGGATGATCCCCCAATATCTCACCGCGCGCTGCTGTGCGACCGGCGCGCGCTGGCTCTCGATGGAGATGTAGAGAAGGTTGTCAAATCCGAGCACTGCTTGAAGGAAGCAGAGCATCAAGAGATTGCCCATGTTTTCAAATGTTAGAAGCTCAATCATGTCTGTCCCCGTGCGTTTGTCGTGGCATAGCCCGCGGGGCTGCTTAGGGGAAGAAGTCGATGCGGTCGCGTGCTGCGGGGAATTTGGGCGCGCGCTTCCCCATGCACCGGTTTGGTGCCCCGGACGTGATCCCGGGCCTCTGATTTGAGGGGTGAGGGCCCGGTGCCCGGGCTTGGAGCGGGCCTGCTTTGCTGGACGTGTCAGTCTGCCCAGAGGCGCGCGCTTGCTTGCGGTTCAGCTTCGCTTTTTGCGTGGGCGGGGTTTCAGTTTGGGCTTCGTCGACCAGCCCATCTGATCGGCGAGGACGCGCGCGCGCACTTCTTCGACCTCCCCCGCCTTCAATGCGCGCAGTTGGAACGGGCCATACGAGACCCGGATCAAGCGATTGACCGTGAGCCCGATATGGGCCAGCGCGCGCCGGATCTCGCGATTTTTGCCCTCTCTGAGGGAGATCGTGAGCCAGGCATTGGCCCCTTGTTGGCGGTCCAGTTGCACCTGCATCGGTTGAAATCGTTCGCCGTCGATCTCGATCCCGAGCCGGAGAGGCTCTAGCGCCTCGTCCTTCGGGCTGCCATTGACGCGGACGCGGTAGCGCCGAAGCCAACCTGTTGACGGAAGCTCAAGCTTGCGTTTGAGCGCGCCGTCATTGGTTAAAAGCAAAAGCCCCTCAGAGTTGATATCAAGGCGCCCCACGCTCATGACGCGCGGCAGAGCCTCGGGCAGGTTGGCGAAGACTGTCTCGCGCCCCTTCTCATCGCGCTCCGTGGTCACGAGGCCGGTGGGCTTGTGATAGAGCCAGAGGCGCGCTGGCTCGGCGGCGGCGATCTCTTTGTCATCCACGGTGATCTTGTCTTTGTCAGTGACATTGCGCGCGGGGCTTTTCAGGACGTCGCCATTCACGCGGACGCGGCCCTGGAGGATCATCTCTTCGGCCTGACGGCGTGAGGCGATGCCCGCGCGGGCCAACACCTTGGCGATGCGATCGCCGTTGGGGGTGGCGGCGGGTTCTGGGCTTGATGCGGGTGGAGGGGGCTTGGCCATGGCTTGGCCCTACACTGGCCCTTGCCGCGCGCCAAGAGGGCTGCCATTGCGCCTGCCATGGTTGATCACCCGCATATGACCCGTGCCCTGACGCTGGCGCGCGCGGCCGCGGCTGCGGGCGAGGTGCCTGTGGGGGCGGTGATCGTCGCGGCGGGGGGAGAGATCCTCTCCGAGGCGATGAATGAGATGCGCGCCCGCCACGATCCCACCGCCCATGCCGAGATCCTGGCGATCCGGCGGGCCTGCGCGGCTCTCGGCAGCGAGCGTCTCACCGGCTGCGATCTTTATGTGACCCTCGAACCCTGCCCGATGTGCGCGGCGGCGATCTCTAATGCGCGGCTCGCGCGGCTCTATTACGGCGCGCCTGACCCGAAATCCGGCGGTGTCGCGCAGGGCCCGCGCGTTTTCTCGCACGCCCAGGCGCACCACGTGCCCGAGATTTATGACGGGATCGCAGCGGGGCAGGCAGAGGCTCTCCTCAGAGCGTTCTTTCGCGCGCGACGCTGATGAGCGATCTTGGGGCCATTCCCCCAAATCAATGAGTATTTTGGGCCAGTGGAAGGGAAGACGGTGGGAGCGATCTGCGGTTCATGACGGGCCATGATCGCCGCCTTTGTCGGACGTCAATGGAAGCGCTGAAATAGGCAGTAAAGCGCCCGGCGCGCGCAGCGCGCCCCCCTCAGGTTCAAGCCAGCGCAGCTGGCGCAGAAGGGAGGCGGGCGGGGCCGATCGTTCTAACAAGCGCACCTGTCAGGGCGCGGCGCGCTAAAGCTCTATTGCTTCCATGACCTCGGGCTCGATCACGTTCACGCCGGGCAGCGCATCGCGCAATGGCTGCGCGGATTGCGCGAGCGCCGGAAAGGTTCTGTAATGCTGCGGGATCACTGTCTTGAAGTTGAAATAGCGTCGCGCGGCATAGGCGGCTTCTTCCATCCCCATCGTGTAATAGCCGCCCGCTGAAAGCACGCCGATGTCGGGTTTGAAAAGATCGCCCATCCAATCCATATCGGCCATGAGCCCGGTATCGCCAGAGAAATAGAGAGTGTGGCCCTCGCCCGCGATCATGAAGCCGCATTCTGCCCCCACCGCGCCATGGCCCGCCATTGAGGAGGAATGCGAGGCAGGCACGAGGCTCACCCGGACATCGCCGAACATGACATGCCCGCCTTTGTTATAGGCATGGCCTTCAACGGCGCCGTCCTTGCCAAGGGCGGTCACAAGCTCGACCATGCCGTTCACTGCGACGCCACTCTCTTTCGAAAGCGCGGCGACGCCATTGGTATGATCGAAGTGGCCATGCGTTACGAGGATCTGCGTGGCCTCCGCCAGGGCTGCGGCGCTGTCTTGCCCGTCCATCATCGGATTGCCCTCAAGCCAGGGATCAATGAGCAAAACCTGGTCTTCGATTTCAACGCGCCAACTGCCGTGGCCCAGCCAAATGAGTTTCATCTTGTCCTCCCTGTGCTAGGCCAAGCCTAGCATGGAAGGATAACGCGGCAATGGATCTCACCGAGCAGTTCGACGGCTATTGCGAGCGGGTTGATTTCTCTTATTGGTCCGAGCCCGTGAATGCCGTCACGAACGCGGCCTTTCTGATTGCCGCTCTTGTCATGTGGTGGCGGCTCAGGGGCGCGGCGCTGCCCATCGCCCATTTGCTCGTCGCGATCCTCACGGCGATCGGGATAGGCTCATTTCTCTTTCATACCCATGCGACCGGCTGGGCGGCTCTGGCCGATGTCATCCCCATCGGGCTCTTCATTCTGACCTATCTTTTCGCGGTGGGTCTGCATTTTCTGCGGTGGCCGGTCTGGGGCGCGGCCCTTTTGACGGTCTCTTTCCTCCCCTTCGCGGCGCTCGTCGTTCCGCTCATCGACCGGTTGCCCTTTTTCTCGATATCCAACTTCTACTGGACGGTGCCGATCCTGCTTTTTGCGTTCGCGCCGCTCGTGGCCCGAGAGAGCCGGGCCACCGCGCGAGGGATGCGGATTGGCGCTCTCATCCTGATCGTCTCGATCTCGCTGCGTTCCATTGATGAACTGATCTGTGATCAGGTTCCGCTTGGCTCGCACTTCCTGTGGCACATTCTCAACGGCGTCATGCTTGGCTGGATGATCGAGGTTTATCGTCGACACATGGTTGGCAAGGCAGCGCCGCCAAGTTAGGACCGCGCCAAACGCACCGGAGACATCCCATGGCCATCGATAAAGAGACCGCCGCGAAGGTTGCCAAGCTCGCGCGCATCCGCGTTGAAGAGGCGGCCTTGCCTGCGCTCGCCGAGGAATTCAGCGCGATTTTGGGGTTTATCGAGCAGCTTTCGGAGGTTGATGTGACGGGTGTGGAGCCGATGGTCTCGGTGACGCCCATGCGCTTGAAGCGCCGCCAAGACAGCGTCACAGAAGGCGACCAGGCCCCGGCTGTCCTCGCCAATGCGCCCGACGCGCGCGAGGGGTTTTTCGCGGTGCCGAAGGTGGTTGAGTGATGGATCTTTCGAAACTCACGATCGCCTCCGCCCGAGACGCGCTGCGCAAGGGCGAGACAAGCGCCACGGAGCTGACAGAGGCATGTTTGAGCGAGATCGACGGCGCGGCTCAGCTCGGCGCTTTTGTGCATGAGACGCCCGAGATCGCGCGGGCGCAAGCGGCGGCGGCCGATGCGCGCCTCAAGGCTGGGGAGGCGCCTTCGATGTGCGGTATCCCCCTTGGCATAAAGGATCTCTTTTGCACGAAGGGTGTCCCCTCGCAGGCCGCCTCGAAGATCCTCGAAGGCTTTAGGCCGCAATATGAAAGCACCGTGACATCGAAGCTCTTTGACGCGGGCGCGATCATGCTCGGCAAGCTCAATATGGATGAGTTCGCGATGGGGTCGTCCAATGAAACCTCGGTTTACGGCAATGCGGTCAACCCCTGGAAAACCGCCGATGGCGCGCCGCTGACGCCGGGTGGCTCATCGGGCGGCTCGGCGAGCGCCGTCGCCGCCGGGCTTTGCCTGGGCGCGACGGGCACAGATACCGGCGGCTCAATCCGCCAGCCCGCAGCGTTTGTCGGGATTACCGGCATGAAGCCCACCTATGGGCGCGTCTCGCGCTGGGGGATTGTGGCCTTCGCCTCGTCTCTGGATCAGGCCGGGCCGATGGCGCGCACGGTGCGCGATAACGCGATCATGCTCGGCGCGATGGCGGGCCATGATGCGAAGGATGCGACTTCGGCAGATTTGCCGGTGCCTGATTTTGAAGCAGCGCTCACCGGCGACATCAGGGGCAAGGTGATCGGGATCCCCAAAGAATATCGCATGGACGGGATGCCAAGCGAGATCGAGGCGCTCTGGGCCGAGGGCACGGCGATGCTCAAGGATGCGGGGGCGGTGATCCGCGATATCACGCTGCCCCACACCAAATACGCGCTGCCCGCCTATTATGTCATCGCGCCCGCGGAGGCCTCTTCGAATCTAGCGCGCTATGACGGTGTTCGCTTCGGGCACCGTGCCAAGCTCGAAGAGGGCGATGGCATCGTGGAGATGTATGAAAAGACCCGTGCCGAAGGCTTTGGCGCGGAGGTGCAACGCCGGGTCATGGTGGGGACGTATGTGCTCAGCGCGGGGTTTTATGACGCCTATTACAATCGCGCGCGGCGGGTGCGGGCCTTGATCAAGAAGGATTTCGACGATGTCTTCGCCGAAGGGATCGATGCGATCCTGACACCGGCAACGCCGTCCGCCGCTTTTGAGCTCGGCAAGAGCTTTGACGACCCTGTGCAGATGTATCTCAATGATGTGTTCACTGTGACGGTCAACTTGGCCGGGCTCCCGGGCATCGCCGTGCCCACCGGGCTTGATAATGACGGTCTGCCGCTTGCGCTGCAATTGATCGGGCGCCCGTGGGAGGAAGCGGCGCTCCTCAATACCGCTCATGTGCTCGAAGGGGCTGCGGGCTTTGCCGCGCGCCCGGGTAAATGGTGGTGAGCGGCGTCCGCTGACCCGTTGAGCGTTTGTGTGTGAGGCGTTTGACAGGCGCATGGCCCGGTTGCCCGTCATGGTTCCCCGGCATGATCGCGCCCTGCTCCGTGAGAGACATGGCGCGGGGCGGCGAAAGCGGTTATGACGGCTCAAAGTGATGTGAGGCCCGAGATGAAACACCTGCCGCTGGTTTGCGTGCTCTTATTAGGGGCGGCCTGCGCGCCCGAAATACCCGATTCCGGCGCGGGGGTGGGTTTTGGCAGCGCCGATGATTTTCGGGCCGCTCAAGCTGCGCGCGATGCCGCGCTCGAGGGCTCGATAAATGATGATCAAACCGCGGCGGCTGTGGACGCGGTCATTCCCGAGAGCGGCTTAAGCGGCGGCGGCGCGGGGGTTGTCGCGCCGGTTGATCCATTGGCGGCGCGCAGCGGCGATATCTCGGATGAGCAGAATTTCGATGCGGTTTCAGACCGTGAAACGATTGAAAGCGATGCAGCGCGGCTTGCGGCCAATCGCGAGCTCTATCAGGTCGTCGAGCCGACGGCTCTCCCGTCGCGGGCAGGAAGCGGCCCCAACATCGTGGCCTATGCGCTCAGAACTTCGAATGCGGTGGGTCAGACCCTTTATCGTCGCAACGGGCTGACCACGCAGAACCGGCATCTGCGCAACTGCGCGGCCTATGCCAGCGCCGATCTCGCGCAGCAGGCATTTCTGGAACTCGGCGGGCCAGAGCGCGACCGCCGTGGCCTTGATCCCGATGGCGATGGGTTCGCCTGCGCCTGGAACCCCGCGCCGTTCCGCGTCGTGGCCAACTGATCGCGCCCATCTGGCAGCCTTCGCCCAATCATGGGGCGCGCCGGGGCGGGCTTTTGCCGGAATTTGTCGTGTTGCATTATACGGCGATGACACCCGCCGCCGCCGCCATAGCACGGCTTTGTGACCCCGCATTCGAAGTTTCGGCGCATTATGTGATCTCCGAGGCCGGTGAGGTGACACAGCTTGTCGCGGAGGAGCGCCGCGCCGGGCATGCAGGCGCGGGAAGCTGGCGGGGCAGGGATGATATGAATTCGCGCTCCATCGGCATCGAACTGGTCAATGACGGCGCGTCGCCGTTTGCCGAGCCTTTGTTGAGCGCCCTTCAGCCATGCCTCGCTGGCATCCTCGCGCGATGGTCTATTCCGCCTTGGAATGTGATCGGCCATTCAGACATGGCGCCCGGCCGCAAGATCGACCCGGGCCGCTCGTTCCCCTGGACGCGGCTCGAAGACAAAGAGCTGGCGCTGGGCCCATATGCGCTTGCGCGGGTAGAGCTTGATGAGTTGCCGCCCTGCGAGACCCTTTTTCGCGCTGATGCTTTGGCGGCCGGGTATCCAGACGGGCCTTGCGAGACGCTCCTTGAAGCGTTTCGCAGCCGCTTCGCGCCGCAGCGGTCCGGGCCGCTTTCGCGCCGGGATATGGGCGATATCGCGCGCCTGCGCACCTTGATGGAGACATTTGACAAAGATCGGCCACAGGCCTAGCTGCGCCTTGCGCGGATGGCTGGATGGCCGCTGCCGGGCGGTTTCGCCTGTGGGACCTCGCCCCTGCCGGGGCTCAGGGGTTTTCACAAGTGACGCCTCTTGGGAGAGGAAAGTCCGGACTCCATGAGGCGGCGGTGCCGGGTAATGCCCGGCGGGGGCAACCCTAGGGAAAGCGCCACAGAAATCAGACTGCTTCGCATGCGAAGTAACGGTGAAAAGGTGGGGTAAGAGCCCACCGCGGGGCGGGTAACCGGCCCGGCATGGCAAGCCCCACCGGGAGCAATGCCGAATAGGGGTTCCGTTGGCCGCCTCGCCTTGGAACCCGGGTAGGCAGCTTGAGGCGTCCGGCAACGGGCGTCCTAGAGGAATGGCCATCATGCCTCGGATTACCGGGGCGCACAGAATCCGGCTTACAGGCCATCCGCGCAACTGCCACCAGGTTTATGGGCGGCCCATCGCCCAACGGATCGCCCGCCAAACCGGAGTTGACGGGGAGATGACAGGGGCGTTGACACAGGAGTTGACATGGGCGCGGGCGCGCTTAAAAGGCGCACTTCATGATTGCACCGGGCGCATGCGCGTTCGACGAGGAGAGACGCCATGGCGAAGCCCACCACGATCAAGATCCGGCTCAACAGCACCGCGGGCACGGGCCATTTTTATGTGACGAAAAAGAATGCGCGCACGATGACCGAGAAAATGGTCATCAAGAAATATGACCCGGTGGCGCGCAAGCATGTCGATTACAAGGAAGGCAAGATCAAGTAATCTGCCCGGTATCGACACAGGCGAAGGGCCGCGCGGTTGCGCGGCTTTTTGCGTTCTGGAGGGTGCCTGGATGGCCATATCGATCAGGACCGCGACGCCGCGCGATACCGCCGCCGTCGATGCGCTCTTGCAGCGCAGCTACCCGCGCCTCCTTAAGGCCGATTATCCGCCGAGCGTTCTTGTCGCGGCGATCCCCGCGATGACGCGCGCGCGCCCTTCCTTGATGTCATCGGGGACATATTACCTCGCGCTGGAGGGTACCGAGATCGTCGGCGCGGGCGGATGGACGCGCAGCCGCCGCCCGGGCTGGGGAGATGTGCGCCACGTTGTGACCGATGACAGACGCTTGCGCGCGGGCATCGGGCGTGCGCTCATGGACCACAGCTTTCGAAAGGCAAAGGCGGCCGGGCTCGGCGCGCTCGAATGCTGGGCCACGCTGACCGCGGTGGGCTTTTATGAGGCCATGGGCTTTGAGCGGGTGGAGCCGATGGTCGTCCAACTTCAGGGGGCGATCGATTTTCCGGCCATGCGCATGACGCGGTCGCTATGAAGCGCGTGATGATCCTGGGTCAGCCTGGCGCGGGCAAGTCAACCTTGGCGCGCGATCTGGCGGCTCGGACGGGGTTGCCTGTCGTCCATATGGATAAAATTCATTGGCAATCCGGCTGGGTGGCGCGACCTTTGGCACACAAGATCGAGATGATCCGCGCCGAGCAAGAGAAGGACCGATGGATCATCGAGGGCGGGCTTTCGGCGACATTTGAAAGCCGCGCGGCGCGGGCGGATCTGATGCTTTGGATAGATATTGGCCTGTCTTTGCGGGTCTGGCGCGTTTTGCGGCGCACTTGGCGCTCTCGAGGGCGATCCAGGCCAGACCTGCCAGAGGGCTGCCCGGAAAAATTTGACGCTGAAACACTGGATTTTTTGCGCTTTATCTGGCGCACGCGCCTCTCAGCGCGGCGGCGCATCGAAACGCAATACGCCGCGTTTCAGGGGCAAAAGCACCGCTTTGGATCGCTGCGCGAGATTGAGGCCTGGCTCGCTGCGCTCTAGAGGGATGCCGCGCGGCGCTCGCTTGCGCATCGCCCCGCCCACCATCCCCGGCGGTTCTTTCCCTTGCCAGCGCGGCGCTTAGCGCAGTTCGCCAGGGTTTTTTGACGCAAAGAGATAATCGGCCCTGGCGAGATCGCAGGGGCGTTTGTCAGCGTCGTAGCTCTTGAAGCTGAAGCCCGCCGCGCTGAGCCGCGCGCCGATCTCCTCTGATCTTGAGCCCATGGCGGGGTGGAGCTCCATGACGAGGCGGTCGGTCACGTTGAGGAACTCAGCGGGATCTTCGAGAAAGACTGCGTTTTCGCCGCCTTCAATATCGCATTTCAGGAAATCGAGCTTGGCGATGCCGTGATCTTTCAGCACCATGCCCACGGTGAGCGTTTCTTCCCCACCGGCGCTTCCCACGAATTTCTTGATCCTGTGGCGTTGGCCCTCGGCAAGGTCATTGGCATCGGCGAGATGCGCGAAGACCTTGTCATACCCATCGGTCGGGTCGATCCCGCAGACCCATTCAGCCCCCAGAGATTTGACGCCATAGAGGGTGACCACGCCGCGATTTGCGCCGAGATCGAGCATCGTTTTGATCTTTGGGAGCGTGGTAAAGCCGTGGCCATAGACATCGCGCGCGAAGATCTCTCGGATCGCGGAAAACGCCGGGCTATCGCCCTGGAGAGTGTTGGCGGCATCGAGTTCTTTGGACGGATAGGCGACCGTGCCGTGTTTGCAGGTGACCGAGACGGTGCCCATGCGCTCATCGGCGGGTTGGAGCGTTTTGGTCCTTGCGATGCCGGGGATGGCTGTGAGGCACGCGGCGAGGTATTTCAGGCCTGTGAGCGGCCCGCAGACCCGCGCGACGCCCGATATCTCTCTGACAAGCTTTTGGGCGATGCTTTTCATGGGGCCGTCCTTGACATGTCTTTTAGCCCTTGGGGCCCTTTGCGGGGAGGTGATTGCACCTCCGCTGCGCAAGGGCAACAAGGATCGGCGCTTTTGGCCTTGCAAAGGCACCTGGTGCCTCGATCGCAGGCAATGGGCGCGGAGGCCCCGCGCGCGCTCTGGGAGGTTTTATCGTTCCAAAAGAAAAGAGCCGCCCCGGGCGGGGGCGGCTCTCTCAACGTTTTGCCAGCGGGCTTACTCTTGGCTGCCCAGGAAAAAGAGCAGGAACTGAAACATGTTCAGGAAGTTCAGATACATGTTCAGCGCACCATGGATCGCCGATTTATCGAGCCATTCCTGATCGCCATATTGCGCATGGGCGACGTACTCGCTCTTGATGTTTTGCGTGTCATAGGCTGTCAGCCCTGCGAAGATCAGCACACCGATGGCCGAGATCGCGAACATGAATGCGGGCGAGGAGATGCCGAAAAAGGCACCGAGCACGATGTTGACGATCATCGCCACGATCAGCCCGATGAGACCCATCATCAGGAACGTGCCCCAGCCGGAGAGGTCGCGCTTCGTGGTGTAGCCGTAGAGGCTCAGCCCCGCGAAGGCGATGGCCGTCACGAGGAACGTCTGCGCGATGGAGAAATCGGTGTAGACAATGAAGATCGAGCTCAGCGAAAGGCCGATCAGCGTCGCGAAGACGAAGAAGAAGAGCTGTGCGGCGGATGCTGACGCGCGGCGCATGACCGGGCCGATGCCCAGAAACAGCACGGCGAGCGGCGCGAACATGATCACCCAGCGGAGCGGCGACAGATAGATCGCCTGGCCGAGCCCCGTCAGGAGCGTGCCGTTTTGCAGCTGGACCACAGCATTGGCCGGATCGCTCGTGGTCGCGAGACCCGAGATCGCCCAGGCCATGAGCGCCGTGATCATCATGCCGACGGACATTGTGCCGTAGACTTTGTTCATGTGGGCTCTGAGCCCTGCATCGACCTCGGCCGCGCGCGCACCAGTGGCGGAGCGGATCGTTTGGTAGTCTGCCATTATCGCCTCCAAAAAGGTTCCCTAAAGGGGCGCGGTGGCACCACGCCCCTCATCGGGTGTGATATTGGCAGGGCGGCGCTGTTTTTCAAGCGTTTCAGGCCGCGATGCTCGGGCAATTTGGGCGCTTTGTGCCGCAGGGCTGGCGGGTGCGTAAACAATCGCCCGTTACGACCAGTTTGTTTGTACATCCCAAAACGCGCGACCGGCCTCATCATGCGCGACTTTCGCGCTGAGCCCGACATCTTCGAGCGAGCGCGCATCGAGCTTTGCAAGCGCCCGGCGCGATTTTGCCACGGCGATCACATGGGCCAGCGTGGCAATCGGGTTGTGAAAACGGGGAAAGAGGGCGGTGGTTGCTGTCTGGGTTGTCATGGCTGAGGTTCCTGTTTGTTATGCGTCTTTCGCAAATCATCACGATACTTGATGTTATGGGGTCTTTTGATGCATATTGAAAATGAATGAATGTTAGATGAAACATCAGGAAAAGTGATATGCCGCGCAATCTCGATCTTACCTCCCTTCGCTCTTTCGCGGCTGTCGCAGATCTGGGCGGGGTGACGCGCGCCTCAGGCGCCCTCAACCTCACGCAATCGGCGGTTTCGATGCAACTGAAGCGGCTTGAAGAGGGGCTCGGCGTGGGGTTGATCGACCGGTCCGCGCGCAGTGTCGCGCTGACCGCGGCTGGCGAGCAACTGCTGGGCTACGCGCGCCGCATGCTCGCGCTCAATGACGAGGCGCTGAGCCGTCTCACGGATGACGGGTTTGAAGGCGAGATCACGCTGGGCGTGCCCCATGATATCGTCTACCCGCATATCCCGCAGGTTTTGCAGAACTTCGCATCGTCTTATCCGCGGATGAAGGTCAATCTCATTTCCTCGTTCACGCGCGGCCTCAAAAAGCAATTCATGGCGGGCGATTGCGATCTCATTTTGACCACCGAAAGCGAGCTTGGGGCGGGCGGAGAAACGCTTTGCGAAAAACCGCTCGTCTGGGTGGGCGCGCCGGGGGGCAGCGCCTGGCGCTCGCGGCCGCTAAGGCTCGCCTTCGAGGGAAACTGCATCTTCAGGCGCGATGTTCAGCGGGCGCTCGACCGCGCCAACATCGATTGGGAAATGGGCGTTGAATCAAATTCCACCCGGACGATCGAGGCGTCCGTGAGCGCTGATCTGGCGGTCCATGCGATGGTGGCGGGCTCTGAGCCGGTTTATTTCGAGCGCATCAGCCACGGCGGGGCGCTGCCAGAGCTTTCGCTCCAGAAGATCAATCTCTACCGTCGGCCCGATGGCGGGGGAGAGCCGCTTGACGCGCTCGCAGCGCTGGTGCGCAACGCGTATTGCTAGCGGTGCCCGGCACCCAAGGTGATGACCACCTTGCCGGTCGTTTGCCGCTTGCGCAGTTTTTCAAGCGCGTCCGATGCTGCATCGAGATCGGCGGTGAGGCCGATATGCGGGCTGATCTTGCCTGCGGCATGGAGCGCGAGGAGCGCTTGAAGCGAGGCGCGCAGGCTTTCTGGATCGAATTCGAGATATCCGCCCCAGTAAAAGCCGTGGACCGAGACGTTTTTGACGAGCAGGTGATTGGGGCGCAAAGCGGGTAGATCGCCGGATGCAAACCCTATGACGAGAAAATGCCCGCCGCGCGCGAGCGCGCGCAGCCCTGCTTCGCCGAGCGCGCCACCCACGGGGTCGTAGACGGCGGCAAAGGGACCGGCGCGTTTGATGGCGGCGGCGATATCTTCTACGCCTGCATCGATGAGATGATGCGCGCCTGCCGCGCGCGCGACGGCGAGCTTTTCCGCGCCCCGCGCCACGGCCGTCACCTCTGCGCCGAGACCCGCGCCGATTTCGACCGCCGTGAGGCCAACGCCCCCCGCCGCGCCCAACACGAGGAGGGTGTCGCCAGGTTTGAGGCGCGCGCGATCGGTCAGAGCCAGATGCGATGTTCCATAAGCGATCTGAAACCCCGCAGCCTCGACCAGGCTGATCGTATCGGGGAGCGGGATACAGGCCTCGGGCCGAGCAAGCGCGAATTCGGCAAGCCCGCCGCCGCCCCCGAAGACAGCCACCCGCTGGCCGATCTTGAGCGCGGTCACATCCGCGCCGAGCGCGACGACCTCTCCGGCCAGTTCAAGACCGAGCGTGAAGGGCGGTGTTGGTGTTGCCTGGTATTCGCCCTTGATCATGAGCAGGTCAGCGAAATTGAGCCCGCATGCGGCGACCTTGATCAACACTTCGCCCGGCGCGGGCGCGGGTGTTTCGATCTCCATGACGCGTGGAGATTTTTTGAATTCAGTGACGCGAAGCGCGCGCATGGCTTTCCTCGTTTTGGGCGGGTGATGCGCGTTTCGCGGACGGGGCGCAAGGCGCTGCTTGTCCTTTACGTCAAGTTCAAAACCGTCAAAGCTGCCTAATTTTTCAGCAATCCAGGAATATCCCTTCCAGAATGAGGTAGAAGGATGCCGTAAGCGCCCCGACAGACCTAACAAAACGTCAGGTTGTGAGAATGCCCCCCGCTCGTGCTACACGGGTGTTGCCTCACGTATTGTCGCGAGGCATCCAAGGAGTAGTAACATGAAACATCACGTCGATGTTCACGTGGGCAAGCGCATCCGCCACCGTCGTTGGTTGCAGGGCATGACCCAACAAGAACTTGCTGAAAGCGTTGGGATCAAGTTTCAGCAGATTCAGAAATATGAAACCGGGATGAACCGCGTCAGCGCATCCCGTCTTTGGGATATCGCAGAAACGCTCCAGGTGCCCGTGAGCTTTTTCTTCGATGGTCTCGATGAGGCAGGTGCCAGTGAGACAGACGGCCCCGGCGAAGATCCGATGGCCCAGAAGGAGGCGATGGAGCTCGTGCGATCTTACTATTCGATCCCCGAGAACCAACGCCGACAGATTTTTGAACTCGCGCGCGTCTTGAGCGACGTCGTCTAGCAAATGGTCTTGGAGGCGCGCGGATGCCCATCGCGCCTCAGCCCCGCCGCCAAAGACGTTGACCCGTTCCCGGCCAGTGGGCACAACTGCGCGCGACGGCACAGCTTTGTGCGTTGGACGGGCGGTGCAACTTGGCGCTTTCAAATGACTTTATTGCCGAGATCACATCGGTAGCGGACGCCTGCGCGGAGGCGGCCGCGCGTGAGACGCTGGCCTGGTTCAGATCCTCCGGGCTCGATGTCGATGACAAAAGCGCCGTCAATGCCTTTGATCCTGTCACCGAGGGCGACCGCGCCGCCGAAGCCGCGATCCGCGCTGTGCTTGGCAAAGCCAGGCCGCAAGATGCGATCCTGGGCGAAGAAGAGGCGGCGACAGCGGGCACGAGCGGCTATTCATGGGTCATCGATCCCATCGACGGGACGCGCGCTTTCGTGGCGGGGGCCCCGACATGGGGCACACTCATCGCTTTCTCTGAAGAAAGCGGTCCGCTCTACGGGATCCTCGACCAGCCCTATATCGGCGAGCGGTTTTGCGGCGGTTTCGGCCAGGCAACACTGCGCGGCCCCCATGGGACGAGAAATCTGGCCACGCGGCGCACGACCTCGCTCGATGAGGCGATCCTGTTTTCGACATTCCCCGAAATCGGAAGACCAGCGGAGCGCGCCGCCTTCGAGGCCGTTGCGCGCCAGGTCAAGCTCACGCGCTACGGCCTGGATTGCTATGCCTATGGCCTTATCGCGATGGGGCTTTCTGATCTCGTGATCGAGGCGGGGCTGCAACCCTATGACATCCAAGCGCCGATCGCGCTCGTGGAGGCGGCGGGCGGGATCGTGACAAATTGGGAAGGCGGCCCGGCGCATGGCGGCGGGCGGGCCGTTGCGGCGGCAACGCCCGAGCTTCACGCCGCCGCCCTCGACGCGCTGGCCTCCGCTGTCTCAGATGGCTGATTTTTTCATCCGCAATGCCGCGCTCGCGGTCACGATGGATGACGAAGACCGCGTGATCAGCGGGGGCGACATGCTCATCGAAGACGGCAAGATCAGCCAGATCGGGCAGGGGCTCACGACGCCGCGAGACTTCGCGGGCGAGATCATCGAGGGCGCGCGCTTTCTTGTGACGCCGGGCCTCGTGAATACCCACCACCACCTTTATCAGACCTTGACACGCGCTGTGCCCGAGGCGCAAAATGCGAGCCTGTTCGGCTGGCTCC